>BFBT01000001.1:0-318517 GCA_003112755.1 Lawsonibacter asaccharolyticus | reverse complement strand
GATCATTCCATATCTGGGCTCCTATGTGGAGCGGACCCATGATATTGGGAAGCTGAGGACTCTGATCGGACTTCTGATGCTGGATGTGGCGCGCTATGAAAACGGCGGGGAGGAGGGGGTCCTGGCCGCCTTCCGCCAGCTGAGCGGATATGGAGAGATGCTGGCCGGACTGAACGAACTTGACGATGCGGCCCTGCTGCGCCTCCTGCGGGAGAACAGCTTCACAAGAGCCGTTCAGGAGGACCAATTTGCCCAGCGCCTGGCCCACACGGCGGCGCAGGCACTCCAAGGGAAGTATGGGGCTGATGTCCGGGAGGGCTTCCAGGAACTGGTGCGGGCGTTCCTGCTGAATGAAAGCGTTTTTATGCCGCTCAACCATATGATCATCCCGCTGGAGTGGAACGGAAGGGCGATGTATTCTGAGCTTTGGGTAGATCCTGACGCGGAGGACCGGGAGAAGGGGAGCCGCCAGCCGGGCCAAGAAAAAATTCAGTTCCTCTTCAAGCTGGATATCCAGTCGCTGGGGTATCTGGAGATGACGCTGGCCGCCCGGCAGGAAGAGATCGAACTGGATATTTATGGTCCGGATGCGGTGATGGAGTGCGGCGGGGTGGTCGCAGAGGACCTTCGGGAGATACTGGCCTCCCACGGATTGTCTGGAAAGAACGTCCGCGTGATGAAACGGGAAAGACCGCTGGCTCTGACGGAGGTGTTTCCCGACCTGTTTGAGGGAAAGAGGAGTGTAAATGTCAAGGTCTAGCAGAGGCCAGATCCCCGGGGAGGGGGAGCGGGCGGTAGCCCTGCAGTATTCTCCGGGAAATGGGGCACCGGTCATAGTGGCGTCAGGTATGGGCCACTTGGCAGAGAAGATCGTGGAAGTGGCGGTGGAGAGCGGAGTGCCGGTCTATGAGGACAACTCGCTGGCCACGGTGCTGTCCCAGATGGAACTGGGACGGGAGATCCCGGAGGAGCTGTATCAGGCAATTGTGGAGATTTATGTCTATTTTCTCAATTTCGACCCAAAGGACCCTGAGAAATTTCGGAGAGAACGAAACAAGCAGACTGGACCAGCCGCAGGAGGGGAAAAGACATGAGACATCAATATTTGATGATCGACAGCCGCGGGAACCCCGTGGCCCACGGAACATCTGATGACGGGCTGGAAAAGTCGGTCTGGGAGATCCAAGTGGACAGCGGGGATATCAAGCGGGTGCTGTCCCATGAGTATGTCAGCTTGGTGAGCTCATCGGAAAAAGTTCCGGCGATGGAGGGACGGATCATCCGCCGGGATGGAAATATCATCTCAGTCGAGTCGGTCCGAAGGCTGGGAGAAGATGTGCGGCGCAACCTGCGGATGCCGGTCCGGTTTGAGAGCTACCTGTACCCAGTCTCAGGGGAATGGAAGGGCAGACTGCCTATTTTGAGCAATGACCTGAGCTGCGGGGGGATATCTTTTTTCTGCGCAAGGACGCTGGCGGAGGGAGAGATCGTGCAGATCGCCGTGCCGATCACGGCTCAGCCCCTGCTGCTGAACATAAAAGTGCTGCGGCAGCGTCCCTCAGGGGAACCGATCCCACTGTTTGCAGCGGCGTTTGAGGAACTGGTCCATGAGGAAGAAAAGATGATCCGGGAGGCAGTATTCAGTCTGCAGCTGAGCGGGACGACCGGGATCTGAGTGAAGCTGAAAGAGAAAGGAAGCAGTGGACAGAGATGAAGAGATGGAAAGAGTTTCGTTTTGAATATCTGAGGACGGCGGCTGTCTTCCTGCTGCTGTGTGCCATGGCCTGCACCTTGATATGGGCGCTCCCGGCACAGGTCCATGCGGACTATACAGAGCCATATATGAAAAGAATGGAAGAGCTGGGACTGCTTCAGGGGGATGCAGATGGGGATCTGAGGCCGGGAGACCCCATCACCCGGGCGGAATTTGTCACTATCATCAACCGGGCATTTGGCTATCGATCTGCGGGGGGACATCCCTTCCGGGATGTTCCGGGCACCGCATGGTATGCGGAAGATGTAGACATCGGCTATACGGAGGGATATATTACGGGGACCTCCCCTACTGCATTTTCCCCGAACCTGAGCATCACCCGGGAGGAGGCGGCTTTCATTCTGGCGAAGAACCTGATGATGGAACCGGCAGTGGGGGAGAACACCAGTTTTGCGGACGGAAGAAGCATCAGTACATGGAGCCGAGGAATGGTCTCCGCGGCAGCGGAGAATAACCTGATCAGCGGTTATCCGGACGGCACCTTCCGGCCGCAGAAAAGCATCACCCGGGGGGAGGCTGCGGTGATCCTCCTGAACGCCGTTGGCACCCCGGTCAGCAGGCCTGGTACTACTACACTGGGAGATGTTTGGGGCAACGTGACGATCACATCCTCCGGTGTTACTCTGAAAGATACCGTTGTGGCGGGAAATCTGTACGTCACTGCGGGGGTGGAACTGGGTGACGTGGTGCTGGAGAACGTGAAGGTGCTGGGGGAGATCGTGGTCAGCGGCGGCGGCGTCAGTGAAGCGGGCGAGGACAGCGTGATCCTCCGCAATGTGGACGCCCCCAAGCTGGTGGTGGACAACATCAAAAACCAGCAGGTCTCCCTCCGGGTGGAGGGAGATGGCCTGATCCAGCAGGCCAGCGTCCGGACAGACGCCTTTTTGGCGGACAATACCCCAGCCGGACACGGCATCGGGGAGATCGAGCTCAACGGAGAAAACGGCCTGGAGCTGAAGCTGGCAGGCAACATCAAGAATGTGGTCAACCGCACACCGGAGTCTGCACTGAGCATCTCTAGCGGACGTGTGGACACCATTACAGTGGATGAGAAGGCAGTGGACAGCACACTGGAGATCTCTTCCGGCGCGGAGGTAGATCATGTCAATCTGGATGTGGGGACCACAGTCACTGGGGACGGAGACATCGGAGATCTGGTGGTGAACGCACCGGGGAGCAATGTGTCCATGCTGCCCGATCAGATCGTGATCCGGCCGGGGGATACGGCCAACATCGACGGAGAAAACATGGACAGTGAGGCAGCGGCAGAGTCCTCCGCAGATCCGCGTCTGCTCTCAGGGTATCCCAAAATCACTGACCTGGCCCCAACCTCTGCCACAGCGCAGTTCAGCGGCAATAAGCGTGGGACCGTGTACTGGGCTGTCACCTCGGTGACAGATGGTTCGGTGGGGACGGATGAGCTGATCGATCCGCCCTCCTATACCACGAAGATCGTGGCAAATGGCTCTGCCGCCCTGAGCGGGGCGGGAGAGAGGTCTACGGCAAAAATCAGCAAGCTCGTCTCCGACGGCTCCTACTATCTTTCCGCGGTGCTGGTGGATGCCAGAGGGGATCAGAGTCCGTTGAAGGTGCTCTCCTTCACGACTCCGGACAATACGGTGCCAGGCTTTGCCGATGGGTACCCCTATATGTCCAAGGTCACAAATGTGTCTGCGCAGGTGACTGTGATGGCGACCAAGAGCTGCCGGCTTTACTGGGCGCTGCTGCCCAAAGGCGCGCAGGCTCCCACGGCGCAGGACTTCAAGGCCAACGCCGTAACAGGAAATCTTGGCTATGGAAGCAGAGATGTGACCAAAAACACCGCCTATTCCTTTGATGTGAACAACGTGGCACTGGAGGAACTGGAGAGCTATGATCTGTATCTGTGGCTCACTGATGTGGAAGGGGGACAGAGCTCCCGGGTGGAGAAGCTGTCCTTCACGACTGTGGACCGCACCCCGCCCAAGTTCAACACCAACGCCACAGTAAACAAGGTGGAGCGGACCTCGGTGGGCCTCTATGCCAATCTGAATGAGGCGGGAACCCTGTATTGGGTGGTGGTGGAACAGGGGACAGAGTACCCCAAGCCTCTGGCGGGGCAGTCCGGCCCGGTGGACCTGTCCAGTGATACGGCCAAGATGCAGGTTTCTGCGGGGATGAACGCCCTGAAAAGCGGCAAGGTGAACATGAGCCAGGACAAAGATGTGAGCTTCAATGTCAGCGGGCTCGACCCAGAGAAGGCCTATGACCTGTATTATGTAGCGCAGGACAAAGCAGGCAACTACTCCGCCAGAGTTCAGGTGATCACTATCCATACCCTGGACCCCAGCGCCCCCACCGTGGTCCAGGAGTTTACCCGCTACAACGGGGACGAATCGGGGACGCCTTATCCGGACACAGATATCCGGCTGGTGTTCAGTGAGGAGGTCCAGGACGCGGCAGCCAATGTGACACTGAAGGAGTATTACGACCGGGTGACTGCCGCCAAGGGGGAGACGGAGAAGGAACAGGCCAGAACGGCCCTGGGAAATGTGCTGAGAAACAGCATCAAGCTCTATGTGGACACAGGGAGCGGGCGCCCGGAGCTGGTGGCCGATGGTGTGGATGCCGCAGACAAGACCCAGGGAGGCTGGGTGATCGACTACCGTTATGCCGAGGTTACCATGGAAGAGGGAAAAACGGTGGTGATCTTCCGGACTGCGGACAGCGAGAAGGAGAGTGCTCTGAATCTCCAGAGCGGTGCAGAGTACCACTTTGAGATCGAGGCCAACACCATTTCCGACACCTCAGACGCCAAAAATATCATGGGAAAGACCAAGCTGGATACCTTCAAGACCATTTTCGCAGTGGTCAACCTGAGCAACCCCAATGAGTCCACGCTGGAGGGAACGATCACAGACTACCATGACCCGGGGCAGGAGATCCAGCTGATGGGGGATGACAAGCTGGTAGATATCAGCTGGCTGCTGGCGCCCGCCACTACTGAGAGCGTGCCGGACAACGTGGACTGGGATATGATCATCTGGTCAGACACCAGCATTGCCTTTGATCTGTACCGCCGGACCAATCTTGCTGAAACGCCGGGGAAATGGGAGCGGATCGGCGAGGAGATCGAGCTGACAGTGCCGGACGGAGACGACCGGAGGGGCGTCAGCCTGACTCGGATCCTCCAGAAGGGAAACAACCCCCAGTTCCAGCAGTTGAATCAGCTGCTGGAGGAGAACCAGTATGAGTATGCCGTCCACTTTACCCGGGTGGGCACCCTGGGGGACCGGGATACCTGGAGCCAGCGGGTAACGATGGGAGTCACTGTGGTGGCGGGCAGCACCAGCGATCTGGGAAGCCTGGCCAACGGACGGCTGGACAGCTCCGCACTGGAGGAAGCGCTGGCTGAAGGGGTGACCAACATTGGACAGCCGGACGACTTTACGCTGCGCAAGCAGTTCAGCGACCAGACCCCGCCCATCTTTGTGGATAACCGGCCGAACTTTGAGACGGGAGATTCCAGCGTCAAAATGTACCTGATGCTGGACCGGCCGGGGACCATCTATTATATGGTGGCTCCATACGGGACGGTAACTACAGAGGGCGAGAAGCGGGACGGCTCAAAGAAATATCATTTCAGTACCGATAAAACAGACTACGAAGCGCTTCCAAAAAATGGGGAGAACGATCCGGGCAGCGGCGGAATGGAATACCCATTTAACATCACCGCACCCACGCCCTTGTCTATCATCAACGCGGGGAATCAGGCCAACGCACGCATCAAGCACGGCTCCATTCAGGGCGGCGCCACAGAGGTGGAGAAGATCGTCCAGGATCTGGAAGTCAAAACGGACTACATCGCCTATTTTGTGATCCAGGGCAGCTCCTCCCAGGTCTATTCGGAGGTCTATGCCTACCGGTTCAGCACAGACGATGTGACTCCGGCCTACATCACGATGCGGGCGGTCAACCCGGAGGTGGAGTTCACCACCTCCCAGGATGCCACCCTGTACTATTCCCTGTTTGCCTCCAACAAGCTGCCCCCCCTGTTTGGGCAAAACCTGGCGGGAAATCATCTGGACCCAGAGTACCGAGATAAGGTTGAAGCAGAGATAACTGACCTGACGCTGCTGGAGGCCATTCAAAAGACCATCAACGGTGTGACAGGTGAATCCTATTTTGACCGCTATGCCAGTGAGGAGACCAAGGAGCAGGTGCGTCAGGCCATCACCAGCCAGACCAGCAGCGAGGCGCTGGACAAGGGCAGTATCCCCAATATGGCGCAGAAAGAGCCCCAGGCCCATGACTTTACCAATGCCATGGACCCGGAGAGCGCCACTGCCTATGTCTGTTTGGCTACAGCCCAGAATGCGCTGGGCGGGAAGTGGACCTTCAAGGCGGTGGACGGGGTGCGCATCCCAGACGAAGACGCCCCTGTGCTGCTCAAGGTGACGACCACGGTGACCAAGGTAAACGATGCTGCAGATCCTGTACGGGTCTCCGGAACTGTGACACTCCAGTTCAGCGAGACCATCTACCACATCAACGATTCCGGCAATCCGGACACCCTCCGGGCCATCATCCAGCGCGATGTGGACAAACAGAAGGAAGTGGGGTTCCTGAATCTGGTCAACCAGAGTCAGAGCAATTTGAAGTACAGCAAGGAATCGGGCAATACCACCAACACCATTACGCTGGATTTCTGGGATGCACCGGTGGGGGCCACGTTCAGCTTCTGCAACACGGGCCATCTGGCGGACGCATCCGCCAACAGCCGCCAGAACGACAGCTATACGCTGGAGCTGCAGCCGACAGAGGGGATCGGGCTGATCACAGGAGGGACCACCTATCACTTTGTGGTGACACAGGGCAATTATCCGGGAAACTAAAGGAAAAAGCCCACATGGGCGGGCAAAGCATTGCCCGCCCATGGCTTAAGATCCGGGAGGGATCATGATGAAAAGAAGTATCGCGAACAGGATCGCCGCCCTGGCATTGGCACTGGTGCTGGCGGGCTCTCTGGTGCCCGGGGCCTGGGCGGCAGAGGGGGAGCCGGAGGGCGGCGGACAGCTGACCGGTGTGACGGTCACACCCTCCAACCTCTCCATGAAAGTGGGGGAGCGGGCCTATGTGGAGGCTTCGGCCGCCGGGCTGAGCCAGGACCAGATGGAAGACGCGCGGATCGAGTGGTCCCTTGAGAACAACGATCCGGAGCGGGTCAGGATCGCCTCTGGTCGGGACAGCTGGACCGTGGAGGTGGAGGCAGTCAACACCGCCGAGACCACGGAGACAGACCCGGTGACCCTGGTGGCCACTGTGACCTGTCAGGGAGGCGCGGAGAGGGACACCTGCGCGATCACTGTGGTTCCGGATCAGCCGGCCGGCCTTCAGATCACCCCGGAGGGGGATCAGGAGCTGGAGCCGGGTGAGACCCTCCAGCTCCGGGCCGAGATCACCCCGGCAGATCAGGCTGAGCCTGTGACTTGGTCCAGCTCGGACCCGGATGCCGCGGAGGTGGACAGGGACACTGGACTGGTGACCGCGGGGCGGGAACCGGGGCGCACAAAAATTACGGCCCGGTCGCAGAGCGGCCTGACAGATTCCTGTGAGGCTGCCGTGCGGGGCATCGTTCTGCCGGAGAACCTTATTATGCGGGAAAATGAAAATCAGCGCCTGATCCCGGAAGTCTATGGCGCGGCGCTGGAGCGGGAGGATGCCGCCTGGACCAGCAGCGATGAGAGGATCTTGAAGGTGGACAATGGGTATCTCTATCCTGTATCCGTGGGAGAGGCCACGGTCACCGCCGAGATCCGGGCGGGCGGCCGCCTTTATACGGCTTCCTGCCAGGTCACTGTAGAGGCCAACACCGCTGATGTGATCACGGCAGCTGCAGGAGCGGGGGACCCGCTGCGCTTTGACGAGATCCAGAGAGAGTTGGAGCGGGAGTGCCGAAGCGTGCTGGGAAGCTCACTGGACTATGTGGGCGGCCTGTGGGTGAATACCCGGCAGGGCACGCTCTACTATCGCTATAATTCTGAAGGGGATACTGGAGCCGGGGTGGGGACCAGCGAGAACTACTATGCCGATCCCTCAGCCAGCCAGATGGGCCTGGGCGATGTGGCTTTTGTCCCCAAGGGAGATTTCAGCGGAACGGCAGTGATCTCCTATACCGGCTATGCAAGGGATGGGGGCTCCTTTCAGGGGACCATTGAGGTAGAGGTGGAGGAGACAGAGGAGATCGAGTATGCTGCCTCCGCCGATAAGGCGGTCCAGTTTGACCCGGATGACTTCAACCGAGTCTGCCGGAACCGGACAGGCCGGGATCTGAGCTATGTGGAATTCTCTCATCCGGACAGTGGAAAGGGAACTCTGTATTACCGTTATATCTCCCCGGCCAATCCGGGCAGCGAGGTAGACCCCTCCAAGGAGTACAAGCGTTCCGGAACTCCCAGTCTGTCCGATGTCTATTTTGTACCTGAGGGAGGCAGCGGTCAGGTCGTGATCTCCTATACCGGATACAACGTCTACGGCGACTCCTTCCGGGGGAGGATCACGATCCGGATCTCTGAGGCCAGCGGTCGGGGCGACCTGAATTATTCCATCGCTCAGGGGGGACGGCTGAACCTAGACGAGAGTGATTTCAATGACCTGGCCAAACGGATCACGGGATATGCTTTGGACTATGTCCAGTTTGAACTGCCTGCTTCTTCAGAGGGGACTCTGTATTACAACTATACCGGAAACGGCTCCTATGACAGCCGGGTAACAGAGGGACGCAGCTATTACCGGTCGTCTTCCCCTTACCTCAGACGGGTCACCTTTGTGGCAGACAGGGATTTCTCCGGAACGGCGGAGATCGATTTTAACGCCTGGGATACAAAGGGAAACCGGTTTGCCGGTACTGTGGAGGTGGCCGTTGGCCGGGGCGGCAAAGGAGATATCCGCTATTCCGTCCATCGAAATGGAAAAGTCACACTGGATGACAACGATTTCAACGCGCTGTGCCGTGAACTGACGGGGAGCACGCTCGATCATGTCAGCTTTGACCCTCCCCCCGCAGCCCAGGGGACCCTGTACTATCGCTATGATAACGGAGATTATGACAGCAAGGTGACCAGCTCTAAATGCTATTACCGCTCCGGGAGTCCCTATCTGGACCAGGTGACCTTCGTGCCGGCCCGGAATTTTTCTGGCGTGGTCTCCATTCCCTTTACCGGGCGGGGGACGAATGGAGAGGACTTCTCGGGCCAGCTGGAGATCGGCGTGGATACTGGATCGGACCTCATCGAGTACCGGGTGAAGCCCAACAGCTTTGTCACCTTTGACGATGGAGATTTTGACGATCTCTGTCAGGAGATGACTGGAAGCCGGCTGCGCTATGTCCGCTTCGAGCTGCCCAGCTCCTCCAAGGGGACGCTGTATTACGGATATGACGATGGTGACTATGACAGTAAGGTGACGGAGTCCAAGAGCTACTACCGTGGGACAGATCCCTATCTGGACCGGGTGTGCTTTGTCCCCGCTGAAGGTGTTTTCGGAGCGGTGGATCTGGAATTTACCGGCTGGAGCACAGATGGCGGCAAATTTGAAGGGACTGTGAGAATTACGGTGGAGGAGCCGAAAGGGCCTTCTGTGATCACCTACGCGACAGACGGCCGCCCGCTCTCCTTCTACGCCCGGGACTTCCAAGAGGCATGTGAGGACCGCGGGATGGGCGGACTGGCCTATGTGCGTTTTGATACACCCAGCAGCAGTGTGGGAAGACTCTATTTTCAATACCAGGGAGCGGGGGAAAGCAATACAGAGGTCCGGATGACCACCAGCTATTATCCGGCGAAGTCCCCTGGAATTTCGGAGATCACCTTTGTTCCGAAAGTGGGCTATCAGGGGACAGCAAGTATCTCCTATACAGGATGGGACACAAAAGGAAACGAATACCGCGGTCGGATCCAGATCTCGGTAAGGCCCGCCACAGCCTCACGGTATTTTTGGGATATGAGCTCCTTTGAGTGGGCGGTTCCGGCGGTGGATCTCCTGTATGAAAACGGAGTGGTCCACGGGACGGGAAATGGGACATACAGCCCCGGACAGCAGATCACCCGGGGAGACTATGTACTGATGCTCTGTCAGGCGTTTCAGCTCTCTGGGCAGGGAAAGGCTGGATTCTGGGATGTTCCCCGGGACAGCTACTATGCCCAGGCTGTTATGACTGCCCAAGCGCTGGGCATTACAGGCGGCTATCCGGACGGAGGGTTCCATCCAGGATCACCGGTTACCCGCCAGGATGCTGCGGTGTTCCTGATGAAGGCAATGCAGGCGGATGGATGGAGCCTGGGCAGCGGAAATGAGCAGATGCTCAGCCGCTTCCGGGACGAAAGCAGCATTTCAGCCTATGCGCGAAGCGCCATGGCAGTTATGGTGGAGTATGGAGTCCTGTCAGGAACAGCAGATCAAACCATAAGTCCGCAAAAGGCGATCACTCGCGCTGAGATGGCTGTGATGCTGGCCAACGCGCTGACCCTTTGAGCGTTGAATATATGAGAATAGGATCCCTGCCGGACCTCCGTGAATACGGAGGTCCGGCAGGGATTTTTCTATGCAGCAGGGCAGGCAGTGAAATAGACTTCCGTACTTGGACTCATAATACATGTAAAAACATTCACTAAAACAAGGGAACTTTGTGTCCCAGCTACTACAATAGATGCATACCTCAACATGAAAAAAGCGATTTGGAGGAGAAATTATGAGTCTAAAAAATGCAGGAAAGAATGTTTTTGAGAAAGAAGATGGGGCACTGGAAGCCTTTCGCCGATATCTGGAGCTGGATGAAAAAAGCGAGGCGACGATCAGAAAATATATGCATGATGTCAAAGTGTTTCTGACCTTTCAGAAGGGGAAAGGCTCCTTCCGGAAGGAGCAGATCATTGAATATAAAAATTGGCTGGGAGAGCGGTACGCGGTGCGCAGCGCAAATTCCATGCTGACTGCAGTGAATCAGTTTCTGAAATTTGTCGGGGCAGGGGAATGCTGCGTCAAGCTGTTCAAGCTGCAGTACCAGACTTTTTGTGACCAGAGAAAGGAGCTGGGGCGGGAGGAATATAGGCGCCTTTTGGAGACAGCCCGGCGGAAAAAACAGATCCGTCTGTACTTCCTGATCTTGACGCTGTGCGCTACTGGGATCCGGATCAGTGAGCTGCAATATATTACAGTTGAGGCGGCAGTGAGTGGAAACACTATTGCAAAAAATAAAGGCAAGAGCCGGGTGATCCTGATCCCGCAAAAGCTTTGCGATGTCCTTCTGGACTATGCGGCATGGATAGGGATCTCTCACGGCCCGATTTTTATTACCCGCGGTGGAAGGCCCGTGGACCGGAGCAATGTGTGGAGAGCGATGCAGAAGCTGTGCAGGGAAGCTGGAGTGCCAGAGGAAAAAGTATATCCCCATAATCTGCGGCATCTGTTTGCCAGCACCTTTTACGAAAAAGAGAAGGATATCCTGCATTTAGCGGATATCCTTGGACATAAAAACGTCAATACAACGCGTATCTATACTCTGGCAACAGGTGAGGTCCACCGAGCACAGATCGAATCTTTAAACCTGTTCGTTCCGGTGCTGAATACGGAGCAGCCGTCTCGCAATAAAAAACAACGTAATAATAAGTTATGTTGTTTCTTTCGATGTGGGCATGATTAGCAAGCGGTCAAAATACCGGCCTGTACTTAAGTGGTTTTATCGATGTTAGCCCAGAAAAATGTAAACTTTTTCGGTGGTTTAATGCGATTTTTCAAAAAATATCTTAGAAAATGTAAAAGAAAAAAGAATGGCCTCTTGTTTTTTTGTATAAAAAGAGGCAAAATTCGACTTGCAAAAGTGTGGGGAAAATTGTAGAATAATAGCGACAAAAGATTTTTCAGAACTTTTTTTTCGTATGTAAACAACATAACTTATTATTATGTTGTTTCTTTTTTGTGCGCAAACAACATATCTTATTATTATGTGGTAACGGGTTTGTTTTTTGCAGATTTTGTCGAAAAACCATGAAAATGACCGAAAAAGAAGAGAGGGCTGGTCGATAAAATGGATGGTCTCAGCAGCAACTCATTCCTGATGATGCAGCGCTCCATGGAATTTCTGTGGAGCAAGCAATCCTGCATTTTAGACAACATCGCAAATGTGGAGACACCGGGCTATCAGGTGAAATACGCTACGTTTGAGGAGGCGCTCAAAAATGCCGTCCTCTCCTCCGCCCAAAATGGAATCTCCTCTTCTTCCATCCGGAAGGCCATTGAAGAGACGCCCGTAGTCGTGCGGGAGGCGCAGGAGAGTGTCCGCATGGACGGAAACGGTGTCAATATCACAGAACAGTCCGTGGAGCTGGCACGCAACGGGTATCAAATGCAGTATGTATTTGGGGCCATTTCCAGCGACATTGCTACGCTTCAGGCCGTCATCCGCGGCTGATGAGACAGGGAGGGACCTAATATGGCGTTTTTAAGCTCAATGAATGTGGTGGGATCAGGGCTGACCGCTCAGCAGCTCCGCCTGGACGTAGTATCGGAGAACATCACGAACAGGACCACCACGCGGACAGAGGGGGGCGGAGCCTACCGACGCAAGATGGTGGTATTTGAGGCGGAGGGAGAGCGCAGCCCGTTTCAGGCGGCACTGGACCGTGCCTTGGGGAGAGGAGCCTCCGGCACCGCGGGAGGCGTTCGGGTAACTGAAATTGTGGAGGACCCCTCTGACTTTAAGCTCGTCTATGATCCTGAGCACCCTGATGCCAATGCGGAGGGATATGTAGAGATGCCCAACGTGGATCTGATGCAGGAGATGGCGGATGCCATGGCGGCCAGTCAGGCCTATTCGGCCAATGTGACCGCATTCAATGTGCTCAAACAGGTGGCGGCTAAGGGACTCGAGATCGGGAAATAAGAGAAAGATTGAAACCAGCACCTGCTGATCAGGTGCTGGTAGTGCAGATGCGGAGGAGAAAACAGTGATGGATTTTCGGCCTATAGACCCCATCCAACCCCTTTTTCGGGGAGATACTGCAGGAGGCGTCGGGACAGCCGGGGACAGCCGGGAGCAGGGCTCGCTGTTTGCTGATATTTTTCAGGCGGCAGTGGAAAATGTGAAAGAGACAGAGCGGGTAAAGAATGATGCAGAATATCGTTTGGCGACCGGTCAGATGGACAACCCTGCGGAGATGTCCATTGCCAGCAGCCAGTGGTCAATGTCTGTCAATCTGTTGATTCAGCTGAGGAATAAGGCTCTGGATGCTTACAACGAGCTCATGCGGATCAGTTTGTAATCACAGCAGGAGCCGGAGGGAGTAAGCAGTGCAAGAGAAGGTAAAGGGATTCTTCCAGAAGATCAAACAGTGGTGGCTGTCTGCGGCAAAAAAAACAAAGATCCTTTTAGGGGCCGGAGCGGCTGCGGTCCTTGTGGTGATTGCTCTGGTACTGGCTGTGAGCCTGAACCAGCCCTATACAGTCCTTTTTACCGGGCTGAACCAGACGGATCTGACCGCGATCGTCTCCTATCTGTCTGATAACGGGGTGACGGATTACCAGATCCAGGGGGAGGACACGGTCCTGGTTCCGGAAAGTCAGGAGGAGCAGCTGAAGGCGGCACTTCTGATAGAGGGCTATCCAAACTCCGGGTCGGGTTATTCCATGTATCTGGACCACGTGAGCAGTCTGACCACAGAATCAGAGCGCAGTCAGTTGGCACTGTATGACTTACAGGACAGGCTGGCGGGCGTGATCCGCAATTTTTCCTCTGTGCGGGACGCGGCAGTCTTTATCACGCCTGGAGAGGACCATACCTATGTGCTGGACAGCGGCAATGTGGTGGAGGCCCGCGCCACAGTGATCGTGACCATGGAGGAAGGTGCCTCCCTCACAGACGGGCAGGTGAAGGCGATCCGCAATGCGGTCAGCCATGCGGTTCAGGGACTGAGCATCGACGCTGTGGCCATTGAGGACCAGTTCGGCAACAACTATACTGCCCAGGACGGGATCACCGATGTACAGGACATCTCTGCGCTGAAGATGCGCCTGGAAGAGCAGACAAACAACAAGATCCGCACCCAGGTGATGCAGGTGCTGATCCCCTTGTTTGGGGAAGAAAACATCCGGGTGAGCGTTAACAGCATCGTAAACATGGACCGGACCTATACCGATTCCACCAACTACAGCGGTGAGGAAGATGGAGAGGGCATCATCGGAGACCGGGTCTTCGAGCAGGAGATCATCCGGGGGGGAGACGAGACGGCCGGGGGTACGGTCGGGACCCCTTCAAACGCAGATCTGAATACCTATGTTCAGGAGCAGCTGAATGCCAACGGGGATGAGGTGCTCATCTCTAACAGCGGTGAGGAGCACAGCCTGGTGGACACGGAGAAGGTCCAGGTGGAGCATCTGGCCGGAACTGTGGCGGATGTGATGGTGTCTGTCACCATTAACCAATCGGTGGCGGGGGGTGCCAGCGCAAACAGCCTCTATCCCCATGTGGCCCGGGCGGCCGGAATCGGCACAGAGCTCCAGAATGAAAAGATATCCATTCTGATCCAACCCTTCTATCAGGAGGGAACGGCGCCGATCCCGGTGCCGGATGGCGTTCCGGCATGGATGCTCTATGCGGCGCTGGCCGGGCTGGGCGTATTTGTGATCCTCCTGATGGTAGTCCTGCTGATCCGCAGGCGGTCAAAGCGCCGAAAGAAGCTGGATGGAGTGCAGACGGTCCAGAGGGCGGAGGAGATCCCGGCGCCTGCTCCCGAGGGGGCCGATATCATGGATATGAAGACGGAAAAGAGCTTGGAGCTGCGGAGGGATGTGCGGAAATTTGCGGAGGAAAATCCGGAAATTGCGGCTCAGATGGTGAAAAACTGGCTGCGGGAAGGAGATGACGCGGGATGAGCGAACCTATATCCAAGGGAGGCACCGCCCATCCCAGGCTGACTAGGCAACAGAAAGCGGCAGCGGTGATCGTCTCCCTGGGCACAGACAAGGCATCCCAGCTCTATCAGTACATGGACCCGGAGGACGTGGAACAGATTACCCTGGAGGTGGCAAAACTGGGTTATCTGGATTCCAGCGCCACTGAAGACGTACTGACTGAGTACTACCAGATGTGCATGACCAACAAGGCGGTGACAGAGGGCGGCCTGGAATACGCCAGGGCTGTACTGGAAAAGGCGTTTGGCCAGCAGACGGCTACCAGCCTGCTGGAGAAGGTGACCAAGTCGCTGAAAAACCGAGAATTCGCCTTTTTGAACAAGGCGGATGAGAAGTCCCTGTATGCGGCTTTGCAGCATGAGAGACCGCAGACCATCGCGCTGGTGCTGTCCTATGTGGATGCGGAGAAATCAGCAGCCGTGATCGAGGAGCTGGATGACGAGCGGCAGGTCCGGGTGATTGAGAATATGGCCAATATGGAGAGTGCCTCCCCCACTGCGGTAAAAATCATCGAGGCGGAGATGGAGAAGAAGTTCTCCAGCCTGATGACAGCCAGCAATGTAAAGGTGGGCGGAGTAGACTTTGTGGCGGATGTGATGAACAATCTGGACCGCTCCAGCGAGAAAAACATCTTTGACCGCCTGGCCGAGTACAACGAGCCTCTGGCGGATGAGATCCGCAAGCGCATGTTTGTGTTTGAGGACATTGTTACCATGGATGACCGTTCGGTGCAGCGGTTTGTCCGGGACTGCGATCCCAGAGATCTGGTGCTGGCGCTCAAGGGCGCAAACAGCGATGTGGCCAACAAAATTTTCACCAATATGTCGGCCCGCATGGCGCAGAGCATCCGGGAGGATCTGGAGATTACCAGCAATGTCCGCATCCGGGACGTGGAGGAGGCCCAGCAGCGCATTGTTGGGATCATCCGGGACTTGGAGGAACGCAGCGAGCTGATCATCCTCAAGGGCGGAAAGGACGATATCATTGCCTAATATTTTTAAGAGCTTCCTGAAGCCGGCTGTCAACTCCTATGTATTTCCGGATGCAGAGAGCCTCCAGGTGGAGGAGAGCCCGGAGCCCGAGGGGGAACAGGCGGAGGAAACGCCGCTCCAGGAGCAGGAGCCGGAAGCGCCCCATACTGCGGCGGCGGATGCCCTGAATTACGCCAAGATCCAGGCGGAGAAGATCTTGGAGGATGCCCGGCAGCAGGCGGAGGAGCTTTTAGAACAGGAGCGGCAGCACATCCGGCAGGAGGCGGAGGCCGAGAAGGAGCTGGCCAGAGCGGACGGCTACCGGCAGGGCTACGGAGAGGGACTGCGGCAGGCCCGGGTGGAGGGCGCGGCCCAGATAGAAGAGCATCGGAAACAGGAGGCAGAGCGTATCCGCAGCTTTCTGGAGCAGGCGGCGGCAGCGCGGGATTCGCTGCTGGAGCAGGCCCAGAATGAACTGTGTGAGCTGAGCCTGGCAGTAGCGGAGAAGGTCATCCACATCAGTCTGCGGACCAGCCGGGATGTGATCGCCCGTATGATCCAGGTGGCGACAGAAAAGCTGAAGCGCCGGGAGTGGGTGCATATCTATGTGGGGGGATATGAGGCCAGGGATCTGGCCCAGATCACCCCAGAGCTTACCACAGCGCTGGCAGGGCTCTCAGAGCATATCAAGATCATCCCTATGTCAGATGATGAACTGGGTGCCTGTATTATCGAGATGCCGGACGAGATCATAGACGCCAGTGCGTCCACGCAGCTGAACAACATCCGGGACGTTCTCAGCGGAGGCTGACAGCCGGGACAGCGGAAAGGGCACAGATTCCATGTTTGAAGACAAGATCCAGCAGGTCCGAAAGGCGGAGACCATCAGCTATACCGGAAAAATTGAAAATATTGTGGGCATGTCTATCGAGGCATCGGGAGGCCGGGCGGCGGTGGGCGACATCTGTCAGATTTACAACGGAGAATCCGGTGGACAGGTCCTGGCGGAGGTAGTGGGCTTCAAGAACGACAGGATGCTGCTGATGCCCTACTCCGACATGAGCGGGATCTCTTCAGGAAATTTTGTCCGCAATACCGGCCGCAGGCTGAGCCTGATGATGGGAGCCTTTCTCAAAGGGCGGGTGATTAACGCACTGGGACAGCCCATTGATGGAAAGGGACCCTTCCATGGAGGTACGTCCTTCTGTGTGGAACGGAACCAGTATATCAATCCCATGTCACGCCCCCCTATCCGGGAGCGGATGGAGTTTGGCGTGAAGGCGATAGACAGCATGCTGACCATCGGGAAGGGACAGCGCATCGGTATCTTTGCGGGATCTGGTGTAGGCAAAAGCACACTGATGGGGATGATCGCGAAAAATGTGAAAGCGGACATCAATGTTATCGCCCTGGTGGGGGAGCGGGGACGCGAGGTTCTGGAGTTTATGGAAAAGGACCTGGGAGAGGAGGGGATGCGCCGCTCCATCTTGGTAGTGGCAACCTCTGACCAGCCGGCTATGCTGCGCAAGCAGTGCCCCTCAGTAGCCACCGGGATCGCGGAATACTTTCGGGATCAGGGGTGTCATGTGCTGCTGATGATGGACTCACTGACCCGGTTCGCCATGGCACAGCGGGAGATCGGGCTGGCGGTGGGGGAGCCCCCGGTGGCGCGCGGCTATACTCCGTCTATCTATGCGGAACTGCCCAAGCTGCTGGAGCGTAGCGGAAATTTTCAAAAAGGCTCCATTACCGGCGTCTATACTGTGCTGGTGGAGGGCGACGATACCAACGAACCCATCGCGGATACCGTGCGGGGCATTTTGGACGGACACATTGTGCTCTCCAGAAAGCTGGCCAACAGCAACCATTTCCCGGCCATCGACATCAACGCAAGCATCTCCCGCCTGATGAATGACATCGTCGCGCCGGAGCACCTGACTCTGGCGGCCCGGGTACGGGATGTGATGGGGATCTATGAAAAGAATGCAGATCTGGTCTCCATCGGTGCTTACAAGGCGGGGACCAACCCGCGGCTGGATTACGCGATCAGCAAGATTGACGGGATCAACCAATTCCTGACCCAAGGGGTGAATGAGGCATTCTCCTATGAGGAGGATCTGGAGGCAATGCGCGGGCTGCTGTGAAAAGGATGGAACGGAAATGAAGCGGTTTCAATTCGGTCTGGATACGGTCCTCCAGTATAAGCGCCAGGTGCTGGATGGGGCTCAAAATGAATACGCGGAGGCGATCCAGCGGGTCCGGCAGCAGGAGCGGCGGCTGCGGGAAGCGGAGGCGCGCCACCGGAGCCTGAATCAGCAGTTTCGCAGGGCAGAGGCAGAGGGGATCACCATTGCGGACGCCATGGGCTATGAGATGGGGCTGCGGATGCTGGAGGGAGAGATCCAGCGTGAGGAGAGCAGATTGCACCAGCTTCAGACGGAGGCCGAAGAACGGCGGAAGAGGATGATCGCGGCCAGGCAGGACACCTCGTCACTGGAAAAACTGCGGGAAAAAAAGCTGGAGAGCTATGAGAAAGAACTCCAGAGGCAGGAAGAACTGCGGATCGACGAACTGGTGGCCAATACTCGTGCGGTGGAAGCCGGCCTGCTCTGACTTTCAGCATTGAAAGGAGGTGAGAAAGATGAATACAAGTGATTTGACGCTTCAAATGGCTTATTTGGCCGGACAGATCGCCCAGAGCACCCTGCCGGATATCGGGGTGTCTGCTGGCAGGCCGGAGCAGAAGATGGATTTTCAGGCGCTTTTGAATGAAAAGCGGACCCAGGCAGACCGGGAAAGAACAGAGCAGGAGCCTCAGAAGACAGATCCGTCCCAAGATACAGAGGCCGGAAAGACGGAGCAGAAGGACGAAGATGTAGCGGCTCAAGCAGCTGGACAGGGCGTTCCACTGATGCTGGATTTGAGTTCGGTCCTGGCCGGCGGGGGGATCGTGCCATTCGTGGGCTGCGCTGTTGTAACGGAGCAGGCAGAACAGATAACAGCACAGGCGCCTGCTTTGCCGGCAGCTGATGCTGTTGTGGAGGGAGAGAAGGCTGCGGAGCCAGCACTCCCGCAGAATATTGAGCGTTTTGGTGAAGCGGCTGTGCCGCAAAAAGCGGAACAGGAGGCTGCACCTGGGTCCCTTATCTCTTCTGCTGGACAGGCGGAGGGTGAAGGACAAGGAGCGGAGCTCCAGATTAAGGCGGAAGGCCAGCACATGGAGCAGCCTGAGGGGCAGTCGGAGCAGAGTGGAAAGCAGCCGGGCACAGACCAGAAGATGGATGTGGAGGTCACACAGCTCCAGACCGGAGGCGATCAGAAGCTGTTCCAGGGGACGGAGGCCGCTCCCGTAAAGGTAGGGGACGGCGCAGTGCTGGATACCACGTCAGAACAGTTCGATGCCCGACTGAGCAGGACCATTCGCAGCATAGCGGACCAGGGGATCCAGAAGATAGAGCTGAAGCTGACACCGGAGCACTTGGGTAATGTGGTGGTGGAGCTGACCCGGAGTGAGGGCAGCGCACTCCATGTGGTGCTGCGGGCGGAGAGCGAACATACAGCCAACCTCCTGCGAGAGCACCTGGGGACTTTGGGCTCCATGCTTCAGAACGGAAGCCAGCAGGAAGTCCGGATCGAGGTGGCCCACCCTCAGGAGAGCGGGCGGAGCTGGCAGCAGACTGACCAGAACGGCGGCGGGCAGAATGGACAGCCCCAGGAGCAGCACCGGGACCCGAAGCGGGAGGAGTCGGAAAACTTCCTTCATCAGCTGAAGCTGGGGCTGCTGGAGCAGGAGACCGCACCTGTGTAAGAAAATAAGGAGGAAAGCACAGTGAGCAGCGATTTTATGCCCCAGGCGCTGGACAGCCTGCTGGCTAGTCAGCGGGCCAGCGTCTATGGCAGCAGCAAGACCGGCTCCTCGGACAACTCCTGGATGGAGGATTATGAGATCCATCAAAAGGGAGAGGACATGGGGCTGGATTTTACCGACTATCTGCAGCTGATGGTCCAGCAGCTGCAGAATCAGACCATGGACAACACCACAGATACTTCGGATATGCTCAATCAGCTGGTACAGATGTCGGTGGTGCAGATGATGACCACGGTCAAGACCAGCATTGACACGCTGGTGGACGCCAACACGCTGACCTATGCGGCT
The DNA here is from genome assembly GCA_003112755.1 of Lawsonibacter asaccharolyticus. Taxonomy (NCBI): domain Bacteria; kingdom Bacillati; phylum Bacillota; class Clostridia; order Eubacteriales; family Oscillospiraceae; genus Lawsonibacter; species Lawsonibacter asaccharolyticus. Next base: position 298,671 of record BFBT01000001.1, on the reverse strand, counting down.
TCCCTGGTGGGAAAGACCGTGACGGTTGGAGAGTACGGCGAGGATGGAAAGCTCCAGGAGGTAGTGGGGACCGTCACCGGGACAGGGACGTACCAGGGAGTACCAGTGATCTTTGTAGACGGAGAGATGTACGCCCTCAGCGACATCATGGCGGTGGGGACCCTGCCAGATATTCCGGAGACTCCAGATGAGCCGGAGGGAGGCAGCGGTGAGGGCGGAGATACGCAGACGCCCGAGACCTGAGCCGCAGGGGCGGCTGATCCAAAGGAGGTGAGCGCAGTGATCGACCGTACAGCATCTATCACGGGGGCCAGTCTGGAAGCCGGGATAGGCCGACCGCGAGCCGTTCAGGCCAGAGGCGGGGACGGCTTTGTACAAGCTCTGCGCCAGGAGCTGGAACGGACGGGCGGAAGACAGATCGCCTTTTCCAAGCACGCCATGGAGCGGGCAGAGGAGAGGGGGATCGAGGTGACACCCAATCTTCTGGACCGGCTGACGGACTCTGTGGAGCGGGCGGAGGCCAAGGGGGCGACGAATATCCTGGCCCTTGACCAGAGCCTTGCCTTTATCATCAACGTTCCAAACGGCCGGGTCATTACCACCATGTCCCAGGATGAGATGAAAGAGAACATATTTACCAACATTGACGGCGCCGTGATCCTGTGACAAACAGAGGACAGGACCATTTTTGGATGTCCTGGGGGACGTGCGACTGACGGGCCCCCGGCGGCGCGAAACAGAGAACACCAAAAGCAAAGGAGATCTGAAGCATGGCATTGACAGGAGCAATGAGCGCGGGAATTTCCGGGCTGAAGGCACACATGGAGGCATTGAATACAGTGGGCAACAATGTGGCCAATGTAAATACTTATGGCTATAAGCCCGGCCGCGTCACCTTTCGGGAAAGCATCTATTCCACTCAGGCCGCTGGTTCCGCCGGCACAAACATGGTAGGCGGGACCAATCCGCGCCAGACCGGCTATGGATGCAGCATCGGCACCATCGATCTGGATATGACGACCAGCTCTCTGGAGTCCACCGGGATGCCCACCGACTGTTTTATCCAGGGAGATGGTTTTTTCCTGGTGGGGCCTAAGGATGTGGATGTGAACAACGCGGAGGACGCCAAAGCTCTCTCCCTCTCAAGGGTAGGTGATTTCCGATTTGACTCGGATGGATACCTGGTGGACGGCGCGGGCAACGTGGTATATGGCTTCGTGACCTGCAATATGGATGGAGCTGATCAGGCAGATGAGGCCGGTACGAACGGAGATGGGATCAGTACCCAGCTGGTCCCTATCCGCCTGCCTATGAAGGCGGTGGGAGACGCCGCCCAGGGAGATATCAAGCCGGGGGACGCCCTGTTCCCTGGTGTGGATGACACCGGACACAATGTTCCGGCGGAGGAAGGAACGGACGCAGAGAACTCCACCGGTGACTGCATCGCCTATAACAGCCTGAAGATCGACAGCAACGGGCAGGTATCCTGTGTCAACGATGATACTGGGGACCCGGTGGTTGTGGGCTATATTGCACTGGGAAAGGTGACAAACCCCAATGGCCTGGAGCACACCGAGGGCCCTTACTTCACCGCGGGCGACGCAGCAGGGACGCTGACCATCGGAACGGCCAACAGTTCTGTAACGGGATACCTGAACAATCAGGACAAGCTGGGAAATGCGGACCTGGATCCTGAAAACATGCTGGCCGCTGGCAGCAAGACCAGCCTTCAACCTGGCTTTCTGGAGGCATCCGGAACCGATCTGGCCACTGAGTTTGCCAATATGATCGTTTACCAGAGAGGCTATCAGGCCAACACCCGGATCGTCACCGTGACCGACACCATGCTGGAAGAGCTGGTCAACATGAAGCGCTGAGCGCCGCTGGAGTAAACAGATACCTTCCCCCGCCGGATTCCCGGCGGGGGAAGGCCGGAAGCGAGGAGGCATAATCTTGATCGTATTGCGGAAAATGAATAATGAGCGCTTTTTGGTCAATCACAATCAGATCGAGTGCATCGAGCTGATCCCGGAGTGCAAAATCGTTATGATGAACCATGACTATTATCTGGTCAAGGACACCGTAGAAGAGATCATCCAGAAAATTGCCGACTATAACGCGAAGGTCCAGGACATCCACCGGGAGATCAGTGTTCTGGACAGGCGGAGCTGAGGCGGGGCCGCATCCTGCCTCCCAATAGAGAAAAGAAGGGATACGCGCTATGAATATTGTGTATATCGTCGGCATTGTGATGGCCTTTTTCTTTACTGTGTTTGGAATTGTGGTCGGTTTCGATATGTCGACACTTCAATTCAGCTTCAGTATTGGAAACCTATCGAACTTTGTGGACCTGTCCAGTATTCTGATCGTCATCGGCGGCACGCTGGCGGTGGTGGTCGCCTGCTATCCCAAGCAGATCAGGTCCCTGCCAAAGCACTTTAAGATCATGCTCCACTCCAACACCTTTGATCCGCAGGTGTATGTGGATCAGCTGACCGAGCTGGCACAGATCGCCAGAAAAAATGGGCTGTTGGCACTGGAAGAGAAGGGGAACGAGCAGGAAAACTCCTTTTTTAAGCAGGCGATCATGCTGGTGGTGGACAACAATGACCCGGAGCGGGTGCGCAGTATCCTGGAAAATGAGATCGAGCAGACCTCCGAGCGGCACCAGGCAGTCATCGCCATGTATGAGCGGGGGTCCAATGCGGCACCGGCCTTTGGCATGATCGGAACTCTGATCGGTCTGATCAATATGCTGAAGAACCTGGATGGAGCGGATATGAACTCCCTGGGGCCTGACATGGCCGTGGCTCTGATCACCACATTTTATGGCTCTCTGCTGGCACATGTGGTATTCAACCCCATTGCCGCCAATCTGACGGCGCGGGATGAGGAGGAGATCCTGTGCCGCCAGATCATCATGGAGGGGATCATGGCCATCCAATCTGGTGAGAATCCCAAGTTCCTGCGGGAGCGGCTGCTGACCTTTATGAATGAGAAGCAGCGGGAAGGCGGAGAGGCGGCAGAGGGAGCCGATGACGGAGGCAAAAAACGCCGGGGAAAAAAGAAATGAGCTTCAGGCGGCTTCAAGGAGGCGGGACCCAGAATGAAGAGAAAGAAAAAAAGCGGAAGCGGCGGAGCGAACTGGATGGACACCTATGGCGACATGGTCACGCTTCTGCTCTGCTTTTTTGTAATGCTGTTCTCCATGTCCAAAATGGATGAATCCAAATGGATCGCCCTGGTCCAGGCACTCAATCCCAGTGCAGTGGTCAACGGGACGAGCATGGAGGAGCCGCCCGAGGGCAGCGTCGTGACACAGGATCAGGTGGACCGGGATATGGAACAGCTTTACCAGGCCATGGCAGAATATTTTCAGCAGGAAAATATGATGGAAAAGGTGAGCATTGGGAAGGGAAACGGCTATGTGTTCATCTCCTTTAATGACACCGTGTTTTTCCGTCCCAATGAATATACCCTTCTGGACGAGGGCAAGGAAGTTTTGGACCAGGTCGCCCGATCCATTGCGGAAGTGGGCCCTTCCATCAATGAGATCAGGGTGCTGGGCCATACGGCGCAGGCGACAGCCAATGAGGAAAATGACTATACAGTGGATCGATTCCTGGCGTCCAATCGGGCCACAGTGGTCACTGTATATTTGCAGGAGAAAGAGATCATTGACCCAGCAAGGCTGGTCAGTGTGGGATATGGCCAGTGGCGGCCGATTTCCAGCAATGCCATTCCGGAAGAACGGGCAAAGAACCGCCGGGTGGAGCTGATCGTCACCGGACTGGATCTGGATGCTTTGGCAGGCGATGATATCAAGCAGTATTACAGCATGCGGGAGAGTACCGGCACGCCGAGCCCGGCGTACCAGCCGGAAGAGCAGAACGCAGCATCCTGATCCATACTCTGCCTGGGAGGGAAAACAATGGCGGAAGTTCTATCACAAAGCCAGATCGACGCCCTGCTGAATGCTGCTCGCAGCGGCGAGATGGATTTGGCAGCGTCGGCAGAGAAAACGACAGAGAAAAAGTACCGAAAATATGACTTTTACAGCCCGAGGAAATTTACAAAGGACCGCATGAAAATGATCAGCGGCATCTTTGAAAATTATACCAGGGTAATTAACTCCAGGATCAATGGACTGCTGCATACCACCTGCGAAATTTCTGTGGAGTCGGTGGAGGAGCAGCGCTATTACGAGTTTTCCAACGCACTGACAGAGGGGGATGTGCTGGTGCTGGCAGATGTGCAGTTTGCGCACAACCAGCAGGCGGAGGAACAGCCCGTTCTGCTCCACTTTTCCACCTCACTGATGCTGAGTATGATGGATCGCCTGATGGGTGGAGAAGGCGATGTCGATCCTGCGCTTCCGGCTGGATATAATTTTACGGATCTGGAGTTGAAGCTCTATGAGAGTATTGTGAAGGATCTCATCTCCGTGCTGGGGGGAAGCTGGGAAAACTACATTGACCTGTCCTTCGGAGTCCGGCGCATGGAAACCAACCCGACACTGGTCCAGCTGATCGGCCTGGATGAGACAGTAGTCATCATCGGTATCAACATCCAATTTTCCAACTGTTCCGGACAGATGAACTTCTGCCTGCCCGGTTCCATGCTGTCCGCCATCTTTGCCCGGATCGCCGCGGCCAATCAGGCGGGAAGAGGGGCCGGGGAGGACAATTCAGAGGAGATCCTTGATATTCTCAGGGATTCCGAGCTGGAGATATCTGCGGAGCTTGGCCGCACAGAACTGAGGCTGCAGGATATCTATTATCTCCATCCCGGTGATGTGATCGACCTTGGACACCCAACAGCGCAGCCCATTTACCTGTATATTGGGGGAAAGCCTTGGTTCAGCGGAAAAATGGGGACGTTGAGCAGCAATATGGCGGTAAAGATAGGGGAGACCTATCACAATCAGGGAGGAAGGGACAAGTAGGGACATGAAACAAAATATATTCAGCCCAATGGAGATCGATGCCATTGGTGAGATCATGAATATCAGCTTGGGGTCGTCCGCTACAGCGGTCTCCAATATGCTGGATCACCGTGTGGATATCACCACTCCATCTGTGTCGGTGGTGCCGATCGAGGAATTTACCCTGGGAGAACTAGAGCCTGCGATCGGGATCGAGATCAAATATGTCTCCGGCCTCGAGGGGAGCAACATCATGCTTCTCAAGCGCCACGACGTCAAGACGATCGTAGAGATCTTGATGGGAACGGAGATATCAGATGAGGAGTTCGAGTTTAATGATCTGACGATCAGCGCGGTATGCGAGGTCATGAACCAGATGATGGGCGCGGCGTCCACCGCTCTCTCTGACTTCCTAGGCCGCTCCGTCAATATCTCTACGCCCCAGTCCTTCACTCTGGATGACCTGGATCAGTTTGAGCGGGAACACTTCCAGTATGACAGCGGGATGGTGGTAGTGGCCAAGTTCATGCTGAGCATTGAGAATGTGCTGAAAAGTGAATTCGTCAATGTCATGTCTGTGGACCTGGCCAGGGAGCTGATCGCCGGATTTGGCGTAGATCTGAGTGATGGGGAGGGCAAGGGAGCTAAATCGGAAGAAGAGGTAAAGCCGGAGCCTTCCACCGGCGGAGCCAAGCTGAGTCAGGAGGAGATCGAGCGGCTGATGAGCGGGGGTGCCCCCTCCGCACCGCCCCCCGCTTCCTCCGGGAGCGGAAAGCTGAGCCAGGAGGAGATCGAGCGGCTGATGAGCGGAGGTGCTCCCTCCGCACCGCCCCCCGCTTCCTCCGGCAGCGGAAAGCTGAGTCAGGAGGAGATCGAGCAGCTGATGAGCGGAATGGCTCCCTCTGCAGCTCAGGCGGCCACACCCCGGCAGCCAGAGCCGCAGCAGAGTTCGGCGCGGCCTTATGAGGCAGCGGGGCAGTACATGCCGGCTCCTCCGGCATACGCTGGGGAACCGAGGGTGATCAACACGAAGCCGGTCCAGCTGCCGCCCCTGGATGTGGCGGATAAGATCGGCCAGGAGCAGGCTCAGAATCTGGAATTGATCATGTCAGTGCCGCTGGAAGTGTCAGTGGAGATTGGACGGACGCGCCGAAAGGTGGAAGATATCCTTACCTTTTCCAAGGGGTCCCTGGTAGTTTTAGACAAACTGGCGGGGGATCAGGTGGATCTGTTTGTAAACGGGCTGTGCGTGGCCCGGGGCGATGTGGTGGTCATTGACGACAACTTTGGAATCAGAATCACAGAAGTATTGAAGCGTCCTGAGCTGAGTGAGCTGACACGGGCAGACTAACCAATCAAATTTAGAAGAAAAGGATGATGTGACATGGCAAAAATTTTGGTCGTAGACGATGCAGCTTTTATGAGAAAGGTCATTCGCGACACCCTGACGAAGAACGGCTATACCGATGTCCACGAGGCGGTCGACGGAAAGGACGCAGTGGAAAAATACTTTGAGCTCCATCCCAACCTGGTCCTCATGGACATCACCATGCCGAATATGGATGGGCTGGAGGCGTTGAAGGCGATCCGGGCCAAGGACAGCAGCGCCAATGTGGTGATGTGCTCCGCCATGGGCCAGGAGGCTATGGTGATGGAGGCGGTACAAGCGGGGATCAAGGACTTTATCGTCAAGCCTTTCAAGGACGACCGCCTGATGAAAACGGTCAATTCCATTCTGGGCGCACCCTGATCAGAAAAGCAAAATGCGGGATGAAATACTGGAGCTGGTTTGGGCTCTGGCCGCGATCTGTGCTGTACTGCTGCTGTCCTACTGGTTTACCAGATATGTTGTGGCGGGGCGGGCGGCAGCAGGGCGGCTGAAAGGGCGGCATGTAACCGTCTTAGAAGAGATCCAGGTGGGGAAGGATCAAAAGCTGCTGCTGGTTCAGGCCGGAGAGCAGATCTGTCTGCTGGGTGCGGCGCCGGGCGGGATCACCTGTCTGAGGACACTGAACCGGGAAGAGATGGGGCAGTGGGAGCAGGAAGGAGCACCGGAGGGTGCCTGCCAGCGGATAAGCTTTCAGGAGGCCCTGAAAAGTGTGCTTCAGCAGAGAAGGAAATAAGGGGGTGGGAGCTTGGACGCGCTGATCAATGTAAATGGAGAGAATTTTCAGACGCTCCAGATCCTACTTCTGACTACCCTGATCACACTCCTCCCCTCTATTGTGGTGATGATGACCTCCTTTACCCGGTATATCATCTCCCTCTCCTTTCTGCGTTCTGCCATTGGGCTGCAGCAGAATCCGCCCAACATGGTGCTGGTGGGAATGGCACTGTTCCTCACCCTGTTTACCATGTCCCCGGTGATCAGTGACATCCAGACAAACGCTTATGAGCCATACATAGCAGAGAGGATCACTCAAGAGGAGTTTTATGAAAAAGCTAAGGTGCCTCTGAAGGAATTCATGCTGGATCAGACGGAGGACAGCTCTCTGGAGCTGTTCTGTGAGCTCGCCGGAGCGGATATGCCGGCCACACGGGCACAGGCGGAGGGGCTGCCTCTGCGGATCATTGTCCCATCCTTTATGACCAGCGAACTCAAGCACGCATTTCTGATCGGATTTTACCTGTATATTCCCTTTGTTCTGATCGATGTGGTGGTGGCGTCCACCTTGATGTCTATGGGAATGATTATGCTGCCGCCCTCCATGATCTCCATGCCATTTAAATTGCTGCTGTTTATTTCGCTGGATGGCTGGCAGCTGCTGTTTTCTACACTGGTGCGGAGCTTCCAATGAGTAAGGAGGAGTTATGGACGTAGTCGATATCCTGCGGGAGGGCGTGGGAGTAGCGCTGAAGCTGGGGGCACCGCTGCTGCTGCTGAGTATGCTGGTGGGGATCCTGGTGGCTATTTTTCAGGCTGTGACCCAGATCCATGAGCAGTCCCTCTCCTTTATCCTGAAAATGATCGTGGTCGTCCTTATCCTTCTGGCGGCGGGCGGCTGGATGCTGGAGACTCTGAAGGATTTTACACGCTACCTGTTTACCCTGATGTGAGGAACAGACAGTATGGTTGGATGGTCAGAGCTCTTTGGATTTGAAATGGTGTTGGCCAGGATCAGCGGTTTTGTCCTGTTCAGCCCGATCCTAGGCCGCAGCAATATCCCCGGGTACGCAAAGACGGGCCTGACTCTGGTTTTGTCCGTGTTTGTCTACGGGCTTGGACAGCCGATGCCAGCACCGCCAGGAACAGTGGTGGAACTGGTGGTCCGGCTAGGCGTGGAACTTATTGTGGGATTCGTGCTGGGCTTTCTGATGCAGCTGTGCGCAGCTATCGTCCAGGCAGGCGGAGAGATCATAGACGCTCAGATGGGACTGACAATGGCGCAGATCTACGATGCAAGCAGTCAGGCCAACATGTCTGTGACGGCATCCCTGCTGAATATCCTCTTTTTTCTGAACTTCTTTGCAGAGAACGGCCACTACACCCTGATGCGCATTCTGCTGGGCTCGGCTGAGATCCTGCCCTTTGGCACCGCTGTCCTCGGGGAAGCAGCGGCCTCCTACGTGGCAGAGGTGTTTTTCTCTTCCATGCTTCTGGCGGTAAAGATGGCCCTGCCGATCTTGGCTGCCGAACTGCTGGGAGAGCTGGGAATGGGAATTTTGATGAAGGCTATCCCACAGATCAACGCCTTTGTCATCAACATGGAACTCAAGGTCATCATCGGACTGATCCTGCTCTTCCTGTTCCTGACTCCCCTTAGTGAATTCCTGCTGGGGGCAGAGGCGGACATGCTTTCTGGCCTGAGACGGGGGCTGGCCGTGATGGCAGGCTCCGGTTAGTGGGAAGGGCTCTGGAAGAGAGAAGAGGTGATGGGGCTTGGCAGACGGACAGAAAACGGAAAAAGCCACACCAAAAAAGCGGCGTGATGAGCGGAAAAAAGGAAATATATTTTTCAGTAATGACGCAGTCTCAGTGGTCGTATTGCTGGTCAGCTTCCTTGTCCTCAGGCTGAGCGCCAACTGGATCGCGGCACAAATATATGAGTTCCTGCGGTACTGTATGGATCTCATTGCGCAGCCATCCATGGAAGTCCCGGCGGAGGGAAGCGGGCTGTTCATTCATCTTCTGGGAACGTTTGTCAAGGCTGCGGTCCCACTGATGGCTGCGGCTGCAGCAGCAGGGGTGGTGGCCACTTTTTTTCAGACAAAGCTGCTGGTTTCAGGGGAGTCCCTGAGGCCGAAGCTGAGCCGGATCAGCCCTCTGCAGGGAGTGAAACGGCTGTTTTCCCTGCGCAGTGTTGTGGAGGCGCTGAAAGGACTGCTGAAGATCGCAGTTCTTCTGATACTGATTTTCCGGTATATCACCAACGTGCTGGACCTGTTTACCAAATATCTTTACACCGATCTTTTGGCGGCCTGTGCCCATCTGTTTGAGGAGAGCTTCCTGCTGTCCATGCAGATCGGGGCGGCCTTCGCGGTGCTGGCTGCGGCAGATATCTTTTATCAGTGGTGGGACTATGAGCGGCAGATCCGGATGTCCAAACAGGAGATCAAGGAGGAGTTCAAGCAGACAGAGGGAGATCCGAAAATCAAGGGAAAGATCAAGGAGACCCAGCGGAAAATGGCTCAGTCCAGAATGATGCAGCAGGTGCCAAAGGCGGACGTGGTAATCCGGAACCCCACCCATTTCGCGGTGGCTCTGCGCTACCAGCCGGATCGGGACCCAGCGCCCATCGTGCTGGCGAAGGGGCAGGACGAACTGGCGGCCAGGATCGTGCGTACCGCAGAGGAGCACAAGGTGGCCGTGGTGGAGAACGTGCCGCTGGCCCGGGCGCTGTATGCCTCCACAGACCTCAACCGAGTGATCCCGCCTGAGCTGTATAACGCAGTGGCGGAGGTATTGGTTTATCTGTATCGGATGGATCAGAAGATTCCATGAGAAAGTAGGCTCCAGGAAGAGATATGAGACGAATACTCAACAATGCAATATCCCTGATCGTGGTGGTCATCGTTCTGTTCCTGGTGATCCCGCTGCATCCCAGTGTGCTGGATGTGCTGCTGATCCTTAATATCTCGCTGTCCATCATGATCCTGATGATCACCATGAATATTTCCGAGCCGCTGGAATTTTCCATTTTTCCCTCCCTGCTGCTCATTACGACTCTATTCCGGCTGGGATTAAATGTGTCCTCCACCCGTCTGATCCTCAAGAACGGGGGAAACGCCGGTGTGGTCATTAAGGCGTTCGGGGATCTGATCACCCAGGGAAATATCGTCATCGGGATACTGATCTTTTTGATCATTGTACTGGTCCAGTTCATTGTCATCACCAAGGGAGCGGAACGGGTCTCCGAGGTAGCTGCCCGGTTCACCCTGGACGCTATGCCTGGAAAACAGATGGCTATTGACGCGGATCTGAGCTCTGGCCTGATCAATGAGAAAGAGGCCCGTCTGCGCAGGCAGAAGATCCAGCGGGAGGCGGACTTTTATGGCGCCATGGATGGCGCCACCAAGATCGTCAAGGGGGACGCCGTAATGTCCCTGATCATCACGGTCATCAACTTCGTAGCCGGGCTGATCATTGGAATCGTACAGGGCGGGGGAGACCTGAGCACGGTCCTAAGTGTATATTCCATCGCTACCATTGGCGATGGCCTGGTGTCTCAGCTTCCGGCTCTGATGATCTCCACTGCCACTGGAATGATCGTGACTCGCTCCGTATCGGACGGGAGCCTGAACACCGATGTGATCAGCCAGTTCAAGGCCCAGCCCAGAGCTATTATGGCGACCGGCATGATCCTTCTGATGCTGGGGCTTTTTCCAGGGACTCCGACCCTGCCCCTTCTGTTGGTGGGAGCCGTCCTTTCCGTAGGCGGATACTGGAGCGATCACAAAATGGCCCTTGCCAGACAGATGGAGGAAGCGGAGAGCGCAAGGGCCGGTGAGGCGGTGCCAGAGCTCCAGGCGGCCAGCGAGGCGGACTACTACAAGGACATCAACAATGTCTACTCCCTGTTGACTGTGGAGCCCATTGAGATGGAATTCGGATACAGCCTGATCCCTCTGGTGGACGAAGCCAGCGGCGGAAAGCTGATCAGCCGGATCGTCATTTTCCGGCGGCAGTATGCTCAGGACATGGGATTTGTGATCCCGTCCATCCGGCTCCATGACGGCGCATCCCTGGGAACCAACCAATACATCATCAAGATCCGGGGAGAGGAAGTGGCACGGGGAGAGATCCTGGTGGACTACTATCTGGCCCTGGAACCCTCCAATCCCACAGGAGAAATCGACGGGATCGAGACAGTGGAGCCTGCCTACGGTATTCCCTCACGCTGGATTCTGCCAGAAAACAAGGAGATGGCGGAAATCTACGGCTATACTGTGATCACACCGCTGACGGTGATGCTGACCCACCTGTCTGAGACCATCAAAAAGCATACTTACGAGCTGTTGAATCGTTCGGAGACCATACAGCTGGTCGAGCACTTGAAACAGACAGAGCCAGAGCTGGTGGCGGACGCCATTCCTAATGTGGTTTCTTATGCAAATCTGGAGAAGATCCTGAAAAGCCTGCTCCGGGAGGGCATCCCGATCAAAGATCTCGCAACTATCCTGGAGGCAGTGGTGGAGGCCAGCGGCGGGACCCGTGACATTGATATGATCACGGAACAGGTGCGCAGTGCGCTGAGCCGGACGATTACCCGGCGCTTCTGTGAAAATGGACAGCTGAGGGTGGTGACGTTGGACGCTGAGGTGGAAAAGAAAGTGCTGGCTGCCCTGACGAAAAACGATCACGGGGTGTATCTGGCCCTGAGCCCGGATATCATGCAGCAGATTATTGCGCAGCTGGGAGAGTTGAGAAAGAAGTTCAACGACCTGTCCCAGACACCCATCGTCCTGACCAGCCAGATTATCCGGGTCTACCTCAGCCGAATGATCGCCCAGTTTTATCCTGATGTCTATGTGCTCTCCTTCCACGAGATAACCAGCAGCGTGCAGATCCAGGCGATCGGCAACATTACACTTCAGCAGCAGAATCAGCCTTCATAGGTAAGGGGCGACACGGATGGAAAAGTGCAGAGAAAAAGTTGAGACTGCCGCCCAGCAGACTGAATTGCTTTCAGAGGAAGCAGTGGAGCAGATGAGCAACCAAGAGCTGCTGTTTCTGTACAGGGAAAGCGGAGATGAGGAACTGAAATGGAAGCTGGTACTCCGCATGACAGGCATGGTGCGGGCCATTGCCGCCCAGGTGTGGGGGATCTACAGCAGCTTTGCCCAGCTGGATGATATTGTGGAAGAGGGGATCCTGGTGCTGCTCAGCGCGGTGGACAAGTTCGACCCCTCAAAGGACGTGAAATTCGAGACCTATGTCTCCAAGCGCCTGCGGGGCATGATCGTGGACCTGGCCAGACACCAGGACTGGCTGCCGCGTCAAGTGCGGCAGAAGTCTATCCGTCTGAACCGGGCCAGAGAGGAGCTGTCCATGCAGATGGGGCGCACGCCCAGCAGCGCGGAAATGGCGGACCATCTGGGCGTGACAAGAGAGGAATATGGGGCTATGCTCTCTGAGACAGCGGTGTCCGGCCTGCTTTCCTTTGAGGCGCTGCTGGATACCCAGGGCAGGGGAGCACGGCAGAGGATCTCGGGGGAAAGCGGGAACCCGCCCGAAGAGCTGTGCGAGGAGCAGGAGCTGCATGAGACGCTCAAGCAGGGGATCTCATCCCTGCGGGAGAAGGAGCAGCTGGTCCTTTCCCTGTATTATGAGAAGGAGCTGAGCATGAAGGAAATTGCACAGGTGCTGAATGTGAGCGCCCCCAGGATATCACAGATCCACAGCCGGGCAATCGAGCATCTGAGGCAGTACATGAAGCAATACATGGAAGCGCAGTAAGTGGAAAGGCGGAGCGGTAACATGACAAAAGGCTTTTACAATTTGACCTCCGGCATGCTCTCCCAAAGCCGGAGGCTGGATGTGGTCTCCAATAACATGACAAATTTGACCACCCCAGGCTATAAGGCGGAACAGTACACGGACAGCACCTTTCAGGAAGTGCTGATCAGCCGCATAGGCAACAAGAACAAAAGCGGTGCACAGGAAATTGGAGAAGAGAGCTATATCCTGGCACCCAGTCAGCTTTACATAAACTTTGCCCAGGGGACTCCGGAGGAGACGGGGCTCAATCTGGATTTTGCGATCCAGGGAGAGGGTTTTTTTGCCATTCAGACGGAGAACGGCACAGAATATACCCGGGGAGGGAGCTTTGCGCTGGATCAGGAGGGCTATCTCTCCCTTCCGGCCCATGGCAGGGTGCTGGGACCGGACGGACAGCCTCTCCAACTGACAACGGATGATATCCGGGCCGATGAGTTCGGCCGGATCTATACCGAAGATGGAGATGCATACCTGGGACAGATCGGCGTATTCGCCTTTGCGGATAATGGACAGCTGACTAAGAATGAGAGCGGGCTGTTCGGGGCCGGCGGTCAGGCAGCTGAGCCAGTACAGCCGTCCATTCAGTGGCGGTGGGTCGAGAGCTCCAACGTGGATATGATCCGGGAGATGAGTACCATGATGACTGCGGAGCGGGCGCTACAGAGCGCGGCCCAAGTACTCAAACTCTACGACGGCCTGCTGACGAAGGCGGCCAATGAGCTGGCGCGGATGTAAACGGAGAGGGGGAGAGCTTATGATTCAGGCATTTTACAGCGCTGCGGTGGGCGCACAGCAGCAGATGCAGAAGATGAACGTGCAGGCAAACAATATCGCCAATGTCAATACCTGCGGGTTCAAGGCAGAAAAGCCAGCCTTTCAGGCGCTGATGTACGGCATGGTCAATGGGATCGGAGGGGATCAGCTTCCGAAGGGGAGCGGGACGCGCATGGTATCCACCGCGACAGACTTCAGTCAGGCACCTGTTGAGGAGACTGGAAGGAAACAGGACTACGCCATTGCGGGAGACGGCTTTTTTGCCCTCTTCGACCCATCCAAAAACGAGATATCGTTCACCCGGGACGGCTCCTTTGCGGCCGCAGGCTTTCAGGAGCAGGATGAGGAGGGAGAATGGCACGAAGTCTACTATCTGACGGACGGTGCGGGGCGCCAGGTCCTGAACTCCAGCGGCTACCCAATCCAGATGGAAAATTTTGAGGAAGAGCAGCCTGTGGGCGTGTTTATCGTGCAATACCAGGATGGACTGCAGCACCTGGACGGAGGGCGCTTCCTGGCAACGGAAAAAAGCGGAAATGTTTGGATGGGCAGTTCAGCAGTCCGGCAGGGATTTTTAGAGACATCCAACACGGATCTGGCCACTGAGATCGGAAAGGTGATCGAGGCACAGCGCTCCTACAGCTATGCGCTGAAAATGATGATCACGGCGGATGAGGTGGAGACGACTGTGAACAACCTGGCGAATGGATAAGACGGGGGAATTGTCTTGAAAAATTTTGATGAGCTGAATGTTTTGGAACTGGACACCATCCGGGAGATCGGGAGCATCGGCACGGGAAACGCAGCTACCGCACTGTCCAGCATGCTGGGGTGCGAGGTGCGTATCGACGTGCCGGAGGTCCGAATCATGGGCTACAACGAGGCCATTGACTGGATCGGCGGCCCTGAGGTAATTACGGCCGGCGTTGTAGTGCGCATGGGAGGCGAAGTGAATGGGATCATGCTCTCGGTGCAGCAGATAGAGTTTGTCAATCTGGTGTTGGGGCATATGGTAGGCAGGGAGATCGAAGATTACAGTCAGCTCACAGAGCTGGACCGTTCCGCCTTGGTGGAAGTAGGCAACATCATGATCTCCACGTTCATCAACGCTCTGTCCGGTTTAGCGGACCTCACCATCCAGGTAACGGTGCCCGCCTTTGCGGTGGACATGCAGGGGGCGATTTTGACCGTTCCCATGGCGGAATTTGGCGGTCAGTCAGATTACATTATGACGATCGGCGCAAATTTTATCTGCAATCGCAGGATCGTACCCTGCCGCCTGCTGCTCTCACCGGATATCCGCTCTCTAAATTTTTTGTTGAAGAAGCTGGGTGTTTTGGATGAGTGATAAGTTGGTGGTGGGGATCGCGGATATGAAAATGGCCCAGTATGAAGGGATGCTGGTGACATATGCCCTTGGGTCGTGCATCGGGATCTGTCTCTATGACCCCGGCCTGAGACTGGCGGCGCTGGTCCATGTGATGCTGCCGCTGAACATGGAGACCGGGCGGAGATCACCGATGAAGTATGCGGACACGGGAATTCGGGAGACCCTGCGGCAGATGGAGGCGAGAGGGGCAAGGCGCAGCCGCATGGTGGCCAAAATTGCGGGAGGCGCCCGTATGTTTGAGGTGGCGGGCGGCGGAAGCCTGGGAAATATCGGGCAGCGGAATATTGAAAGCGTGCATATGACGTTGAAAAGGGAAGGCATCAAGCTCCTGCGGGAGGATGTGGGCGGTACAGTGGCAAGGACGCTGCTGTTCGACGCAGAATCCGGAGAGGCATGCATCCGCAGCTATGGAAGACCGGAACTGATTTTCTAGCTAAAATTTTAAATGAGATCAGAAATGGGGGATCAGCATGGCAGAGCGAGGCAACCACGAGATATTACTGGAAACAGGGACAAATGAGATCGAAATTATGGAGTTTACCATTGACGGGAATCTCTATGGGATCAATGTGGCAAAGGTGCGGGAGATCCTGATGTCCGCACCTGTACATCCCATGCCCCATTCTCATCCCGCAGTGGAGGGCATCTTCAAGCCCAGAGACATAGTGATCACAGTGGTGGACTTGCCCAAATATCTGAGTGGACGGGAGGAAGAAAAGGGGAACAAGGACCTGTTCATCATCACCAATTTCAATCAGATGCATATTGCGTTTCGTGTTCATACAGTGGTTGGGATCAGCAGGATCTCCTGGCAGGATATACAGAAGCCGGATAAGACCGTCTCTGGGGGACCAGAGGGTGTGGCCACCGGTATCGCGCAGTGCGGTGAGGAACTGGTCACTATTTTGGACTTTGAAAAGATCGTGGCGGAGATCGCGCCTGAGACAGGGATCCAGCTCTCTGAGGTGGACCGGCTGGGGCCGAGAAGCCGGAACGAGACTCCTATCTGGGTGGCTGAGGACTCTATCCTGCTCACACAGATGATCCGCAGCGCTTTGGTGAAGGCCGGATATGTAAACCTAAATATGTATCCAAACGGCGGTGAACTATGGGACGCCCTCCAGCAGTGGAAGGGAGCGCCGGATCTGCGAGAACATGTGGCGCTGATCATCACGGACTTGGAGATGCCGCAGATGGATGGACACCGCCTGACAAAGCTGATCAAATGCGATCCGGAGTTCAGCCGTATCCCGGTGGTGATCTTCTCCTCCCTGATCACGGAGGAGATGCGCCGGAAGGGAAAAGAGGTGGGCGCGGATGAACAGCTGAGCAAGCCTGAAATTGGGCATCTGATCGGGATCATCGATCAGCTGATCGCCCGTGGAGAGTGACGGAAGCAGGAGGGAAGTCTATGAACAGCAAATATATCGTCCGCCAGCCGATCAAGGATGCAGAAAACCGGATCATCGGCTATGAGATCCAGTACTATGGTGAGAATCAGGCATTCAGCGGGGGAGATGGTCCTGGCGCCAGCGATTTCGCCGCAGCAGACACCATCTACAATTTCCTGACGCTGAATACAGACAAGCTGCTTCGGGGGTCCCTGAATTTTATGACCTTTACCACTACTCTGCTGATGAAAAAGACACCCAGGCTGTTTGACAAGTCGGAACTGGTCATTCAAATCGATGACAGTGTGATCATTCATCCTCTGGCTATGCGGATGGTACAGCAGTACGCGAAGGAAGGGTACCAGATCGCGGTCAATGAGTTTCAATTTGCGCCGCGGTATCTGGGGATTCTGGATGGCATCGACTACATCAAGCTGAATTTTCAGAGCACACCAGAGCTCACACTGAAAAATATCATTGAAATTGCCCGCAGCATGAAGAAAAAGTGCATTGCGGTGGGAATAGACCGGGAGGAGCTCTACCAGAAGGCGCTGAAACTGAAGGTGGATGCGCTGGAGGGCACTTATGTGGCAGAGAAGCTCCGGACGAAGACACACAGCAGCGGCTACCTGCAAAGCAATTTCTTCCGCCTGATGGTGGCGGTGACCAGGGATGAGCCTGATGTGGAGGAGATCGAGCAGATCATTTCGGTGGATGCTACTTTGACCTATGGCCTGCTGAAGATGGCAAATTCCTGCTATTTTGCCCTGAGACACAAGGTGGCTACTGTGCGTCAGGCCATCATGACCATGGGACTGAGCGAACTGAAGCAGTGGGTCTATCTGCTGAGCGCAAGCAATGCAGAAAACCAGATGGAAGAGGGAGCAGAGGAATTCCTGCGCTTGTCCTTTATGAGAGCAAGCTTCTGCAGCAACCTGATGAACTATGCGAAAGACATGCCCATCTCCAAGCCGGAGGCATATCTGATGGGGATGTTTTCTACTCTGAACTATCTGATCGACGCACCGCTGGAAGAGATCCTGGAGCAGATCCCCCTGTGCGCAGAGGCGAAGGAGGGGCTTTTGCATCACACAGGGCGGTGCGGTATGCTCTATGATCTGGCACTGTCCTACGAGCGAGCCAACTGGGCAAGAATTGACGAACTCGCGGAGGGGCTGGGTATCCCGACCAACCTGCTGACCAGCCTTTATTTCAGCTGTATGGAGGAAGTAAACCGGGTGTGGAACGAAATCACACGTCCGGAGCCCAGCCAGCTGGAGGCGGGCCTGGCGGAGGAGCGCGGGACCTGACAGGACCGGGACGGCTGACAGAGAACAGGGGGGTCAGCCGTCCCGGTTTTTTGCTGCAGTGGAAAGTCGAGTGTGAGGGTGAAGAGACATGATACCAGTTTGGGAGCACTTTGAGGACCTGGAAGAGATCCTCTATGTGGCGGATGTAGAGACCTATGAGCTGGTGTACCTGAACCGGTACGGCCGCTCTGTATTTAGAATCGAGGATGAGGACAACTACGCAGGGAAAAAGTGTTATGAGGTTTTGCAGGGAAGGAGAGAGCCATGTCCATTCTGTACAAATTCACAGCTGAAGGAAGGCAAATTCATTGAATGGACCTATCGAAATCCTCTGCTCAAAGCCCCCTATCGGATCAAGGACACCATCGTTGAGTACGAGGGCAGACAGTACCGCATGGAATTTGCCATGGATGTGGAGAAGGAAAAGCAGGAAGCGCAGAAGCTGGATCTTGCCGCGGTGCGTCATTATGAAGAGCTGATCAATGAGTGCTTTCTGAAGGTGCGTGCCGTCACAGACATGGATGAGGCATTAAGCTTCATGCTCCATTATCTCGGGACCCATATTTCCTGCAATGCAGTGATGATCTACGAGAGCAGGGAGCGAAAATGGCTGCTCAACACCTATAGCTGGAGCAGGGCGGGGAAGGCGCCGGAGAAAAAACTGCTGGAGCTGAGTGTGGCGGAACCCGTGACAAAGTGGTATGAAACATTTTTTCATAACGAGCCGCTGCTGCTGACAGATATGGAAAAGCTGTGCCGGGATATGCCGGCGCTGTCTAAGGTGCTGTCTCCGGAGCAGGTCCGGCGTATGATCCTGATCCCGCTTCTGGCCAAAGCGGAGGTAGTCGGCTTTGTGCGCATAGACGACCCACCAGAGAAACAGATGAACGCAGTGGCGGAGATGTGCAAGATCCTGTCTCATTTTATTGTCTCTCTCATACAGCAGAGGGACCTGATCCGGAATCTGGAGCAGATCAGCTTTCGTGATCAGATGACTGGCGCGATGAATCGGTACGCGCTCAATTCCTACTTAGCCAGAGCACATCTGGAGCGGGACATGGGGCTGATCTACTGTGATCTGATCGGCCTGAAGCGGGTCAATGACCGGTTTGGGCATGCCAGCGGGGACCGAACGATCATACAAGCCTATCAGGTCTTAGGAGGGATGTTTCCTGTGGACCAGATCTTCCGCATGGGCGGGGACGAGTTTCTGGTGGTGCGGGAAGGGGTAGGCAGGGAGAAGTTTCAGGAGAGTGTGGAGCAGCTGAAAGCGGCGGCGGTATCCAGCCGCTGCTGGCTGTCCATCGGAAGCGCTTGGTGTCAGGCCGGCGGAAAAAGCTTCAATGACCTGATGAATGAGGCGGACGAAAATATGTACGAGAATAAACGGACATATTACCGCCTGTGCGGCCTGACAGATGGACTGGAAGAGCACCGGATGGAGCATGATGACAGGGAGCTTGTGCAGAGTCAGGATGCGCTCCATGCCTTTGTGAGGGACTGCTATTTTGATGTGACCTCCTTTTTGAAATCGCTGACCATGACGGGCTCTTCCTTCTATATCTATTTCGGAGATATGAGGAAAAATCTATATTATATTTCCGACAATTTAAAGGAGGACTTCTGCTTCCCGGGGAATATTGTTCCCAATTTTGTGTCGCTGCTGGAGCAGCGCATCTATGGGCCGGACCAGCAGATGCATGTCGAGGATACGAGGGCCATGCTCAGGGAAAAGCGGGAGAGTCACAGCGTCCGCTATCGAATCTATGACAAAAATGGAGAGCTGACCTGGCTGCACTGCCGGGGGATCATGAAGTGGAATGAGGATAAGACAGAGCCGCTGTTTTTCTCTGGGAGCATGGTCAGCCTGAAAAATGAGTCGGAGGTGGATCCGATCACCGGACTGCTCAACCTTTCCCTTGCCCTGAAGCGGATCTCGGAGTTCAACAGGCTTGGGATCGAGACAATGCTGATGTGCATCGTGCTCCGAAAATTTTCCGATGTTAACCACGTCTTCGGCCGGGACATTGGAGACGCGGTGATGAAAGAGATCGGCTGGCAGCTGGAGCGGAATCTGGGCGTGCAGTTCTATTTTTATCGGATAGACGGAGCGCGTTTTTTGGCAGTCTCTCAAACGGTGCTGGAGCCGGAAGGGGCGGTGGCATCGATCCAAAAGATCATAAAAGACATATTCAGAAAATATAAGATCCATGTTGTTTCCCCCTGTGCCATTGGGGTGCTCCACAGCGCAGCGGGACAGAGAGAGGCCCAGGAGCTGGTCGACAATGTGATCACGGCAGCCCATACAGCAAAAGCGTTCCCAGATTTGGATTATCTTGAATTTTCGTCCCATATGACAAAGACCTATCAGGAGCATACCGACATGAGCATGGCTCTGAATGCATGCATTGAACATGGGTTCCAAGGCTTCCGCATTGTGATCCAGCCCCAGGTAGAGACAAAAAACGGACGGATGTTCGGCGGTGAGGTGCTGCTGCGCTGGAAGAACGAGGGGAAAGAGATATCACCTTCCAAATTTGTCCCGATACTGGAGCAGACGGGAATGATTGCTCCGGTAGGGAAATGGATTCTGGAGGAGACCATGCGGAAAGGGAAGGAGATCCTGAAGTATCAGCCGGATTTCCGGCTCTCGGTCAATGTCAGCTATCTCCAGATCATGGATCAAAAGTTTTTCCCTTTTTTAGAAGATACCATGGAGCGCTTCCAGATACCGGCGGAAAATCTGCTGATCGAGCTGACAGAGACCCATTTTGACGAGATGCCGGAGCATCTTCAGCGCTTTATCCGGCAGTGCAAGCAGATCGGGATACGGTTTGCTCTGGACGATTTTGGAAGTGCCTACTCCGGGCTGCAGCTTCTTCTGCAGTATCCGGCTGACCTGATCAAGCTGGACCGGACTCTGATGCGGGAGATCACTACCTCCAAGGAAAAGATGAGGTTTATCATGAGCGTGGTCTACGCCTGCCATCAGTTCGGAAAGGAAGTCTGTGTAGAGGGCGTAGAGACAAAAGAGGAGCTGGATATCGTCCGCCAGACAGAGTGCGACTTTATCCAGGGATTTTATTTCTACAAGCCTCTGGAGTGGGAAGAAATGCGTCAGGTTTTGGAGTCGCAGAAAAAAGAAGATATTCTGAGTTGGAAATAGGAAAATGGAAGGTGAGAGGCTATGAGCCCCAAATATGAAGAGGACCTCTCCAGTGCTTTGGGCGCGATATGCGAGGTGCTGACCCGGGAAAATCATCTTCTCTTTGTGGGGAGGATACAGGAATACGACAGGGCAGGCGGCCGGCTCTGTGCAGAGCTGCGTAAAGGGGAGGGAACTCCCGGGGGTGTTTTATACCATGAACCGGTAAAGGTACACATCTATATGGGACAGGAGCAGGGCAAGGTGATGATCGCCTATGGACAGGTGGAGCGGAACGCAGCGGACCACTGGTGGATCGAACTGGAGAACGTTGTATCTGGGCCGGAGAGGCGAGAGAACTTCCGACAGATGGTGAGAGGCCGCGGCATTTTGACTGACCGGGAGGGGAGAAAGCAGCCCTGCAATTTGGTCGATATAAGCATCAGCGGGGTGAAATTTTACAGTCAGGGCCGGTATATAGAGGGGGAAGTGCTGGAGCTGTCTGGATTTCGGTTGAGGCAGGAGGGGGAGCTCTATACCCTGCTTTGCCTGGTGCGGAGGGTGGAGCGGATAGATGCCGGAAAGGGCTGGTATTCTTATGGGTGCAGCTTTTATGACCTGCGTCCGGGGCAGGAGGACCAGCTGTGCAGGGATATCTTCAACCTGCAGGCAAGGTCTATCAACCGGAAGAGCTGAGAGCGCCTGAGGCCCCCCGCCAATATGGCGGGGGGCCTCAGTTTGTCAAAAAAGCGCTCCTGCGGAGGTCCGGCGCCCACAGGCGGCGGATAACGTTTGATGCTGCCCTAAAAGTGACTCCGCCACTTTTAGGCAGTCGCAGGCCCCACCAATATGGCGGGGCCTGCTGCGTCAATGACGCGGGTTGTCCCGGATCAGCTTGACTGCATTGCTGAGGGCGGCGAGCACATCTGTGCGGTTCTGAGAGTCACAATTCTTCAGCTTGACCATCATGCGCCCGGTATCCGTCACCACATACTGCGGGGGGAGATGGTTCAGCGCATAGGTGATCACATCAGATTTACAGATGTCGCAGCAGTAGCAGCCGTCCGCCTCCAAGATCCTATCTACATGCTGCAGCACGATATCCTCCATCAGATTATGGTAATTCAAGCCCATTTCCACATTCCCCTTCTTTTGAGAAGCGATCATATTCTTCATGATCCATATCCTCTGTAGACTAGAGGGAGGATCGATCTGTAGGCCGGAAAAAGCGAGGATCGCTGGGGAAATAAAAATTTTCTGTCAGCGAGAGCCGGCGGGCAGGATATGCCGGGGGGAGTCCATCACAGATTTGCAGGCCCAGATGATCTGCCTGGTGATCTCGCTGTCATACCGGGCCCGGTACACACTGAGCTTGGTGGGGAGCAGATCTGGCGGAAACACGGCATATTGGGCCGGGAGCCGGGTGAGAGCCAGTGCCTCGGCGTCCGCCAGACAGCGGGGACAGCTGCAAAGGCCAAACAGCTTTACATAACGTTCCAGCTTTTCCGCCACCAAGAGCTGCATCACATTGAAGAGCTCTGCGCCGTCTGACAGCTCTGTGGATGCCTGCTCCGGCACGGAAGGAGAGGGAGCGGGAGCAGAAGGAGCGGGAGCAGAAGGAGTGGGGGGCGGAGTGTCCAAAACCTGGGGAGAAGCTTCTCCCTCCGCTGCGGAAGCGGGAGATGCAGGAGGGACCGGAGAGGGGGCGGCAGTCTGCTCCGAGGAGGCCAGCTCCTCCTGAAGTGCGGATTCCAGCGCAGTGTGGATGCTCTCTGACAGCGCAGCATTGTTGCTGCGGGCCACCTCCAAAATGGGCGGGGAGAGACGGCGCGCAGCAGAGGACGGAGCCTCCGGCACGGACATGTCTGAAGCAGGGGGGGCAGGCTCCAAAGGGGCGGGGGGAGGTGCTTCCCTGGGGGGCGGCACCGCGTCCGGCTTTACCTCCGGCGTGCCGCCGGAAAGAAGATTCAGCACATGGGCCGTTTTGCTGCTTCGGCTGTTTTTGCCCGCCATCACACATCCCTCCCGGGCCCATCCTGATGGGTCCTGCGGGGAAAGGCGGCGCCGGCCAGCTCATCACACAGACACTCATAATCCTGGGAGGGCTTGGAGTGGGGAGAGTAATCTACGATGCTGATCCCGTGAGCCGGGGCCGCCGCCACCGAGACGCTGTTACGGATCTTAGTCTGGAATACTCTGGTATCCAGCTGTTCCGCCATCTGCTGGGAGAGCTCCAGCATTTCCCGATTGAGATTCAGCCGGGGATTAAAACGAGTGAGCAGAATGCCCATGACCCGCAGGCGGGAATTATAATACTCCCGCACACTGTCAATGGTCTCTTTGATCTGGGAGACGCCCAGCAGGCTGAGTACCTCCGGCGCCATGGGAATGATCAGGCCGTCAGTGGCGACATAGGCGTTGACGGTCAGAATATTAAGGGCGGGAGGAGTGTCGATGATGATGAAATCATATCGGTCCTGGAGCTTTGACAGGGCGGTTTTCAGCAGAAATTCCCGCCCCGGCTTCTGAAATTCCAGTTCGGCTGCGGAGAGAAGGATATTGGCTGGAAGAAGATCGCAGGTATCTGTAGGGGAGACGGCCTGTTCAGGGGAAGCGGTCCCGCGGAATACATCGTAGATCGTGACGCAGTGCTCAATATCAAGACCGAGGCTGAAGCTCAGACTCCCCTGCGGGTCCAGATCCACGCCCAGGACCTTGGCCCCGCGGTTATGCAGGGAGGACAGAAGGGCGCAGGCAGTTGTTGTCTTTCCGACGCCGCCTTTCTGATTGGTGATCGAGATAATAGTTGGTGACATACCCCTTTACTTCTCCTTTCGTCAGTTCCGGAAAAGCCTGTGCGCAGTCTGGCATAAGGGCGCCGCAAGAAAATGCGGTATCAGCTCTTAATTTTTGACGATTCCGGACGATATAAAAAGCGAGGTAGTAAGGAGTAAAAACGATGTGCAAATTGATTTTACTCAAAATAAACTGGATTGTCAATCTATTACAGTGCTGTCCTGGGGGGACAGCCGTGTCAAAGGAGTGAAGGAAACATGGCATCGATCGGAAGCTTGACTGGCAGCACCTCCAGCGGAAGCATTTATGGAAACAGAAATTCCAACATCATCTCCGGACTGGCCAGCGGACTGGACACGGAATCCATGATCGAGGGAATGGTCCAGGGCTACCAGCAGAAAATTTCGGGACTGGAGCAGAACCGCACGGTGCTCCAGTGGCAGCAGCAGGCGTACCAGAGCATTTCCAACAAACTGGTGGAATTCGCACGGAAATATGCCTCTTATACCTCCAGCACAAACCTGCTCAGTTCCAGCTTTTTCAACAATGCGGTGGTGACCACCCCCAATGGGACGTTTTCCAATCTGGTGACTGCCTCTGGAAAGACCAGCAGCAATGTGGTGCTCAATGCGGTGGCCCAGCTTGCCACCGCCGCCCGCTATACGGTCAACAACTCTCTGGGCGCGAGTGCGAAGGACGGTCAGATCACCGTAGAGGGTGAGGAGATCGATCTGGGGAAGGAGATACAGGTCAGCACCATGAGCGGATCGCTCACGCTGACTTATGGAAATCAGAACATCACCCTGGACTTCGGGGAGCTGGAGGATTTTTCCGGAAAAGACGGAAAGCTGGACTTGGATAAGTTTAAGGAAGCGGTAGAGAAAAAGCTGGCCGACCAGAAAATCACCACTTCCAGTGGAAATGTGGTCTCTGCCTCTGAGGTGATCGGGGTAGAAGTGGGACCTCATGGGATCGGGTTCAGCGACAAATCCGGTGCCGGGAACAGCATCTATATCAGCGGAGCTTCCGGGGACTTCAAGGACATGGTGATGGAGCTGGAGGATACCATCAGCGGCAAATCAAGTAGCATCCGGCTGGATACTGACAAAGCCGTGACCGAACGCGTATCCACAACAGAGTATCTCCGGGACAAGCCCCTTACCATCACCCTTAACGGGCAGACCAAGCAGATCAAAGTGGGCGAGGTGACACCGCAGAATGGTGAAACCTATATCAAGGCATTTGCACGCACTCTGAATGAGTCCATTGCGGACGCCTTTGGCGCCGGAAAGATCACCGTGGGAACGACAGATGCGAACAACGCCCTCACGTTCCAGGTGGCCAATGGAAACACCCTGTCCGTCAATTCCTCGGTCAACGAGCTGCTGGGCCTGGGGGAGAATGGCCTGACCTCATATCTGGATACCAGCCGGACGCTGGGTGATCTGCTGGGAGAGGATATGAAGGGTCTGACTGCCCTGAGAGGCGAGGGACTGGACGGTGGAAACAAGCCCATCGAAAAGGATGGGAAATATTATGACACAGCGGGAAATCTGGTGGATCAGGATGGCAACCGGATCGACAGCGAGGGAAACAAGCTCTATTCCATGAAAATCAACGGGGTGGAGATTGGGACCTATA
This sequence comes from Lawsonibacter asaccharolyticus, assembly GCA_003112755.1. Lineage (NCBI taxonomy): Bacteria > Bacillati > Bacillota > Clostridia > Eubacteriales > Oscillospiraceae > Lawsonibacter > Lawsonibacter asaccharolyticus. The sequence continues at coordinate 273,361 of BFBT01000001.1, read as the reverse complement.
CCAAGGACACCGCGCTGGAAACTGTGATCAACGGCATCAACAGCAATACAGAGGCGGGGGTCAACGTCAGCTATTCCAAACTCACCAACCAGTTCGTCTTTACAGCCAAAGAGACGGGCGAGGGCGGTAAGATCGAATATGGGACTGTGGATGGACAGGGAAATGCAACGGATCTGGCGGCCGCCCTGTTCGGCGGCGTAACAAATGAGAATGCTCCCGAGTATGTGAAAGGACAGGACGCCATATTCCAGGCCACCATCAACGGTGAGACCATGACATTCACACGCAGTTCCAACACCTTTGAGGCGGATGGAATGAATATCACCTTCAGCGGAACGTTTAATGCCGCAGATGGTGTGGGAAAGGACCCCATTACCAGCGAGGAGCTGAAGAATAAAAAGCCGGAGGACCTCTTCAAAACAGACGGTGAGGGCGTTACCTTTACCAGCAAGACGAATGCGGACACCATTGTGGATGCGATCAAATCCATGGTGGAAGATTACAACGCCATTGTCTCCGAGGTGAAAAAGGCGTACTCTGACATGCCGCTGGAACAGTCCGACGGCTCCAAGTACAAGCCCCTGACCGACAAGGACAAAGAGGGGATGACGGAGAGTGAGATCAAGGCCTATGAGGAAAAGGCCAAGACCGGGATCCTCTTTATGGACCGGGACCTGTCCTCTCTGTATAACGCACTGCGCAGCGCTGTTGCGCCAGGCGGTGCAGATGGCTCCTTCCTGCGCTCCATCGGGATCAAGACCAGCTATGAGGACGGACTGACCACCATCAGCCTGGATGAGACTGCGCTGCGGGAGGCTCTGGAGACCAACCCGGACCAGGTGCGGGATGCCTTCACCAAGAGCAAGGACAACGGAGCGGCCACAGATGGTCTCATGACGATGATTCAGAAGGTGACGGACCGCTATGCTGCCACGACTGGAGATGTAAAGGGCATCCTGATCGAAAAGGCGGGATCGCAGTACTCTCCCACAGCGGCACTGGACAATACACTTTTGAATCAGATGAAAGAGATCGATGAACAGATCGAAAAATGGCAGGATAAGATGTCCAACAAAGTGGACTATTATACCAACAAGTTCACTCAGTTGGAGGTCCTGATCCAGCAGATGAACTCCCAGAGCTCCACACTTTCCGGTTTAATGGGAGGCTATTGAGCCGGATAGGAGAGAAAGGATTCCAACACCTATGGATATGAGAGGATACCAACGCTACCGGGAGGACTCGTTAAGCACCATGACCCAGGGAGAGCTCCTGCTCCTGCTCTTTGACGAGCTGGTGAAGCGGCTGACCCAGGCAGAGCTCGAACTGGAGCGGGAGCATTATCCTGCTTTTGAAGCGGCAGTAGACAGAAGTGTAAAGATCATCCGGTACTTGGATGACACGCTGGACCGCCAGTATCCGATCAGCCAGAACCTGGACCGCCTGTATGAATATTTCTGTTATGAGCTCAGCCGGGTCAAAAATGGAAGGAACCAGAAGGAGCTTTCCCGGGTCAAAGGAATGGCGGCGGAGCTGAGGGACAGCTTCCGACAGGCGGATAAAAGTCAGACGGACCGCTGAAGGAGAGACAGAAGATGCTGAGCAAACAGGAGCTTGACGCAGCCTTGGCGGCAGAACGGGCAATGTATCGGGCCCTGTCCGAGGTGCAGGATATCACCCGGGAGCTGCTGGATGCGGTAGACCGCCAGGATCAGGTATCGGTGCGGCTGTTTTTGAGCATGCGTCAGGAGCAGATCAACCAGCTTAGAGATCAGAAGGAACTGCTGAAAAAGCAATGTGGCGGACTGCCCAAGGAAGAGGGCGATCTGCTGCGACAGATCCTGTCCGGAAAAAAGCCGGCGGGAGTGGAGGGAGAGGCCCTGTCCCTCCAGGTGGAACGGAACCGCGCGCTGTTAGAGCGGACGCTTCAGGCGGACAAGGCTCTGAGCAGGCGGCTGGCGGGGAGAGAGTCTTTTTACCAAAGCTGAGTCAGGCCGCTGTTTGGTGGAAAAAAGCCCTCTGCCGGCATCTTGCCGGCAGAGGGAGCTTGATGTCATTTTAGGGTGGAGAAGCGCCAGAGCGGCGCACCGGAAGAGCGGCTTTGGGATAGCTCCGCAAGGATCACTTCCGGGTCCCACGCGGCCAGGCTGCGCTCCCGGCTGTTTGGATCAGCCACCAGGATTTTCCCATCCAGCGTGACCCCGCGCAGGAGAATAAAGTGCCCGGAGCTGGTAAAGTGGCCGCTCCCCATCAGAGCTACAAAGATGTGCCCGGAGGAGAGATCCTGACGCAGTTCGCCAGGGGAGAGGTCCGGGACGGACTCAGCACTGAGCCCATATGCCTGGGAGACCCCCTCTACGATGGAGAGATAAGAGCCGCTTCCGGGCGCACAGTAGCCGTGCTCATAGGCCCACGCTGCCATTTCCTCCGGGTCGATGTCCTGATCGGTCAGAGAGGAGACCAGCATAGACAGGGCGGTGGGACCGCACCCATAGCCGGAGATCGGATCTGGTCCAAAAGGCCGGCTCGCCCAAGGCTCCTCACCCTGATTGTAATAAGTCAGCGCCACTGTGCCGCCGGTCAGGATCTCCCTATCGGCCCGGACGGCGAACTCTGTAATGTTGGCGTCCTCCATCGGCGGTGCCTCCGAAATGGCAGGATCACCGGCAAGCTGGCTGACAGGGGCCTCTTCCGGTGTGAGCCGGTCCAAAAGTCCGGCACCGGCGGTGCGGACGGTTTGAAAGAGCTGGGAGGCAGGGGCTGTGATCCTCTGAAAGAGGGCTGGGTCGGCATAGGCGCAGACCGCCAGCTCGGTCAGACCGATGCACAACAGGGCCAGCAGGCCCCAGAGGACCAGCCTGCGCCTGAAATGAGACTTTGATCGACGGGACAAAAAAACCACTCCTCTTTATTTGATTATAGCAAATCCGGGCCCTGATGTATAGAGAAAAAGGGGCGAAAAGGAGCGTAGTATGCCACAGATCCGCTTGGAACAGGTGAGTAAATATTATCAGCAGGAAAAGAAAGCGGTTCCCGCGGTGAGAGAGATAGACCTTACCATTGAACAGCAGGAATTTGTCTTTGTTACCGGCAGCAGCGGCGCAGGGAAAAGCACTCTGCTGAACCTGATCGCGGGGGAGATCACTCCCACTGCCGGAGCGGTTTATCTGGACAATGTGCCCATAGGGCAGCAGCGCAGATTCGGGCATCCCAGAAAGGCGGGCTGCATCGGCTATGTGCCGCAGATCTCCCAGCTGATGAGAAAGCGGACCATTGAAGAGAATCTGGCCATGGCATCCATGATAGGGCGGGGGCGGAGAAAGGTGCCGATGGAGGAGCGCATTCGGAAGGCGCTGTGTATGGTCGGACTGAAGGATGTGGAGAAACGGTATCCGGTGGAACTGTCACTGGGAGAGTGCCGCCGGGTGGAGCTGGCCCGGGCCATCATCAACAGCCCATCCGTGCTGGTGCTGGACGAACTTACCGCAAGTCTGGACGAGGACACTATATGGGATCTGTTTCACTTGATCGGAGAGCTTAACCGCCTGGGTACAACGGTAATCATGGCCACGCACGCCAAAAACTTTGTAAATCTCATGCGAAAGCGTGTGATCACTCTGGTGGACGGGAGGATCTTTGGAGATGTGAGAAATGGAAGGTATGGAGATGTGATGTAGAAAGAGCAGAGTATCGCAGAACTGATCGAGATAAATATAAAATAGATAATAGATAAAGGAAGTAGTTGCCATGCTGAAAAATATGAAGGTCAAAAAAAGTCTGATCCTGGGATATGGGATCACTATTGTGATTTCTGTAGCGCTCATTATTGCCTCCCTCATGATGATGAACAATCAAAGGGGCCAGTATGAGATGCTTATGAATGAAGATGTGGAGACCAATATGGCCATCCTGAATGCGCGGGTCAATGCCATTACGGCGGGCCGGAACTACCGTGACGCGCTGTTGGTCCCCGAAAGCAGTGCCAACGAAAGCCTGATCGCGCAGGCGGAAGCCGCCCTGGAGGCGATGCAGACCTATACTGCAAGCCTGTATGAGACATGGCCCAGCCAGATCGAGGACCAGTCGCTGCTGGAAAAATACGACAGCATTAACAGCGAGTGGAGAGCGGTTGCGGAAAAGATCATGGGCCTTTACGAGCAGTATCACAGCACCGGGAACGAGCTCTATCTGGAGCAGGCAAAAGAGATCATTTACAATGAGGATACCCCGCTTCAGACAGAGATGGGGAATGCGGCCACTGAACTGGATACTTTTTTGGAAAAGAGCATGGCCGAGGAGCGGACCAGAATCGAGAACAGCGTGAAGGGAACTTTCTTTGCGATTATTGCCGCTATGGTGGCTGCTACCATCGGTGTTCTGGTCCTGGCGTTTGCGCTGATCCGGAATGTGACCGGCCCCACAGAGGAGGTCCGCAACGCCCTGGTGGGCTTTAGCGAGGGCAACATGGATATCCCGGTCACATTCAAAAGCAAGAACGAATTGGGCGATATGTGTGAGGCCCTGCGTACCAGCCAGCATGTTTTAAAAGAAGTCATTGCGGATGAGTGCTATCTGTTGGAAGAGATGGCCAACGGGAATTTTGACGTACATTCCAAAAACGTGGACATGTATGTTGGCGTACTCCAGTCCGTTCTCAAGTCTGTCAGGGTCATCAATGGAAACCTGAGCGATACCCTGTCTCAGATCGGTGTCAGTGCGGAGCAGGTGTCTGCCGGTTCCGAACAGGTGTCCAATGGGGCCCAGGCGCTGGCGCAGGGCGCTACCGAGCAGGCCAGCGCAGTCCAGGAGCTCTCCGCTACCATTTCTGATCTGGACCAGAAAGCACAGGAGAATGCGGAGACTGCCAGAGTTGCCAAGGAAAAGGCGGACCAGTCCGGCGAAAAGACCCAGGCCTGCAATCAGAAGATGCAGGAGATGCGCCAGGCCATGAGCGACGTGCTGAAGAGCCAGACAGACATTGGAAAGATCATTGAGACCATTGAAAACATTGCCTTCCAGACCAATATTCTGGCGCTGAATGCGGCGGTGGAAGCCGCACGGGCCGGCTCTGCCGGAAAGGGCTTTGCCGTAGTGGCGGATGAGGTGCGGAATCTGGCTTCCAAGTCGGACCAGGCGGCCAAGCAGACAAAGAAGCAGATCGAAAATGCCATTGCTCATGTGGAGCGGAGCAACGCTCTGGTGGAAGATGTGGTAAAGAGCATGGAGGAGACTGTGGAATATTCCGGTACTGCCATTGACTATCTGGATCAGCTGGCGGAGAATTCCATTGCCCAGTCCGAGTCGATCGCTCAGCTGACCACGGGCGTGGATCAGATCTCTGCTGTGGTCCAGACCAACTCCGCCACCAGCGAGGAGTCTGCAGCCGCGAGTGAGGAGCTCTCCTCCCAGGCGGTCGTCATGAAGCAGATGATCCAGCGCTTCCGGCTGAAGGAAGGAAGTGCCAGAACTGAGGAGCCCGCTGTCGGCCAGTGTGAGCCCGCCATTCCGGTCGGTGGGCTGGAGCTGTCCCAGGGAGAGAACCGGTTCAGCAAATACTGAGTGCCGGGAGCTGTGCGAAAAGAAAAAAGGGGCACAGCCAGGACCTGAAAAAGAATATTCGGCAGATAGATAAACAGGCGGGGTGGGGAGGTTGTCTTAAAAGAAATTTTAAGATAGCCTTCCCGCTTTCGTAAGGGGGTAATTCCATGGAAGAGACCAGCAGACACTCGGACCAGGAACAGGATCTGATCTATGCACTGGACATTGGGACCAGAAGCGTGATCGGGCTGTTGGCCCGGCAGGAGCAGGATAAAATGCGGGTCCTCGAAGTGGAGAGGCGGCCGCATGAGAGACGTACCATGCTGGATGGACAGATCGAAGATATCCGGCAGGTGGCAAAGGTAGTCTCCGAGGTGACGAAGAGCCTGGAGGAGCGGAGCGGGAGAAAGCTGGAGCGGGCTTGTGTGGCTGCGGCCGGCCGAGCCCTGAGAACGGAGCGGGGAGAGTACTGTCTGGAGCTCTCCGCTCCGGAGATCGTGAAGGGAGAGCGGATCAGCCAACTGGAGCTGGAGGCGGTGGCAGCGGCGGAACGCACCCTTCAGGATAAGGAGCAGGAGCAGAGGATGTTTCTGGTGGGGTACACTGTTACACAGCTTCGGCTTGACCATTACCCCATGACCAGCTTGGAAGGACACACAGGGCAGGTGCTGGAGGCGGCCGTGGTGGCTACCTTTCTGCCCAGCGAAGTGGTGGACAGCCTGTACGCAGTGATGGTGGAGGCGGGACTTGAGGTGGCGAGCCTGACCCTGGAGCCGATTGCGGCCCTGAACGCAGCCATCCCGGAGGACATCCGCCTGCTGAATCTGGCGCTGGTGGATATTGGAGCCGGGACCACGGATATCGCTCTGTGCCGGGATGGAGGCGTTGTGGGCTACACAATGGCTACGGTGGCCGGGGATGAGATCACAGAGGCGCTGATGCGGGCGTGCCTTGTGGACTACCACACTGCGGAGCGGATCAAAATGCAGCTGGGGAAGGGGGCACCCATTTCCTTTGAAGACGTGGTAGGTGTGGAGCAGAGCTGTTCGGACGAGGAAATTTTTTCTATGATAGAGCCGGAGGTCCAGCGGCTGGCCGATGAGATCGCCCGCCGGGTCCTGGAATTGAATGAGAGACCGCCTTCCGCGCTGTTTCTGGCTGGCGGGGGCAGCAAACTGGCAGGACTGAGCGGACGGGTAGCAGATGCGCTGCAGATGGACCGAAAACGGGTAGCTGTGGCCGGACGGTACTTCCAGAACAGCGCCTGCTCCGATATCCAGGACCTGGACGATCCGGAATATACCACACCTTTGGGCATCGCGGTCTCAGCGGGATTGGGACTGATCAGCGACAGCTATCGGGTCGTGCTCAACGGGAAGCCGGCAAAGTTGTTCCGGAGCGGGAGGGTGACAGTGCTGGAGCTTCTGATGATGAATGGCTTTACCCACAGCGACCTGCTGGGCCGGAGCGGAAAGAGCCTGATGCTCTACCTGGATGGGAAACGGACTGTATTTTATGGAGAACCTGCCCTCCCGGCGAGGCTTGCGATCAATGGAGTGGAGGCAAAGCCCTCCCAGATAGTCCATGCGGGAGATGTGATCCAGTTCGAGCCGGCCAAGGCGGGAAAGGATCAGGAACTGAACGCGGGTCAGCTGAGCCGACAGCTGGGAGTGGGAGGACTGGCGTGCCAGGGAAAACTGCTGGCGCCGGACACTCCTCTCAGCACGGGCGACAGCCTGGAAACCGTGCAGGTATCTGAAAAGGGGCCGGAGAAGGAGAAGGCAGCTGGGGCGCCAATACAGACCGGGGCGCCAATACAGACCGGGGTGCCAATACAGACCGGGGTGCCAATACAGACCGGGGTGCCAATACAGATCGAACTTAATGGCAGACCGCTCCCCCTTCCAGGGAAGGCGGATGGTACGCCCTACTATTTGATGGACCTGCTGGAGCGGTCCGGAATCGACTTCAAACATGCAGAGCGGCCGGTGCGGCTTACAGTGAACGGTGCGGACTGCACCTTTCAGCAGCGGCTGAATGATGGGGATAGAGTGGAGATCCAATATGAGTGATCGGATGGAACAAGGAAGCTGGAGGAATCTGGCGGGAGGCGTACTGACGCTGTGCCTGACCCTGACGGGATGCGGCGGAGGAGCCGAGCCGCCCGACAATTATGGGATCGGATCAGATGCACTGCCCGCGTTGACCAAGCTGGTGGCCCTGGGCAGCGAAATGACCTGTTCGGTGCAGGAGAATACACAGGCCGGCGGGGACCAGGACACAGATGAGGCCCAGGGACAGCCGACCTATGAATACTCTGGGCTCGAGTCCGGAAACCAGGTCGCGGCAGAATATGTGCAGATGTTGGAGGACAATTATGACTGCTCCATTCTGGGCAGCAGAGACGCCCCAAAGGAGGAGCCTGACTTTCAGGCGGAGAGGGGGGAGGTGACGGTAGGAACAAAGTGTGCAGAAGGGGACGGAATCTTTGCCCTGGAGATCAGATGGCAGACACAGTCCTGTTCTATCACGCCTGTTCTGCTGGAAGGGGCGGAAGAGGAGGCAGAGTCCCTTACAGTTGAGGAGGCGGTGCACTTTCTGGAAGAGATGCCTCCGGAGAGGCTGGGACTGAGCGGCAGTGATATGAGTTCCTATCTGTTGTTCCCGGAGGAGGGGATCGTGATGGTGGACGGGATGCCCTGCTACTGCATCAATGCTTACGGAAGAGAGGATCACCAGATCCTGGATACCTACCTGGTATCAGAGGATGGGAGCGGATTGTACCGGCTTGACCGCGGGGAGGATGCAGTCTCAGCGCTGACATAAGGGGGCGGAAGGACTGCCTGAAAGCGGGATAGAAGTTCAGGAGAAAAGTGATGCGTTGGGCTGATGCCCTTTTTCCGCAGTGGGTCCGCAGAACATCAGTAAAATTTGATCGCGAAGAATTTCGATGCATGGACAGCGTGATAGAAAAGATGCTGGTCAGTTTTGGCACTGACGCAGGGGACGGCGGGCACTGTTCAAGGCGGTCGATGTTCAGACTGCCTGGGAAATTATTTTTCGGCAGAAGAAAGTGCAGGCTGTCGGACAGGCATTTATAAAAGAGGAAAAACTGGGTGGGACGATATGGATCATCAGATACAATATCCGGGGAATATGGCGGAAGGCACTTTGATGCCGCAAAATGATGCAGTCAAACTGACACCAGAGCTCATTGACAGCTTCGAGGCATACATGAAAAATAAGGGAATGGATCAGGGCTCCATTAAAAGCTACAGACAGGCTGTGGAGATGCTGTATCAGTGGCTGCCGGAAGAGAAAGTGATGGACCGGGATACACTGAGGCAATGGAGCGAGAACCTTCAAAAGGAATCGTATGCGGTCCGCACGGTAAACCGATTCCTCTCTGTGGGAAATACCCTGGCGGATTTCCTGGGGCACAGGGAATTTCAGATCAAGACCCTGATGGTGGATGCGGACGAGGTGCTGCCGGAGCTGACGCGCAACGAATATTTGCGTATGCTGCAGACGGCAAAGGCGTTGAAGAACGAGCGGGTCTATTTTTTGATAAAGGTATTTGCTAATGTTGATCTTCCGGTGCAGCAGGCATCCAAGCTGACAGTGGAGGCCGCAGAAGAGGGAAAACTGGTGATAAACAGAGGCGGCGGGAGAGAGATCATCCGTCTCCCAAAGTGCCTGTGTCAGGAGCTCTTGTCCTATGCAAAGCGGAGCGGGATCACAACAGGCCCCCTGTTCCTGACCAGACAGAAAAAACCGATGCGGAGGACACAGATCTCCGACAGTATCCGAAGAATGTGTCTGGAGGCTAAAATACCAGAAGGAAAAGGAAATCCCAGGTGTCTGCGGAAGCTGTATAAAGAGACCATGCGGTCTATTTATGCCAATATGGATTTCCTATTTGCGAAAGCCTACGAGCAGATTCTAGATCAAGAACAATTGATATACGGATGGGAAGAGAGTGTTTGAATCGGGGAGCAAGTGTACGGACAGGACAAAAGGCACCTTGGGCAGGATGATACGAAGGTTTAAACGGAGTGGCGCGGTGTGAGCGAGCCACTCCTGTTTTCCATATTAGGAACAGGCTTTCCCTGCATAAGCATCAAATGAGGGGCCGCCCAGCCTTTCCAGGGGCTGGACGGCCCCTCATTTGACGCTTAGGATCTGCAATCTTCATTTTGACAGATATTTGATACCCTCTGCACCCTGAGGGAATAGTGCTGTTGGATATAAAAAGTAATATGGACAGGCTGCCTCTGAATAGCTATAAGACACAAGCGAACAGAAAGGTTGTGCCGAGAGTGAGTGAATATGAATTGGATGCGCTCCAACAAATTGACCTTGCTGCTTTGGAGGCTGTGGATGTCCAAACAGTATCCCCTGATGATCTGGTCGATTTGAAGGATATCCAAATCGACCCCTCCCTTCCGAAGGAGGAGCGGATCGCATCTTTTATCCGACAGGTTAAAAATCCCTATTGCTACAAATGCGGAAAGATCGTGGTGAAGGTGGGGTTTGAGGAAGGAACGACCCTGGAGGAACAGCTGAAGACGATCTTCTCTACTATGATCTAGCCAGCTCCGCCTTGAGGTACAGCTTTTTGGATCTGTCTGTTGCCGAAACCTGAAATTTAAGCTGGACGCCGCGAGGCGGTGTTATAATGTGTCTGGAGCGGATCAGAAAATACAGCACGCATAAAGGTTTCTGCGAATTGGATGGTCCATTGGGAGGAAACCTTTATGAGTGCTTTTTTTGCATCATCAACTGCATCACATGGACAGATCTGGGATGTAGATATCTATGTGCGCGCATCCCGCGAGGACGGCGACAAGGAACAGAGCGAAACCATTAGCAACCAGATCACTATGCTGACCGATTTTGTCCATGGGAGGCCGGAGCTCCGGCTGCACGAGATCCGCAAAGATGACGGTATTTCCGGTGTGACCTTTGACCGTCCGGGCTTTCATGCAGTCATGGACGATGTGCGATCCGGCGCAGCAAATTGTGTGGTAGTCAAGGACCTCTCCCGGTTCGGACGGGACTATATCGAAACCGGTAAATACCTGGAAGAAATTTTTCCCTTTATGGGGGTCCGCTTCATTGCTGTCAATGACAATTACGACAGCATGGCGGAACGCTCCGCCGCAGACGATGTGGTGCTGCCCTTCAAAAATCTGGTGAACGACACCTATGCCAAGGATATCTCCATCAAGGTCCGCAGCAGCAAGGCTGTAAAGCGCAGAAATGGCGATTTTGTCGGTCCCTTTGCTGCCTATGGCTACTGTAAGGACCCGGAGAATAAAAACCAGCTCATCATTGACGAAGGAGCCGCCGAAACTGTTCGACAGATTTTCAGCTGGAAGCTGGATGGTATGAGCGCCCAGGCTATCGCGGACCAGCTCAACAGCAAGGGCGTACTGTCTCCCATGGAGTATAAGCAATCCATTGGGTTGAACTTCAAAACCAGCTTCAAGCTCAACAAAATGGCGAAATGGACCGCTGTGGCGGTGCTCCGCATCCTGAAAAACGAACTCTATATGGGGACAATGGTTCAAGGCAGAGAAACGACGCCCAATTACAAGGTCAAGACCCGTATTTACCAGCCTCCGGAAAAGTGGAGCCGTATTGCAAACGCCCATGAGCCGATCATATCTCCAATGATCTTTGCCCGCGTCCAATACTGCCTTTCCCTGGATACCCGTTCCGCCCCCCACAGTAAGCAGGTCTATCTATTTTCCGGGCTCCTGGTCTGCGCGGACTGTGGTCAGCCGATGATCCGGCATCCGGTTCAGAGAAAGGGAAAAGAGTACATCTACTATGTCTGTTCCTCGGCCAAATGTGGAAAAAAGTGTGAGAACCACAATATCCGGGAGGACTATCTGAAGGAAAGTGTGCTGGTCTCCATTCAGGCGCGCATCCGCAGTGTGATCGACCTGGAAAACTTGGTTCGCTATGTGGATGCACTTCCCTTACAGCAGCGGGAGATCATCAGGCTCCAGGCCCAGCTCGCCCAAAAGCAGGAGGAAGCAGAGCGGTACAAGAGGCTTTTTCGCTCCCTTTATGAACGGCTTTCAGAAGGCATTTTGACCCAGAATGAATTTTTAGAGTTCAAAGCAGTCTATGCCCATCGTTGCGACGAGGCAGAGCGGGCGGCTGGCGCGCTTCAAAGGGAAATCAAGGCGGCAACAGCGGGAACCAGTGGAACCTTTCGGTGGATCGAAGACTTCAGGGAACATCGAAACCTGACGAAACTCACCAGAAAAGTGGTTGTCATGCTGATAAAGCAGATCAAGGTCTACAAAGATCAGCGCATCCACATCCAATTCTACCAAGAAAACGAATGCCGCTGTCTGGCTGAGCGGATCATGTCAGCCGCCGACGGCCAGCCTGCGGCTGATTACAGGAAGGGGGATAAGGATGGCGAGGACCAGCCGTAAACAGATACATCAGCAGACAGACCTTGCTCAGGCCCCTAAAACCTATCTGGGCGGCGCTTATCGCCGCCTTTCTGTGGAAGATGACCGCCACCGGGACCGCCACTCTCTGGAAAACCAGGAAAACATTATTCTGGACTTTTTAAAAACACATCCTGATATCCGTCTTGTGGAGGTCTACACCGATAACGGAGAGACCGGAACCAAGTTTGACCGGCCGGATTTTCAAAGGATGATGGAGGATGTGCGTTCCGGGAAGATCAACTGCATCATCGTCAAGGACCTCTCCCGCTTTGCCAGGGACTTCCGGGAGGCTGGGCACTATCTGGAACAGATCTTTCCCTTTTTGGGAGTCCGCTTTATCTCTATCAACGATCACTATGATTCCAGTGATCCGAAGCCTGATAAGGAAGGAATCGCCATTCCCGCAACGAACTTGATCAATGAGCTGTATGCCCGTGATATTTCCCAAAAGGTCAACAGCGGCCTGAAAACGCTGCGAAGTGCGGGGAAATTTGTGGGTGCCCTGGCGCCTTATGGGTATAACAAATCCCCCCAGGATAAGCACCAGCTTGTGGTGGACCCTCCTGCAGCAGAGGTCATTCGGAATATTTTCCAATGGCTCCTGGATGGCTGGAGCGACTGCCAGATCGTGTATCATCTGAACCAGCAGGGGATCCCCTCGCCAGGACAATACCGCTATGAGCAGGGCCTTCTAAAGCATGAGCGATATGAGAACTGTGGTCCTTGGAACCGGACCGCGATCAAAAGACTGGTCCGGAACCGTGTCTATGCTGGAGATATGGTACAAGGGAAACGGAGCAGCTCCTATTTCAGCCGCCCTGGGCCAAGGCCGGAAAGCGATTGGGATATCGTAGAGGACACCCATGAAGCGATCGTGAGCAGGGAGACCTTTGATGCGGTCCAAAATCTTCTGAAGGACCGGACGGACTTGTTTAAAAAGCGGGCCGAGAAAAATAAGGGACTGACTTTCCATCAAAATCTTCTGCGTGGCGTGGTGTACTGCGGTGGCTGCGGCCGTCCTATGGAGCGCCTTTATTATCGCTCCGGCAGACACAAGAAAGGAGAACGCCATGTCTATTACTATACCTGCCAGACCTTTACCAAGCGATCCAAAAGTCTGTGTGCCAGAAATATGGTTTCGGAGAAAGAGCTGCGGGAGGCGGCCCTTTCTACGATCCAGGCTCAGATCCGCATTGCCGCCGACTTGAAAAGGATAGCAACGGAGGTGTGGGATACGGGGGAAACCAAAGACCAAATCGCGGATATGGATGCCGAGATCCGGACCCTTCGACAAAAGCTCGCCCGCAGCAGCACCCTAAAACGCGGCATCTATGAGAACTACATAGAAGGCGTCTTAAGCAAGAGCCAGTATCTCTCTGCCAAGGAAGAATACACAAAGACGGAGGCGGCATTCCAGCAGCAGATCGACGCCCTCCTGAGTCAGAAACGCTGCATGGCCGAACACCTGACTCTCAATAACAGATGGCTGAAAGACTTCCTGAACGATGAGAGGGGTATGGAGCTTTCTCAAAAAATGCTGGCCGGTCTTGTGCAGCGGATCGATATATTTGAGAAAAAACGGGTGAGGATCACGCTGAAATTTCAGGATGGATACCATGTGCTTACTGATCATTTGACGGAGAGAGCTCATAGCAGAGAGAAGGTGGCGGGATGAATGAACTGTTTGCTCCCCCGGAAAGCGGCCTTTTGATCTCCTATCTTCGAGTGTCTTTGGAGGATGAAAACACAGGGGAATCGGAGAGCATTTCCAATCAGCGGGATTTGATCGGCTGCTATCTGAAGCAGCATCCGGAATTTACAGCCTACAAGGTCATGGAAGTGGTGGATGATGGACACAGTGGGACCAACTTTGACCGTCCAGGCATCAAACGCGTGTTGGAGCTGGTACGGCAGCGGAAAGTCGCGGCCATTCTTGTCAAAGATCTCTCCCGTTTTGGCCGGAATTACAAAGAGGTCGGGAGCTATCTGGAACAGGTGTTTCCCTTCCTTGGGGTCCGTTTTATATCTGTCAACGACGGCTATGACAGCAACGAATACATTGGCTCAACCGGGGGCCTGGACATCGCCTGCAAAGCTCTGGTTCACGATCTTTACAGCCGGGATATTTCCCGAAAGGTAAAGAGCAGCCGATATGCCCGCCTGCGGCGTGGCGATTACTTTTGCAGCGTTGCTCCCTACGGCTATGTGAAAAGCAGTGAAGATAAGCATAGACTGGTGATCGACCCGCCAGCGGCCAAAGTGGTCCGGCGTATTTTCGATATGACCCTGGCGGGCTTTTGCACCACGGAAATTGCCAGAACGCTTAATCTGGAAGATGTGCCCTCTCCCCTGATCTACATGAGGCAGAAGTATCCGGGCAAAAAGATAGCGGCCCTGGAGGATGGTTTTTGGAACAATTTTGTGGTGCTGTCCATTCTCTATGAGGAACGATACACCGGCAAGGCCATCAGCGGTATGCGCCCCAATCTTCGGGTCGGCAGCAAGCAGCGCCGGAAAACAAAAAGGGAGGACTGGATCATCGTTCCCGACTGTTTTGAGGCCATTGTCTCCGAAAACGAGTTTCAGGAGGCGCGGCGGTGTATCGACCATTTGGAAAAGAGAAAAATGACAGCACCGCCGCACTTGTTCTATAAAAAGCTGCACTGTGCGGGATGCGGCAGGGCCATGCGCCGCAGCAACACCACGGTCCGATACTTTTATTGCAATACCAGGAAATTCCGCGATTCTCCCAACTGCATGGAAGGCAGACTGATGGAGCAGGACCTGATAGACGCGGTCCTGCTTGCGATCCGGCAGCAGGCCAGGATCGTTGTGGATACGGGCCAGCTGATTCAGCAGGCAAAGAAAAATCGCGGTACACGTGTATCCATACTGGAACAGCAGATCAGAGCGTTAGAAAAGCGGATCAAAGCATCAAATCGGTCCCGAATAGAGCTGTTTGAGCAGCTGAACGATGGGGTGATCTCGACTGAACAGTATAAGACAAGACGTGACCACTTAAGCAGACAGATCCAAGAGCTGGAGGCACAGAACAGACAGCTTACTAAACAGATGAGGGAGCTGCAGGGAAATGCCACAGAGAATGGCTTTGTTTGGCTGTTCCGCCCCTGCGAGCAGGTCGAGTCTTTGACCCAGGAGATCGTAGATGCCCTGATTCGCTCCATTCGGATCTACAGGGCGGACCAAATTGAAATACAATGGAAATATTTAGATGATTATAAAAAATGCTTGGATCTCTTGAAAGATCAAACGGACAGGAAGGCGGTGTGATCCTATCAGATAAGCCCCTTGTTGAAGTATCTTAAAACACGATCGCGACAATTTGAAATCATAAATGGCAGACTTGTGATAATATTTATCATAAGCCTGCCATTTATTTGTCGTATTGGAGAAAGTGGCTTTTTGCTTACTTGACAGGTGAGGGCCCGGGAATACCCTGAGGGCCGGTAGGGCCAGTCGGGGCGATGTTAAAAGGAAAGTGGCTATAACCCTTAAAAATCAAGGGGAAATAAAAAAATAAAAGACTATCACATTACGCTGAAAGCCGTCCGGGTAAATCTGGGCGGCTTTTTTGCGTGGTAGGCTTGGAAAGGAGGGTATTTTTTCAGTAGAAAATCAAAGCTGATTTTTGTGCAACACGCCAAAATTAAAGGAGGTTAGTGAATGGCAGATGACAAGCTGAAAACAGGCCCGGAGTCCCCTGGCTCGGATAGCCCCGGCGATGCCCCCGTAGAAAATGCCCCGGAAACTGCCGCGCCGGAAAAAGCGGCGGAGCCTGCCGCTCCCGGTACGAGCCCGGCATCCCAGTCGGAGCAGGCTGTTCTTCCCGGTGAAGGCGGGGACACTCTGGCCCGGACTGCTCCGGGCGAGGTAGTGGTTGATTTTGACAAGATCAACGAACTCATGGCACAACGCCGGGCGGCGGCGCGGGAGGCAGTATCAAAGGCAGAGGCTCCGGCTGCCCCAGAGGGCTCCCCCAAACATGGGGATGAGGCGTTCCGTGACTTGTTCGGGAACGAGGAAAAACCACCCTGGGAGAAATCCCTGGCTGAAATCAGGGAGGAGGAAAAAGCGCAAAAGCGCCAGAGCCGCACAAAAAAGGCAAAGGATAAGACGGAGCCCGGTAAGTCGGAAAAGGGGCCGGGCACCCGCACAGGCCGCCCTTCAAAGGTTGACAAGGCGGCCCGTGACAAGCCCCCGGCCCCCGGTGTTCTGGACAAAGTGTCCAGAGGTGGAAAAAAGGATAAGGACAAGGAAACAGGCTCCGGGGGTGTTGGGCCCGGCGTGAAAACTCCAAAAGGCAAGGCCGCCCCGGTCAAGGAGGCGGAGGCCCCGCCCCCGGAGATCCACCTGCCGCCCACTCCCGAAGTGCCGCCCCGCCCGGTGGAAGAGGGAAAAGTTGTCTACTTGAAGCTGTCGGAGCTCCATCCGTTCCACACATACCGGGAGCACCCCTACAATGTGCGGGACGATAAGGACATG
Organism: Lawsonibacter asaccharolyticus; assembly: GCA_003112755.1. Taxonomy (NCBI): domain Bacteria; kingdom Bacillati; phylum Bacillota; class Clostridia; order Eubacteriales; family Oscillospiraceae; genus Lawsonibacter; species Lawsonibacter asaccharolyticus. Next base: position 256,844 of record BFBT01000001.1, on the reverse strand, counting down.
GATGATCTGGTGGGGACGATTAAGGAACACGGCATTATGACCCCCGCCACCGTCCGCCCGGAAAAGGACGGCAACGGCTATGAGATTATTGCGGGTCATCGCCGCTGTCATGGCGGTGAGCGGGCTGGTCTGGAGGAAATTCCCTGTATTGTCCGGGAGATGACCGACCTTGAGGCCGTCCGGGAAATGAGGATCAGCAACAAACAGCGCGGCGAGCCTCTCCCCAGCGAGCTGGCAAGGCTCCTTGATCTGGAGGTGGAGGCGATTAAGCGCCAGGGGGCCCGGCCTAAAAATGAGAAAGAGGCGGAGTCCCTGGGGAAGCTCTCGGTGGAGATTGTCGGCAAGGAGCACGACATGAACTATAAAAAGGTGCTCCGCTATATCCGGCTTAACCACCTCGTCCCGGAGCTTCTGGATAAGGTGGACGCGAAAAGCATGGGCTTTATGCCCGCTGTGGAAATTTCGTATATCAAGCCGGAAAACCAGCGGCTGATCGCTGTGTCCATTGACGGGGAGCAGGCTTCCCCCTCCGTGGCCCAGGCAAAAAAGCTCCGGGAGCTCGATAAGGAGGGTCTGCTCAACGGTGATGTGATCGATGGTATTTTAAGTGAAGAAAAAAAGGAGGAGCGCGGCGTGATTATTTCAATGGCGGAACTGTCAAAGTATTTCGGCAAGGAGGTCACTCCTGCCAAAATGAAAGAACAGATTATGACTTTGCTGGACGAGTGGAAAGAGAAACAGCCCCCGGAGCTGGCAAAGCCGGAGAAAAAGAACGAGCTCGAAAAGTAACCGGGCCCCCGCTTCTGGACACTTTGTCCAGAGGTGCGTGCCCCGCGCTTGGGATGGGCTCTGCGGTGATATATCCCCCGTCGCCAGGTACTTTTTTCGTACAGCCGGGAGCGGGCCGTCAAGGGGCGGAACGCCCGCCGCTTGCGGCGGCTTGCCCTTTACGGCCTGCCCCGGCTGTGCTATTCCCGGCAAGGCGGCGGGGGCATATATCCTCCAGAGCCGCCCCCTTTCCCTGGATAGGGAAAGGGCGGGGGGATAGGGTTGACCCTACCCATTATGAATAAGGAAACGGAGGTTTTGACTATGAAACGCCCACTTGCGTATATTACCGCCGCTTGGCGCGGCGATGACTGTGAAAAGACAGAACAGGCGGCGAACTACTGCCGTTTGGTCTATGAGGCGGGCTTCTCGCCTATCTGCCCGGCCATGTATCTTCCCTTGTTCCTCAATGACGCGGTGCCGGAGGAGCATAAAAGCGGCATTGACATGGGCCGTGACCTGCTCCGCCGCTCCCATGTGCTGGTAGTGTGCGGGAGCTATATCAATGAAGCGGTAAAAAATGATATTGCGGTGGCCCAGCGGCTGGGGATCACGTCCACCACCCTGGAGGGGATTTTGACGGTCAAGGGCCAGGGCCGCCACAATGTCTAAGCGGAAACATCCCCGGAGTGTCCCGCTGATGGAGGAGCCCGCTGTCCGGGAGCTCCTGGAAGTGATGAAACAGCACAATTCCCCTGGCCGGGAGGATTTGCTGGCTATGTGCCAGCAGATCGCGGGGCTGGAACAACAGCTCAATTCCGCATTGGAGGAGCTGGCTGTGATGCGGCAGGAGCTGGCCCAGGCCAGGGAAAGCCCGGTGAAGCGGGCCCTCCAAAAGACGGTGGAGGGGCTTGAAAAGGTCACAAATGGCTTGCGGGAACGGCTGGACAGCTTGAAAGAAAAAGTTGTAGAGGGCTGTAAAAAGACGCTGGCGGCCTTTCGGGAGCGCGGCGTGTCGGCCCTGGCGCATACGGCGGAGTTTCTGCATATCCGGCCCGCCTTGGAGGGGATCAGCCGGGAACTGGAAAAAAATATTGCCTTTGACGATAGGGCGCTATCCATCATCGAGGCGGCTAGCAAGGAATACCACGAGGCCGGGCGGCACTTGAAAAACATTGTCCGGGCGGTGCAGGGCCGGGAGGCCCTGGACGATCCAAAGGGGCCCGGCGCTCTGGCCCGTGGGCTCTCGCTCCCCTTTCGGCAGGATCGGCGGCTGATGTGCGCGATGCAGAGCCGGACGGCTGGGGCGCTCAAACGCCTGGAACACTTGGAGCAGGCGGCCCGGCCCCCGATCCGGCAGACAATGGAGGAATGTGCAAAGCTGGCAAAGGCCCAGGAAAGCAAGGAACGGGCGGCCCCCGCCGTAAGCCGGGAGGCCCGGTAACTTATGGACACTTTGGTATGCTCCCAATAAAGCAGACAGGAAAATAACATTGGGAGTGAATACAGGATGGGCAAACGAAAAGAAGTTGCTTTTGAGGAAAAAGTCTCGCTGGTGGAGGAATATCTTGCAGGACGGCTGCGGATGCGAGAGGCGGCGCGGCGAGCTGGGGTGGGTCACTCCACCATGGAGAGTTGGATCAGCCGGTATCGCTCGGAGGGAATTTCGGCATTGGAGGAGAATGGGAATCGCTCCAAACGGAAGTACAGCGAGGACTTCAAGCGCCAAGTGGCGGAGGAGTACCTGTCCGGTCAGGGCAGTTCTATGGCCATCGCGGAAAAGTATCATTTGCGCTCCGGGAATCTGGTATTGGACTGGGTAAAGGCGTATCATGAGAGAAACTCCAAGAGAGAAAGAGGAGGGACTATCATGAGGAACGACCACACCATAGAGGAACGGCTGGAGGCGGTGCTGGCCTGTCTGGAGGGCGGCCGGACGCTCCAAGAGGTGGCGCAGGCACACCAAGTAGCCGTACAGACGCTGCGGAGCTGGGTGAAAAAGTATCAGGAGTTGGGTCCCGCGGGATTGGAGGACCGGCGTGGCAAGCGCCTGGCGGACCAAACGCCCCGGAGCCGGGATGAGGCCCTGCGGATCGAGAACGCCCGGTTGAAGAAGGAGAATGAATTGCTGAAAATGGAACTGTATCTGCGAAAAAAAGTGCAAGAGCTGGAAAGGGGGGATCGCTGAGGCAGTTTCGGCAGGAACAGCAGTATGAAGCGGTGCGCTATGGTACGGAAAACGAGGGATTTCCTGTGGGGCCAGCCTGCCGTGCACTGCATATCTCCCGGGCCAGCTATTACCAGTGGCGCTCCGGGAAAGCCGGGGGCCGCGTCGCCGAGAATCAGCGCATCGCCCAGTTGGTGCAGGAGATCCACCGGGATAGCCCGGACAAGGGATACCGCCGCATTCGGGACGATTTGGACAAGTATTACCATACGCCAGTCAACGATAAGCGGACGCTGCGTATCTGCCGCTGCCTTGGGATTCAATCTGCGGTAAAACATGCCCCACATGGCTGCACTCGGGTGGCATCCTCTCCCCGGCAGCTGGCAGAGAATGTACTGAACCGCCAATTTTACGCCGACCGCCCCAACGAAAAGTGGCTCACCGATGTGACGGAGTTTCACTACTATACGGGAAATACCATGTGCAAGCTCTACCTGAGCGCCATCCTGGATCTGTGTGACCGAAGGATCGTCTCCTTTATCATCCGGGACACCAACGACGCTGCCTTGGTCCATCGCACTCTGGATCAGGCATTGGAGACCAATCCCGGCGCCCACCCTCTGCTCCACAGCGACCGGGGCAGCGCCTATACTACCCAGATCTTCCATGACAAGCTGGCTGCAGCTGGCATTACACAGAGTATGTCCCGGGTGGGAAAGTGCATTGACAACGGCCCCATGGAGGGCTTCTGGGGCATCCTCAAGCGGGAGCGCTACTATGGCAGGCGGTTCACCAGCCGGGAGCAGTTGGTCAAGATGATCCAGGAGTACATCACCTATTACAACTTCCACCGCCTCCAGCGCGGCCTGGGTGTGCGGACCCCTATGGAGGTCCATGACTGCCTGTCGGCCGCGTAGTGACCAGGTCTGCTCCATATTACTGGACAGGCAGAAATTCGCTCGTAAAGTGTAAAGTATTTCATTGTCTACTTGACGGGGAGCACACCACTTTGTCCAGAGGAGGTGATTGGACTGGAACAGGAACAGCCTATCCTTGAGGCGTATGTCACCAACCTGGGGAAATACAATGAGGGGGAGCTTGCCAGCACGCTCTTGAAATTCCCCACTACCAAAGAGGAAGTACAGGCGGCGCTGAAACGGATCGGCATTGACAATATCCGGTATGAGGAAATTTTTATTGCCGACTATGACGGCAGACTGCCGGAACTCAACGCCTGCCTGGGGGAATATGAAAGCATTGACGAGCTCAACCATCTGGCCCATCTGCTCTCTGAACTGGACAAAAGCGATTTGGAGAAGTTTGAGGCGGTGATTGACTGCGGCGAACACACCTCCAGCGTGGCCGACCTTATCAACCTTGTGGAAAACCTGGACGCCTACGAATTTTATCCCGGTGTGGAGGACGATGAAACCCTGGGCCGCATCTATGTGGAGGATATGGAGGCTATTGATATTCCCGATCATCTGCTGGACTATTTCGATTATAAGGCGTATGGACGGGATATGCGGATCAATGAGGACGGCGGCTTTTCCCACGGGGGCTATGTGGTAGGCAGTGGAAGTCAATTTGTGGAGCATTATCACGGGCGGGAGGACATTCCCGACGAGCACAAGGTTTTTGCTTACCCGCAGCTCTCTATCCGGGAGCAGATGGCGGCCTATAAAGAAGTCATTGACCGTTTTCCCCAGGCGGCGGAACGGCCCCGCCCGGAGCAAGGCCATACAGACCGATAGCGGCACTTCTGGACACTTTGGTATGCTCCCAATAAAGCAGACAGGAAAATAACATTGGGAGTGAATACAGGATGGGCAAACGAAAAGAAGTTGCTTTTGAGGAAAAAGTCTCGCTGGTGGAGGAATATCTTGCAGGACGGCTGCGGATGCGAGAGGCGGCGCGGCGAGCTGGGGTGGGTCACTCCACCATGGAGAGTTGGATCAGCCGGTATCGCTCGGAGGGAATTTCGGCATTGGAGGAGAATGGGAATCGCTCCAAACGGAAGTACAGCGAGGACTTCAAGCGCCAAGTGGCGGAGGAGTACCTGTCCGGTCAGGGCAGTTCTATGGCCATCGCGGAAAAGTATCATTTGCGCTCCGGGAATCTGGTATTGGACTGGGTAAAGGCGTATCATGAGAGAAACTCCAAGAGAGAAAGAGGAGGGACTATCATGAGGAACGACCACACCATAGAGGAACGGCTGGAGGCGGTGCTGGCCTGTCTGGAGGGCGGCCGGACGCTCCAAGAGGTGGCGCAGGCACACCAAGTAGCCGTACAGACGCTGCGGAGCTGGGTGAAAAAGTATCAGGAGTTGGGTCCCGCGGGATTGGAGGACCGGCGTGGCAAGCGCCTGGCGGACCAAACGCCCCGGAGCCGGGATGAGGCCCTGCGGATCGAGAACGCCCGGTTGAAGAAGGAGAATGAATTGCTGAAAATGGAACTGTATCTGCGAAAAAAAGTGCAAGAGCTGGAAAGGGGGGATCGCTGAGGCAGTTTCGGCAGGAACAGCAGTATGAAGCGGTGCGCTATGGTACGGAAAACGAGGGATTTCCTGTGGGGCCAGCCTGCCGTGCACTGCATATCTCCCGGGCCAGCTATTACCAGTGGCGCTCCGGGAAAGCCGGGGGCCGCGTCGCCGAGAATCAGCGCATCGCCCAGTTGGTGCAGGAGATCCACCGGGATAGCCCGGACAAGGGATACCGCCGCATTCGGGACGATTTGGACAAGTATTACCATACGCCAGTCAACGATAAGCGGACGCTGCGTATCTGCCGCTGCCTTGGGATTCAATCTGCGGTAAAACATGCCCCACATGGCTGCACTCGGGTGGCATCCTCTCCCCGGCAGCTGGCAGAGAATGTACTGAACCGCCAATTTTACGCCGACCGCCCCAACGAAAAGTGGCTCACCGATGTGACGGAGTTTCACTACTATACGGGAAATACCATGTGCAAGCTCTACCTGAGCGCCATCCTGGATCTGTGTGACCGAAGGATCGTCTCCTTTATCATCCGGGACACCAACGACGCTGCCTTGGTCCATCGCACTCTGGATCAGGCATTGGAGACCAATCCCGGCGCCCACCCTCTGCTCCACAGCGACCGGGGCAGCGCCTATACTACCCAGATCTTCCATGACAAGCTGGCTGCAGCTGGCATTACACAGAGTATGTCCCGGGTGGGAAAGTGCATTGACAACGGCCCCATGGAGGGCTTCTGGGGCATCCTCAAGCGGGAGCGCTACTATGGCAGGCGGTTCACCAGCCGGGAGCAGTTGGTCAAGATGATCCAGGAGTACATCACCTATTACAACTTCCACCGCCTCCAGCGCGGCCTGGGTGTGCGGACCCCTATGGAGGTCCATGACTGCCTGTCGGCCGCGTAGTGACCAGGTCTGCTCCATATTACTGGACAGGCAGAAATTCGCTCGTAAAGTGTAAAGTATTTCATTGTCTACTTGACGGGGAGCACACCAAAGTGTCCAGAAGTCCCCGGAGCTCACAGAAGGGCTGTTCCTTATGGACGGCATCGAGGGCCTGCGCTCCCTCCCCCGTCATTCGGTGGATATGCTCTTAACCGATCCGCCCTACGGCACCACCCGGAACTTTTGGGATGTGCCGTTGCCCTTGCCGGAGCTGTGGGAGGCGGTGAAATGGGCCGTCAAGCCGGAGGGCGCGGTGCTGTTCTTCGCGCAGTGCCCCTATGACAAAGTGCTGGGCGCGTCCAACCTCTCCATGCTCCGCTATGAGTGGGTATGGTACAAGAGCCGATGCACCGGCTTTCTCAACGCAAGGCGAGCCCCGTTGAAAAAGACGGAGAATATTTTGGTATTCTACCAAAAATCCCCGCTTTACAATCCGCAGTTTGAACAGGGCAAGCCCTATAAAAAGATCACGTCAAACAACGGAAACAGCACCAACTACGGGAAATTCACCCGTTCCGGGGGTGGCTCGGAGGACGGTTTGCGCTTTCCGGGGAACGTGCTGGCGTTCCCCACGGTACAGCGCACTATGCACCCCACGCAGAAGCCCGTGGAGCTGTGCGAGTATTTCATCAAGACCTACACCCGGCCCGGCGAGGTAGTGGCGGACATCTGCGCGGGCTCCGGCACAACGGCGGTTGCCGCCCTCAACACGGGCCGCCGCTTTATCTGTTTTGAAACGGCCCCGGCTTACTATGCCGCCGCCAGTGAACGCATCCGGGCGGCTCAGGCGGCGGTGGCGGCCGGGGGGAAAGGAGTTTGACTATCGGACACTATTCTGTGATTTATGCCGATCCACCCTGGCGGTATCAGCGGAGCTCCGTCCAGGGGGCGGCGGAGAAGCATTACCCCACAATGGGGATTGACGAGCTGTGCGCGTTGCCTGTGGCCGATCTTGCGGCCCCGGACAGCGTACTTTTTTTGTGGGCCACGTTCCCCCAGCTCCCGGAGGCCCTGCGGCTCATTAAGGCGTGGGGCTTTCAATATAAGTCCGTGGCTTTCGTCTGGCTCAAACAAAACCGCAAGTCTGAGGGCTGGTTTTACGGCCTGGGCTTTTGGACGAGGGGCAACGCTGAAATTTGCCTGCTGGCAACCAGGGGGCACCCGAAACGCCACGCGGCCAACGTCCACCAGTTTATTATTTCCCCTATACAGGAGCACAGCAAAAAGCCGGAGGAGGCCCGTGCAAAGATCGTGGCCCTTATGGGCGATGTGCCCAGGGTGGAGCTGTTTGCAAGGCAGTCCCCGCCCGGCTGGGACGTGTGGGGGAATGAGGTGGAAAGTACCCTGCCCGACTTCTGGACACTTTGTCCAGAGGTGGGCGGGCCGGAAAGGAGTGATTAAAAATTCCCTATGTAAATGTTCCCAACGATTTGTCAAAGGTCAAGACCAAACTTGCCTTTAACCTCACCAGACGCCAGCTTGCGTGCTTCGGGATCGCGGCGGCGGTGGGCGTCCCGTCCTATCTGCTGGCCCGTGGTACGCTTGGCAACACCGGAGCCATGTTCCTGCTGATGGGCGTGGCGCTCCCGGCGTTTCTGCTGGCGATGTATGAAAAAGACGGGCTCCCGCTGGAAAAGGTGGTGAGGAATGTGATCCGGGCCCGTTTCCTGCGGCCTGGGGTGAGGCCCTATCGGACAGAAAATATCTATGCCCCGTTCACCCAGCGGGGCCCTGTGAGAAAGGAGGATGCGATTGCAAAAGGCAAAAAGAAACCCACGGCGCGGGCCCGCAGGGGCTGAACGCAAAGGGCAAAACCGGGCGGCCCTGTCCGCCCAGCAGACGATCCCCTATCTGGTGATGCACCCGGACGGCGTGTGCCAGCTCCCCGGCGGGCTCTACACCAAAACCGTGGAATATGAGGACATCAATTATTCCGTGGCAAGCACGGAGGATCAGACGGCGATTTTCGGCGGGTGGAGCTCGTTCCTCAACTACTTTGATACCTCTTTACCGTTCCAGCTTTCCTTTATCAACCGCCGATCCCGTTCCAGAAGCAAGTACAAGGTCAACATTCCCCAGGCCCAGGATGATTTTGACAGCATCCGGGCCGAATTTACTGGGATGTTAAAAAACCAGATCGCCCGGTCAAACAACGGGATCGAGCGTTCTAAATATATCACCTTTGGGCTCCCCGCCGAGGGGATCGGGGAGGCCCGGCCCCGGCTGGAGCGCGTGGAGGCCGATGTGACGGGCAACCTCAAACGGCTGGGGGTGCCCTCGGAGGCTCTGGATGGGCGGGCGCGGCTGGCCCTGCTTCACAGCCAAATGCACCCCGGCAACCGGGAGCCGTTCCGCTTTTCCTGGCAGGACATCCCCAAAACCGGGATGGGGACAAAGGACTATATCGCGCCGGACAGCTTCGACTTTAGGCAGTCCCGCCTGTTCCGGGTGGGCCAGTATTGGGGCGCGGCTTCTTACTTGCAGATCATGGCTTCGGAGCTCTCCGACAAGCTCCTTGCGGAAATCCTGGAACTGGATGCGGAGCTCACTGTGACGATGCACGTCCAGACGGTGGATCAGCTCAAGGCCATCAAGACGGTCAAGGGGAAAATCTCTGACATTGGCAAAATGAAAGTGGAAGAACAGAGAAAGGCGGTGCGGGCCGGGTATGACCCGGACATCCTGCCCCCTGACCTTATCACGTTTTCAAAGGACGCGGCGGAGCTTCTGGCCGATCTCCAGTCCCGCAACGAGCGGATGTTCCTTCTCACGTTCACGGTGGTAAACCTTGCCCCCACCCGCCAGCGGCTGGAAAACGACATCTTCACGGTGGGCGGCATCGCGCAGAAATACAACTGTGCATTGAAGCGGCTGGACTGGCAGCAGGAGCAGGGCTTCGTGTCCTCCCTGGCCCTGGGCTATAACGAGGTGGAAATCCAGAGGGGCATGACAACCAGCTCCACGGCGATTTTCATTCCCTTTATGACCAGGGAGCTTCGGATGGCCGGGCCCTCCCTCTATTACGGGATGAACGCCCTTTCCCACAACGTCATCATGGCGGATCGGAAAAAGCTGAAATCCGCAAACGGCCTGTATCTGGGCTCCACGGGCTCCGGCAAGAGCTTCGCGGCAAAGCGGGAGCTCTTAAACGTATTCCTCACCATTCCCCAGGATCGGATTATCATTGTTGATCCGATGGGGGAATATGCGCCGCTGGTGCGGCGGCTGGGCGGGCAGGTGATTGAGATTGCCCCCGGCTCCCCTAGCCATATCAACCCGATGGACATTCACCTTGATCTGGACGATGACGAGAGCCCGCTTTCTATGAAGGCGGATTTTTTGTTGTCCTTATGCGAGCTGGTGGTGGGCGGCAAGGACGGCCTGCAACCCATCGAAAAGACGGTGATTGACCGCTGTGTGCGGCTCATTTACCGGGATGCGGCCCTGGGGCTTGATACGGCAAAGGTGCCGCTTTTACAGGACTTGTACGAGGAGCTTCTGAAACAGCCGGAGCCGGAGGCCCGCCGGGTGGCAACGGCCCTGGAGCTCTACTGCACCGGATCGCTCAACCTGTTCAACCACCCGACCAACGTGGACTTGACTGCCCGTGTGGTCTGCATCGTCCTCAAAGGCTTAGGGGAAAACCTGCGGAAGATCGCCATGCACATCACCAACGACTTTGTAACTTCGGCGGTCAATGTGAACTTTCACAGCGGTATTTCTACCTGGTGCTACTTTGACGAGTTTCACATTTTGCTCCGGGACGCGCTCACCGCCAGCTACTTTGTGGCCGTCTGGAAGATGCTCCGCAAAAAGGGGTGTGTGCCCAGCGCACTTACACAGAATGTGAAAGACCTGTTAGCCAGCCGGGAGATCGAGGCCATTCTGGACAACACCGACTTTATGATCCTGTTGTCCCAGGCCCAAAGCGACCGGGCGATTTTGGCAAAACAGCTCGGCATTTCCGAGCACCAGCTTTCCTATATCACCCACTCTAATTCCGGCGAGGGCCTGCTGTTCTATGGGGATGTGACCATCCCCTTTGTTGACCGTTTCCCCAAAGGGGAGATTTATAACCTGCTGACTACCCGCCCGGAGGATTTGAAGAATGAAGCGAAAACCGAATAGCGGCGCATCTGCCAGTCCAGGCGGGGGCAGCTCCGGGACAGCCGGGGGCACCTCTGGACAAAGTGTCCAGAAGTCAAAATTCCGGCAGAAAAGCAACCAGGAAAAGACCGCCGAGTCAAAGCTCCGCATGGAAAAGCGCGGGAAGAAGCTGGAAAAGGCAAAGGAGAAGCTCTCCAAACAGAAGCCGCCCAAAAAGCCCGGCCCCATCCGGCGGGTGGGCCGGGCCGCTGGCGGCACCGTTCACGGCTTCGTGCATGGCAAGATTTTTGAGGTGGAGCAGGAGAATGTCGGCACCGAGGGGGCCCACCGCTCCGAGCTGGTAGGTGAGGCCGCCCTGCGGCGGGGCTCCCGCTTCATCAAGAAGAAAGTCCGGGAACACCCGGCAAAGGCTGTCCAGCGGGCGGAGTCCAAATATATCAAGGCCACGGCGGACTATCATTTCAAAATGGCTGCCCAGGAGCACCCGGAAATGACGCGCAACCCTGTTTCTCGGATGTGGCGGCGGCACCGCATGAGAAAGCAGTACCAGAAGCAGGCAAAGCGGGCCGGGAAGTACGGCGCGGGAGCGGCCAAAAAGACCGCCGCCGCCACGGAAAAGGCCGGGGCTCAGGCGGTGGGCTTTATCAAACGGCATCCCGTGGGGGTGGTGCTGGCCCTGGCCTGTGTCCTGCTCCTGTTTCTGATGCAGTCCTGTTCTTCTTCCCTGGTGATGCTGGGGAACTCCGGCGCGGGGGCTGTGGGCGCTACCACCTATCCCTCAAAGGACGAGGACATCCTGGGGGCGGAGGCGGCCTACTGTTCGATGGAGGCGGAACTTCAAAACTACCTGGACACCTACGAAAGCACCCACGACTATGACGAGTATCATTTTGACCTGGACGGCATCGAGCACGATCCCTATGTGCTCATCTCCATCCTGTCGGTGCTCCACGAGGGGGAATGGACGCTCCCACGGGTACAGGACACCCTGGAAATGCTCTTTGACCGCCAGTATATCTTAACGGAGCGCGTGGTGGGGGAAACCCGGCACGACAGCGATGGCGATCCTTACTCCTGGTATATCTGCTATGTGACGCTGGAAAACCGCAACCTTTCCCATCTCCCCCTGGAGCTTATGGGCGAGGAGGATATGGCCCGGTATTCCCTGTATATGTCCACGCTTGGCAACCGGCCAGACCTGTTCCCGGAGTCTGAATATGTGGACAAATATACAAAGCCGCCTGTTGATTATGAAGTACCGGAGGAATACCTGGAGGATGAAACCTTCGCGGCTATACTTGCCGAGGCGGAAAAATATATTGGATTTCCCTATGTGTGGGGCGGGAGCTCCCCGGCCACATCCTTTGACTGCTCCGGCTTCGTGTCCTGGGTCATCAATCATTCCGGCTGGAATGTGGGCCGCCTGGGGGCCCAGGGGCTTTACAACATCTGCACCCCTACCAGCAGTCCAAAACCCGGCGATCTGGTCTTTTTCAAAGGCACTTATGACACGGCGGGCGTAAGCCATTGTGGGATTTATGTGGGTGACAATAAAATGTTGCACTGTGGAGATCCCATCGGTTACGCAGATTTAGATACAAGCTACTGGCAATCCCATTTCTACGCCTACGGGCGTTTACCGTGACAAGGAGGTTTACTCTATGGCGGCAAGCAAAAGCCAAAAAATCCAGGCCGAGATTGATAAGGTCAAGGCCAAAATAGCCGAACAGCAGGCCCGGCTCAAGGAGCTGGAGCAGAAAAAGCTGGAGGCAGAAAACAGCGAGATTGTGGACATCGTGCGGGGCATGAGCATTTCTTTGGCGGAGCTGCCCCTGGTGCTCCAACAGCTCCGGGAGGGCACCTCTGGACAAAGTGGTGTGCTCCCCGTCAAGTAGACAATGAAATACTTTACACTTTACGAGCGAATTTCTGCCTGTCCAGTAATATGGAGCAGACCTGGTCACTACGCGGCCGACAGGCAGTCATGGACCTCCATAGGGGTCCGCACACCCAGGCCGCGCTGGAGGCGGTGGAAGTTGTAATAGGTGATGTACTCCTGGATCATCTTGACCAACTGCTCCCGGCTGGTGAACCGCCTGCCATAGTAGCGCTCCCGCTTGAGGATGCCCCAGAAGCCCTCCATGGGGCCGTTGTCAATGCACTTTCCCACCCGGGACATACTCTGTGTAATGCCAGCTGCAGCCAGCTTGTCATGGAAGATCTGGGTAGTATAGGCGCTGCCCCGGTCGCTGTGGAGCAGAGGGTGGGCGCCGGGATTGGTCTCCAATGCCTGATCCAGAGTGCGATGGACCAAGGCAGCGTCGTTGGTGTCCCGGATGATAAAGGAGACGATCCTTCGGTCACACAGATCCAGGATGGCGCTCAGGTAGAGCTTGCACATGGTATTTCCCGTATAGTAGTGAAACTCCGTCACATCGGTGAGCCACTTTTCGTTGGGGCGGTCGGCGTAAAATTGGCGGTTCAGTACATTCTCTGCCAGCTGCCGGGGAGAGGATGCCACCCGAGTGCAGCCATGTGGGGCATGTTTTACCGCAGATTGAATCCCAAGGCAGCGGCAGATACGCAGCGTCCGCTTATCGTTGACTGGCGTATGGTAATACTTGTCCAAATCGTCCCGAATGCGGCGGTATCCCTTGTCCGGGCTATCCCGGTGGATCTCCTGCACCAACTGGGCGATGCGCTGATTCTCGGCGACGCGGCCCCCGGCTTTCCCGGAGCGCCACTGGTAATAGCTGGCCCGGGAGATATGCAGTGCACGGCAGGCTGGCCCCACAGGAAATCCCTCGTTTTCCGTACCATAGCGCACCGCTTCATACTGCTGTTCCTGCCGAAACTGCCTCAGCGATCCCCCCTTTCCAGCTCTTGCACTTTTTTTCGCAGATACAGTTCCATTTTCAGCAATTCATTCTCCTTCTTCAACCGGGCGTTCTCGATCCGCAGGGCCTCATCCCGGCTCCGGGGCGTTTGGTCCGCCAGGCGCTTGCCACGCCGGTCCTCCAATCCCGCGGGACCCAACTCCTGATACTTTTTCACCCAGCTCCGCAGCGTCTGTACGGCTACTTGGTGTGCCTGCGCCACCTCTTGGAGCGTCCGGCCGCCCTCCAGACAGGCCAGCACCGCCTCCAGCCGTTCCTCTATGGTGTGGTCGTTCCTCATGATAGTCCCTCCTCTTTCTCTCTTGGAGTTTCTCTCATGATACGCCTTTACCCAGTCCAATACCAGATTCCCGGAGCGCAAATGATACTTTTCCGCGATGGCCATAGAACTGCCCTGACCGGACAGGTACTCCTCCGCCACTTGGCGCTTGAAGTCCTCGCTGTACTTCCGTTTGGAGCGATTCCCATTCTCCTCCAATGCCGAAATTCCCTCCGAGCGATACCGGCTGATCCAACTCTCCATGGTGGAGTGACCCACCCCAGCTCGCCGCGCCGCCTCTCGCATCCGCAGCCGTCCTGCAAGATATTCCTCCACCAGCGAGACTTTTTCCTCAAAAGCAACTTCTTTTCGTTTGCCCATCCTGTATTCACTCCCAATGTTATTTTCCTGTCTGCTTTATTGGGAGCATACCAAAGTGTCCAGAAGTCCGAGCCTGCGAAAAAGGAGGAAAACGAAATATGAAACGATGGAAGTCTTTGACGGCGGCCTTTTGTGCCGCCGTTCTTTTATGCGGTTTTTCGGCTGTCCCGGCCTATGCCTTTGCGGACAGCGGCGAGGGGGCTGATTATGGCGATCCCTCTATGACGGAGGAAACCACGGCCCCGGAGCCGGAGCCCACCATAGAGCCGGGCGAGGGCTTTTCGGAAGAGGGCAACCTTGTGACCCGCGATCTGCTCTATGACGAGCACACCAACAAGCAGTTTATCACCGTCCAGACCAGCGGTGGGGCTACGTTCTATCTCGTCATCGACTACGACAAGCCTGTGGACGAGGAGGGCGAACAGTATGAAACCTACTTCTTGAACATGGTGGACGAGGCCGATCTGCTGGCCGCGGCTGAGGCCGCCGGGGTGGAACAGGCGGTTTGCTCCTGCTCTGAGAAATGCGAGGCGGGCGCTGTCAATACGGAGTGCGCGGTCTGCTCAGTCAACAAGAACAAGTGCGCGGGTGTTGAGCCGGAGCCTGTGGAAACGGAGCCCGCCCCGGAGGTGCCGGAAACGGGCGGCAACCCTGGGATGCTCCTTGCGGTGCTGGCTGTGGCGGTGGTCGGCGGCGGGGCCGCGTTCTATTTCAAGGTGATCCGCCCCAAACAGCAAAAGGCCGCCGGGCCGGAGGAGGACTACGGCGGGGAGCCGGAAGATTATGAGGATATGGAGGACGATGGCCCGCCCTGGGACGAGGACGATGAAAACAGCGAGGAGGACGAGGAATGAACTTCACAAAGAACCCGTATGAAAAAATGATGAAGAAGAAGCCCCGGCCCCTGGTTCCCTCTATCCCCAAAGCGCCCAGGGGCTCCCGGTGCTCCGGGTGCCCCTACTGGCGGGGGATCGGCTGTGTGTCCTGCTACCAGGAGCTTTTGAAGGCCCCGGTGCGCGGGAGGTGACGGCTTGGCCCGTGAACTGACAAGAGAGGAAAAGGCGGCGATCCGCAAGCTGGTTACTTCTATGTGTGTCAACTATGACCGGGAGTGCGGGTGCCTGCCGCTGGACTGTGAGTGCTATATGCTGGGGAAGTGCTGGACGGGCGCTTATTGCCGCTATTTCCGGGAGGCCGTCCTACCCCTTGATCCGGCGCTGGAGGCCGCCCTCTTGACCGAGGGCCCGCCCCCGGTTTTCAAGCCCTGCCCGATCTGCGGCGGGGCCGTCCCTGCGGATGGGCGGCTGACCTACTGCTCCGAGGCTTGCGCCCGGATTGCCCTGCGGCGGCAAAAGCGGGACTATATGCGGAAAAAACGGAGGGGATGTGTGGAAAATTAGGCCCTGGAAAACCCGCTGATTACAAGGCTTTCCGGGGCCGTTTTGGGGGTGGGCCGTATCTTTCTATGGCCGCCCCCTGTTTTGCTCAAATGCTTTCCACATCTTAACCCGCCACTTCTGGACACTTTGTCCAGAGGTGGCGGCCTATTTTATTAGGACAGGAGGCAAGAAATGGACAAAAATCAAGGGTATTCGATTTTGAAAACCATCATGCTGGAAAATGGCCGTGGGTTTGCCCTGGGGCACAGTCCCACGGCCCCCTCCCCTTATGTGACCTGGGCTTGCTATGATGACGATAAGGGCCAGCGGCAGTATGAATGGGGGCACTATGGCAACGACTTGGGGAAGCTGGAAAAGGATTTGGTAAACCGGGTGACGGAGTACCAGCGGCTCTACAAGGTGAAGATCGCACAGACCGAGGCCCCTAGCCTTTACAAGTATTATTCCACCCAGCGCCCGGTGGACATCGGGACGTTTCCCAAACCGCCCCACAATGCCCCGGATGAAATCGTCAATTATGAGGGGCGCGTTTGGGTGGAGAATGATACCCGGTTGGCCTGGGGCCATCTGACCTATACCAGACCGCTGACCGAACAGGAGGCGGCCGATTATGAACTGCGGCCCTCCCGTGAAAACCCGGATATAAAACAGCAAATGGAAAAACAGGCCCAGGTGGTGGGAAAATGGGAGGACGCTCACCGCGTCCCGGATCAAAAGCGGCTGACGTGGTTTTACCCGGACTTCGGCAGCTATGTGGTGAAAGAGTATGTTTCCCCGGAGCGGCTGGCGGAGGCCGCCAAAGGAATGGAACACCAGGAGGCGGCGCGGGCCTGCAAGGAGGCCAAACGCCAGCCCCCGATTGCGGAACAACTGAAATCCGCCCAACGGGAGGCCCAGGAACACCGGGGGCCGGAGGCTCCCAAAAAGAAAGCCCCAGACCGGGGCGAGCGTTAGGAGGTGCGCGTATGGAAAAACAGCGGGAACAGGATCGGGCTGACTTGGAAATGAAACGGCTGTGCGGCGTGTTCGGCTCTCCCCAGCCCCCGGAGGAGGAAAAGCCAAAGGTGGATAAGGTCAAGGAGCCGCCCCGCGCCTATCGGAGCCGGGAGCGTGAGGAACGGTGAAGAAGCGCCGCCGCCCCATTCATTTACACGTCATGGTGTCCGAGGAGGAGCTGGCCCAGCTTCAAGAGCGTATGGCCGAGGCAGGTGTCCGCAATATGGGGGCCTTTGTACGGAAAATGGCGCTCAACGGCTATGTGCTCCACGTTGACCTTTCGGACGTGCGGGAGCTGGTGTCGCTCCAGCGGCGGTGCGCCAACAATCTAAACCAGGTGGCGATCCAGGCCAACACCTACGGCGGCATTTACCCGGAGGAGATCACGGCCCTGCAACGGGACTATGAAAAGCTGTGGGGCTCCCTCTCCGATCTGCTGAAAAAGCTCTCAGATATTATCAATATGTAAGAGGGGGATTTATTCCCCCTCTTATGCCTATTTAAGAGTTTTTATAACGTGGATGCATCATCACTAAGTACATAATTGTTAAAACTACTGTAAAACCGCAACACAATGTATCAAATATTGCACTCCACAGATTGCTTGTCGTTCTAAACTCCATCGAAAGTTTTCCTACATTGATGACTATAATCAAGAGAGGGATAATCCATGTATAAAAGACAGAAATAAGATCCAGAACAATGGGGTACTTTTCCAAATAGTTATCACTTTCACGTTTGAAGCACGGTTCTTTCAACATGATTGATATTTTATCTTCTAGTATAGCAATATATTTATATTGACGTTCAATATAAATATTAGTCTGGTAATAGCGGATCATAATATATGATAGGACAATCCAAATCGCAGATTGTAAAATTGCTATGCTAAAATCAAATTTGATATTATATTGTGAAAGGATATATTGTGATATACTTGCTGTTATTTTTTCGGGGAACAGTAGCATGGAAAAGTTGAGTATTTCAAAAATACAAAAAACAACAAAAAGCGTGCCTCTCCTTTTTTGCATGTTGAGGCTTAGTTGCATTGTTTCTTTATAGTGATCATAGATTAAATCAACCTTCTCCAATACTTAATAACCTCGTATCGCCTTAATAATAGCATCTTGGGTAAAGCTATACACCCGCACAGCGCTTACGCCTTTCAATTCTTCCGGATATTCGTAGTGTGAGTTAATCTGAACAGCAATAATCCTTTTTCCAAGTTGTTTGGCTTTTGCAATTTCATAATTTTGCCAATTACGATAGCCAATTTCTCTCCAGTCTTTATGTAACTTATTTGCATCTTCACCAACAATGACTATTACATAAGTTGCTTCGTTTATTTTTCTAGATAAAACATTTTTGACAACAGCTACACTATCCGTTTGAATTTCACTTGGAGATCTATCGTCACAAGTAAATTCAAACTCAGGATTCTTGTCCCACATATTTAGAGTGTATTTGTAATGCCTATCTTTCTCGAAATCAAAAGAAACAAAGATCTTTTTCTTTGCCATGAATAATCACCCCTTATAAATTGTATTAAAATAATTTTACCATTTTTCTGGATTTACGTCAATATTCTCTTCGTTTTATTGAGAATTTGGAGACATCCCTCTTGGTTCCCCTCACACTTTGAGCTCCTGGCTATCGGAGGCTGGCTCCTGGATCGCCTGTATGGGGTGAAATACGCCTTGCAGGATTTTATGTTTAGCTGATGACCTCTGGACACTTTGGTATGCTCCCAATAAAGCAGACAGGAAAATAACATTGGGAGTGAATACAGGATGGGCAAACGAAAAGAAGTTGCTTTTGAGGAAAAAGTCTCGCTGGTGGAGGAATATCTTGCAGGACGGCTGCGGATGCGAGAGGCGGCGCGGCGAGCTGGGGTGGGTCACTCCACCATGGAGAGTTGGATCAGCCGGTATCGCTCGGAGGGAATTTCGGCATTGGAGGAGAATGGGAATCGCTCCAAACGGAAGTACAGCGAGGACTTCAAGCGCCAAGTGGCGGAGGAGTACCTGTCCGGTCAGGGCAGTTCTATGGCCATCGCGGAAAAGTATCATTTGCGCTCCGGGAATCTGGTATTGGACTGGGTAAAGGCGTATCATGAGAGAAACTCCAAGAGAGAAAGAGGAGGGACTATCATGAGGAACGACCACACCATAGAGGAACGGCTGGAGGCGGTGCTGGCCTGTCTGGAGGGCGGCCGGACGCTCCAAGAGGTGGCGCAGGCACACCAAGTAGCCGTACAGACGCTGCGGAGCTGGGTGAAAAAGTATCAGGAGTTGGGTCCCGCGGGATTGGAGGACCGGCGTGGCAAGCGCCTGGCGGACCAAACGCCCCGGAGCCGGGATGAGGCCCTGCGGATCGAGAACGCCCGGTTGAAGAAGGAGAATGAATTGCTGAAAATGGAACTGTATCTGCGAAAAAAAGTGCAAGAGCTGGAAAGGGGGGATCGCTGAGGCAGTTTCGGCAGGAACAGCAGTATGAAGCGGTGCGCTATGGTACGGAAAACGAGGGATTTCCTGTGGGGCCAGCCTGCCGTGCACTGCATATCTCCCGGGCCAGCTATTACCAGTGGCGCTCCGGGAAAGCCGGGGGCCGCGTCGCCGAGAATCAGCGCATCGCCCAGTTGGTGCAGGAGATCCACCGGGATAGCCCGGACAAGGGATACCGCCGCATTCGGGACGATTTGGACAAGTATTACCATACGCCAGTCAACGATAAGCGGACGCTGCGTATCTGCCGCTGCCTTGGGATTCAATCTGCGGTAAAACATGCCCCACATGGCTGCACTCGGGTGGCATCCTCTCCCCGGCAGCTGGCAGAGAATGTACTGAACCGCCAATTTTACGCCGACCGCCCCAACGAAAAGTGGCTCACCGATGTGACGGAGTTTCACTACTATACGGGAAATACCATGTGCAAGCTCTACCTGAGCGCCATCCTGGATCTGTGTGACCGAAGGATCGTCTCCTTTATCATCCGGGACACCAACGACGCTGCCTTGGTCCATCGCACTCTGGATCAGGCATTGGAGACCAATCCCGGCGCCCACCCTCTGCTCCACAGCGACCGGGGCAGCGCCTATACTACCCAGATCTTCCATGACAAGCTGGCTGCAGCTGGCATTACACAGAGTATGTCCCGGGTGGGAAAGTGCATTGACAACGGCCCCATGGAGGGCTTCTGGGGCATCCTCAAGCGGGAGCGCTACTATGGCAGGCGGTTCACCAGCCGGGAGCAGTTGGTCAAGATGATCCAGGAGTACATCACCTATTACAACTTCCACCGCCTCCAGCGCGGCCTGGGTGTGCGGACCCCTATGGAGGTCCATGACTGCCTGTCGGCCGCGTAGTGACCAGGTCTGCTCCATATTACTGGACAGGCAGAAATTCGCTCGTAAAGTGTAAAGTATTTCATTGTCTACTTGACGGGGAGCACACCACTTTGTCCAGAAGTCCTATTGTCTGCGGCCCGTTGCTATCGCTCCTGGGCCTTATCTTCCCGCCCGTCCGGGTAGCCGAGCAGGTGATCCACGTTTGCCTTGACCGCCACGGCCTCCCGCATATCCGCCTGGGCGTTACGGTATTCAGCATAGAGAGATTTTTTCTTGTCCGCAAGCTCCCGGCGCTTCTTTTTCAACGTGTCCATCTTCGGGAGCTTCGCCCCGTCCAAAAGCTCATTGATCGCTGCCTTTGCCGCCCGGTAGTCGGCCAGCTCCGCCTCGTGCTGGGCCAGATATTTTTTAGAATACCGGGCCGCCTTGTAGCCGTCGAACACAGGCCGGGTCTTTGCGTACTGCACCACAGCCCCCATGAGCTGGGACGTGCGGGAAAGGGCCTCCTCCGTGTCCCGCAGCTCCCCGGCCAGGGAATGAAAGCGATCCACCGCCGCCTCGGTACTGGCCGCAAGAGCCTCGTAATCGGTAAGCCCATGCTCCCGGAGATATTGAAGCGCGGCGGCCATCTGTTTGAGGTTGTAAACCTTCGCCCACCGCGCATAGGCCGGGCCCTTGCCCTGGGCCAGCCGCTCCTGGATGTCGATAATGAGATCGACGCGCCGGGCCGGAGCCGGGCCCTCCTTTGGGAGCTCCGGGATCGGGCGCTCCCCGGCAATCACCGCCCGGATGTCCTCCGGGTCAAAGCCGGGGCCCAGGGTGGACGAGCGCAGGCGGGTGGGCTTTTCCTGCCCAGGGGCCAGGAACGAGATCACACCGCCCCGGCCACGCTTTACCGAAAAGCCGGACTCCTCCATGAGCCGGAGAAAGGCGGCAAAATCGGCGGGCCGTTTTCCCAGTGCCTCCACGATGGCCAGCCGCACCCGCTGTTTAGCCGAGGGCGGGCGCTCCCCGATCCACTGCCCATAGTGGAGAAAACGGCCCTTGCTGTGGAGCTTCGGGTTTTGGATCACGGACAGGTCATGCTCCAGACACACCCGGTCAGAGAGCTTCCGCAGGGCCGCCGCCGATCTGAAAAAGTCCCGGAATTTCCGGGTACAGTCCAGGGACGTGGAGTTGTAGTAAATGTGATTATGGATGTGGCGGCGGTCTGTATGGGTGGCAACGAAAAAGGCGTGTTTGCCCTTTGTCCAGCGCATCGCCGTTTCATAGCCCACCCGGTTTGCCTCCTCCGGGGTGATTTCCCCAGGCTTGAACGCCTGCCGGATCTGATAGCAGAGCACATCCGCATCCCGTTTCTGTTCCCGGCCCGTGATTGCCTTATACTTTGCTTTTGCCAGAAGAAACTCCGCGTCGGCGGTGCGGTGGTCGCACTCATAGGCGGAAATGAGCTCCCCGCCCTGGGTTTTCTCCGGATTTTGGCCGTAGTCGAAACGGTCTTTCATGGACTGCGCGATGGTTTCCCCTTTGCTTATGTGATGGGTCATTAACCGCGTTGTGGCCGTAAGCTCACCTCCTCCAGATAGACGAAAAGAGGGCGGCGGGAAAATCCCGCCGCCCGGCACTTCTGGACAAAGTGGTGTGCTCCCCGTCAAGTAGACAATGAAATACTTTACACTTTACGAGCGAATTTCTGCCTGTCCAGTAATATGGAGCAGACCTGGTCACTACGCGGCCGACAGGCAGTCATGGACCTCCATAGGGGTCCGCACACCCAGGCCGCGCTGGAGGCGGTGGAAGTTGTAATAGGTGATGTACTCCTGGATCATCTTGACCAACTGCTCCCGGCTGGTGAACCGCCTGCCATAGTAGCGCTCCCGCTTGAGGATGCCCCAGAAGCCCTCCATGGGGCCGTTGTCAATGCACTTTCCCACCCGGGACATACTCTGTGTAATGCCAGCTGCAGCCAGCTTGTCATGGAAGATCTGGGTAGTATAGGCGCTGCCCCGGTCGCTGTGGAGCAGAGGGTGGGCGCCGGGATTGGTCTCCAATGCCTGATCCAGAGTGCGATGGACCAAGGCAGCGTCGTTGGTGTCCCGGATGATAAAGGAGACGATCCTTCGGTCACACAGATCCAGGATGGCGCTCAGGTAGAGCTTGCACATGGTATTTCCCGTATAGTAGTGAAACTCCGTCACATCGGTGAGCCACTTTTCGTTGGGGCGGTCGGCGTAAAATTGGCGGTTCAGTACATTCTCTGCCAGCTGCCGGGGAGAGGATGCCACCCGAGTGCAGCCATGTGGGGCATGTTTTACCGCAGATTGAATCCCAAGGCAGCGGCAGATACGCAGCGTCCGCTTATCGTTGACTGGCGTATGGTAATACTTGTCCAAATCGTCCCGAATGCGGCGGTATCCCTTGTCCGGGCTATCCCGGTGGATCTCCTGCACCAACTGGGCGATGCGCTGATTCTCGGCGACGCGGCCCCCGGCTTTCCCGGAGCGCCACTGGTAATAGCTGGCCCGGGAGATATGCAGTGCACGGCAGGCTGGCCCCACAGGAAATCCCTCGTTTTCCGTACCATAGCGCACCGCTTCATACTGCTGTTCCTGCCGAAACTGCCTCAGCGATCCCCCCTTTCCAGCTCTTGCACTTTTTTTCGCAGATACAGTTCCATTTTCAGCAATTCATTCTCCTTCTTCAACCGGGCGTTCTCGATCCGCAGGGCCTCATCCCGGCTCCGGGGCGTTTGGTCCGCCAGGCGCTTGCCACGCCGGTCCTCCAATCCCGCGGGACCCAACTCCTGATACTTTTTCACCCAGCTCCGCAGCGTCTGTACGGCTACTTGGTGTGCCTGCGCCACCTCTTGGAGCGTCCGGCCGCCCTCCAGACAGGCCAGCACCGCCTCCAGCCGTTCCTCTATGGTGTGGTCGTTCCTCATGATAGTCCCTCCTCTTTCTCTCTTGGAGTTTCTCTCATGATACGCCTTTACCCAGTCCAATACCAGATTCCCGGAGCGCAAATGATACTTTTCCGCGATGGCCATAGAACTGCCCTGACCGGACAGGTACTCCTCCGCCACTTGGCGCTTGAAGTCCTCGCTGTACTTCCGTTTGGAGCGATTCCCATTCTCCTCCAATGCCGAAATTCCCTCCGAGCGATACCGGCTGATCCAACTCTCCATGGTGGAGTGACCCACCCCAGCTCGCCGCGCCGCCTCTCGCATCCGCAGCCGTCCTGCAAGATATTCCTCCACCAGCGAGACTTTTTCCTCAAAAGCAACTTCTTTTCGTTTGCCCATCCTGTATTCACTCCCAATGTTATTTTCCTGTCTGCTTTATTGGGAGCATACCAAAGTGTCCAGAGGTATGAAAAGCACAAGGCCAGTCCCTTTGTGGCACTGGCCTTGTGCTTTTTCTCATAGGACAAACTGAAATTCGCATAGTAATATTGGGAAGGAGGCGTATGTTCTATGAACAGTCTAAATGTCACGGCGCTTTCCAGCGTCAATATTCAAAAGATGAACAAAGACGAACTGACCGATATAAGCAGTATGAAACTTGATCCGAGCGTTCCCCAGGAACTCCGGGCGGCCTATATGCTGAAAGAAATGGGCAACCCGTATTGTTTCCGCGTGGGTGATCTCGGTGTAAAAGTAGAGTTTCTGGACAACGCCCCGCCCTTGCAGGATGCGCTTTCTGATTTCTTCCAGCGCAAAAAAAGCGGGCTGTGATCCTCTCCCCTATCTTCTGGACACTTTGGTATGCTCCCAATAAAGCAGACAGGAAAATAACATTGGGAGTGAATACAGGATGGGCAAACGAAAAGAAGTTGCTTTTGAGGAAAAAGTCTCGCTGGTGGAGGAATATCTTGCAGGACGGCTGCGGATGCGAGAGGCGGCGCGGCGAGCTGGGGTGGGTCACTCCACCATGGAGAGTTGGATCAGCCGGTATCGCTCGGAGGGAATTTCGGCATTGGAGGAGAATGGGAATCGCTCCAAACGGAAGTACAGCGAGGACTTCAAGCGCCAAGTGGCGGAGGAGTACCTGTCCGGTCAGGGCAGTTCTATGGCCATCGCGGAAAAGTATCATTTGCGCTCCGGGAATCTGGTATTGGACTGGGTAAAGGCGTATCATGAGAGAAACTCCAAGAGAGAAAGAGGAGGGACTATCATGAGGAACGACCACACCATAGAGGAACGGCTGGAGGCGGTGCTGGCCTGTCTGGAGGGCGGCCGGACGCTCCAAGAGGTGGCGCAGGCACACCAAGTAGCCGTACAGACGCTGCGGAGCTGGGTGAAAAAGTATCAGGAGTTGGGTCCCGCGGGATTGGAGGACCGGCGTGGCAAGCGCCTGGCGGACCAAACGCCCCGGAGCCGGGATGAGGCCCTGCGGATCGAGAACGCCCGGTTGAAGAAGGAGAATGAATTGCTGAAAATGGAACTGTATCTGCGAAAAAAAGTGCAAGAGCTGGAAAGGGGGGATCGCTGAGGCAGTTTCGGCAGGAACAGCAGTATGAAGCGGTGCGCTATGGTACGGAAAACGAGGGATTTCCTGTGGGGCCAGCCTGCCGTGCACTGCATATCTCCCGGGCCAGCTATTACCAGTGGCGCTCCGGGAAAGCCGGGGGCCGCGTCGCCGAGAATCAGCGCATCGCCCAGTTGGTGCAGGAGATCCACCGGGATAGCCCGGACAAGGGATACCGCCGCATTCGGGACGATTTGGACAAGTATTACCATACGCCAGTCAACGATAAGCGGACGCTGCGTATCTGCCGCTGCCTTGGGATTCAATCTGCGGTAAAACATGCCCCACATGGCTGCACTCGGGTGGCATCCTCTCCCCGGCAGCTGGCAGAGAATGTACTGAACCGCCAATTTTACGCCGACCGCCCCAACGAAAAGTGGCTCACCGATGTGACGGAGTTTCACTACTATACGGGAAATACCATGTGCAAGCTCTACCTGAGCGCCATCCTGGATCTGTGTGACCGAAGGATCGTCTCCTTTATCATCCGGGACACCAACGACGCTGCCTTGGTCCATCGCACTCTGGATCAGGCATTGGAGACCAATCCCGGCGCCCACCCTCTGCTCCACAGCGACCGGGGCAGCGCCTATACTACCCAGATCTTCCATGACAAGCTGGCTGCAGCTGGCATTACACAGAGTATGTCCCGGGTGGGAAAGTGCATTGACAACGGCCCCATGGAGGGCTTCTGGGGCATCCTCAAGCGGGAGCGCTACTATGGCAGGCGGTTCACCAGCCGGGAGCAGTTGGTCAAGATGATCCAGGAGTACATCACCTATTACAACTTCCACCGCCTCCAGCGCGGCCTGGGTGTGCGGACCCCTATGGAGGTCCATGACTGCCTGTCGGCCGCGTAGTGACCAGGTCTGCTCCATATTACTGGACAGGCAGAAATTCGCTCGTAAAGTGTAAAGTATTTCATTGTCTACTTGACGGGGAGCACACCACTTTGTCCAGAGGTGGAGTCATCCTTGATGGGGGCTCCGAACAGAGTTACAATATATATGTAATGTGATAGGGAAGGAGGCTATCATGGCACGGAGAAGCCGGGCTGTTGTTGAAACTGCAAGACCAAAATACAGGGTATGGAGAATTGCAATCTATATCCGCCTTTCCAAAGAAGATATGCGTTGTCTTGACGAGTCCGAAAGCGTCACAAACCAGCGGCAGATTATTGAAGATCATATTGCCGGGTTTAACGATGGGGACGAATACATCATTGTTGACGAATATGTGGATGACGGTATCTCAGGCACAACCGATGACGAGCGCGAGGACTTCCAAAGGATGCTGTCCGATATTAAGCGGGGGCGTGTAAACTGCGTGATTGTGAAAGACCTTGCTCGTTCTTTCCGAAATTACAGTGATCAGGGCTATTATCTGGATGACTGGTTCCCCCGGTACAATGTCCGTTTTATCTCTTTGTACCATCAACCGCTGGACAGCTACAAGGAGCCGCAGAATATGCGGAGCATCGCTGTTCCGATCCAGGGCGTTCTCAATGAAAATCACTGTGCGGAAACCTCTGATAAGGTGCGCGAGGTGTTTGATATGAAACGCCGCAACGGTGAGCATATTGGCTCCTTTGCCGCTTATGGCTACGTCAAAGACCCAAACGACAAAAACGCGCTTGTGATTGACGAGGAGGCCGCCGCTGTTGTCCGGGATATTTACAATATGTTCCTGGACGGTATGAGCAAAAACGCCATTGTCCGCTATCTGAACGGACACGGGATATTAAGCCCCGCCGCCTACAAGCGGGAACGCCTGGGGCTGAAATATCAAAATCCCAGCGTTGATCCTGCAAAGCCGCCCTTGTGGTGTGCGATGTCTGTGACTACCATATTAAAAAACCGTATGTACTGCGGGGATATGGTGCAGGGCCGCTACCGCATGAAAAGCTACAAGGTACACGTTCAAGAAGTTGTCCCGGAGGACGAGTGGTATATCGTTGAAAACACCCACGAGGCAATCATTGACCGGGAAACCTTTGAAAAAGTACAGCGGCTTCTTATTCGGGACACCCGGACGGGGCCCCAGCAGAAAAAGCTCTATCTGTTCAGCGGCTTTTTGAAATGCGCGGACTGTGGCAAGGCTATGACCCGGAGCAAGGTCGGGAATGTGGTGTATTACTATTGCCGTACCTATAAAGACCAGTCGAAAACGGCTTGCACAAAACACACCATCAAGCATGACCGCCTGGAGGCTGCTGTCCTCTATGCAATTCAGCAACAGGTTTATCTGGCTGTCGATTACACAAAGACCATTGAACGGATCAACCGGGCCCCACTGGTAAAAAGCCAGTCCAAAAAATTGATGGATGCCATTGAACAAAAGGAACGGGAACTTTCTAAAATCACCCGTTACAAACAAGCGATTTACCAGGACTGGAAAGACGGTGAAATTTCCCATTCCGATTATCGGCACATGAAAGAGGACTATGAACGGCAAGCCGAGGCCCTGGAGGAAGTCATTGGAAAGCTCCGGGCGGAACAGGCAGAACTTGAAAACGGCATTGACACCGAAAACCCGTTTTTAGCCGCGTTCCGGCAATATCAGAACATCGACAAGCTGACAAGGGACATTTTGATTGAATTAGTAGACCAAATCAAGATACACGAGGGCGGCTATATCAGCATTGTATTTCGTTTCGCTGACGAGCTCCGCCGTATTCAAGAGTTTATCGAGGTCAATACCCATAACGAGGCGGTTTAATCGAAACCGCATTTTTACAGACAGTCACCTTTCCTAAATAAAGCGCCCCGGTGGCACCGTTAGGTCCAGGGATACCCTGCGGGCCGGTGGGGCCGGTGGGGCCGGTCCCGACGGGCGGGATGGGCCCGGGGCAGATAGGCGGGCAGGGAGCAGGGCCAGGCCCAGGGCAGATAGGCGGGCAGGGAGCAGGCCCAGGCCCGGGGCAGATGGGCGGGCAGGGACTGGGGCCGGGCCCGGGACAGACGGGCTGGCAGGAAGGCGGGCAGGAGCACGAGCAGCGGCTGCCCGTACCCTGGGAGCACATGGAGTCCCAGCGTGTCAGACTTCTGTCTGAAGGAAGATAACGGTTCATTTGGGTCTCCTTTTCTTCATTCAAGATTGCGTGGCTTTGCCACAGCCCATTCTATGCGACTGCCGTTCTTCCGGTGCGCCTCCGCGCCCGGCCGTCCTTTCCCGCAGCCGCCCCTTTACAATCCAGAACATTTCTGACATAATGGAGGCAAACCACCACCATTCACCAGGAAAGGCCGTGTTGTTATGTCTGACCGCCCCTATGTTCTCGCCCTGGATCAAGGCACCACCAGCAGCCGATGCATCCTGTTTGACCGGCAGCAGAATATTGTCGGCCTGGCCCAGCGGGAATTTGGACAGCACTACCCAAAGCCCGGCTGGGTGGAGCATGATCCCATGGAGATCTATTCCAGCCAATACAGTGTCCTCACCGAGGTGCTGGCCCAGAGCGGGGTGGACCCCGCCCAGGTGGCGGCTATCGGGATCACCAACCAGCGGGAGACCACCATCGTTTGGGACCGGGAGACAGGCAGGCCGGTGTACAACGCCATCGTCTGGCAGTGCCGCCGCACCGCGGCCCTGTGCGAGGAGCTGAAGGCGGATGACGAGCTCACCTCCTACATCCGGGAACACACCGGCCTGCTGCCGGATGCCTATTTTTCCGCCACCAAACTGAAGTGGGTCCTGGACCACGTGGAGGGGGCAAGGGAGCGGGCCCGTCGGGGGGAGCTGCTCTTTGGAACGGTGGACTCCTGGCTTATCTGGAAGCTCACCGGCGGCCGGGTCCACGTCACCGACTATACCAACGCCAGCCGTACCATGCTCTTCGACATCCAGCGCCTGTGCTGGGATGAGCACATCTGCCGGACGCTGGACATCCCCATGGAGATGCTGCCTCAGGTGAGGGACTCCAGCGCGGTGTATGGCACTGTGAACCTCCAGGGAATGGAGGTCCCTATCGCCGGCATCGCCGGTGACCAGCAGGCGGCCCTGTTCGGGCAGGCCTGCTTCTCTCCAGGGGAGGCCAAAAACACCTATGGGACTGGCTGCTTCCTCCTGATGAACACTGGGCGGGAGCTGTGCCGGAGCAGGAACGGTCTGCTCACCACCATCGCTGTGGGCCTCAACGGTTCGGTGCAGTATGCACTGGAGGGCTCTGTCTTCGTGGGCGGAGCGGTGATCCAGTGGGTACGGGACGAGCTGCGGTTTTTCAGCGAGTCCCGGGATGCGGAGTACTACGCCCAGAAGGTGCCGGATACCGGCGGGGTCTATCTGGTCCCGGCCTTCACCGGCCTGGGGGCCCCCTATTGGGATATGTATGCCAGGGGCTGCCTGGTGGGGCTCACCCGGGGCACGACCCGGGAACACATTATCCGAGCGGCCCAGGAGTCCATCGCCTACCAGAGCTGGGATCTGGTCCGGGCCATGGAGCAGGACACCGGCCTGCCCCTGGCCGAACTCCGGGTGGACGGCGGGGCCAGCCGGGACCGGTTTTTGATGCAGTTCCAGGCGGATATCCTGGACAAGCCGGTCCGCCGCCCCATGATCCGGGAGACCACCGCTCTGGGGGCTGCCTATCTGGCGGGCCTTGCGGTGGGGGTGTGGGACAGTCTGGATGAGATTCGCGCCCAGTGGACCCTGGACAGACTGTATCAGCCCCAGATGGAGGAGCCCGTCCGCCGGTCTCTGCTGGCTGGATGGCACAAAGCCGTGGGCCGCAGCCTGAATTGGGCAGAGCCGGAGACATGATAAAAAGTGGCGTCCATCCGCACACTGCGGATGGACGCCTCAGCTTGTCAAAAAGCCCTCCTGCAAGGAGTTCCGGCGCCCGCAGGCACCGGAATCAAATTGGAGCACGTCATTTCCGGGGGCGTGTACCTCGGAAATGACACCTCTCACGCAAGATAGGACGACTTTTCCGAGAGGAATCAAGGCCTATCTTGCGTGCTTACTTTCTCGAAAAAGCGGCTCTGCCGCTTTTTCGACAGTCTGTGGCGTCCATCCGCACACTGCGGATGGACGCCTTTCGACTCTTATGCCATGCCTGTGAACCGGTCCAGGAGCTGCTCCTCCTCCACAGGGAGCACCCGCCTCCGGTCCAGCCACAGCTCACAGATCCCGGAGTCGCCGCAGTCCACAAAGTAGCGGACCAGCCGCTCCCCTTCCTGACACACCACTCCGGAGCGGCTGTATGCTCCGGTCCCGTAGCGGTAGGAGGACCACAGAATGTCGTGCTCCAGCGCCCGATCCCCGCCGCCCCCTAGAAGCCGCAGCCCGCCAGTGACTGCGCCGTCCTTGGTGAGCGAGACAGGGCCGCCGTCCTCCGGCTGGACCAAGGCATAGCCCGGGGGCAGCTCCATGCGGCAGTAGGGAGTCTCTCCGGCACGGCTCTGTCCCATGCCCAGCAGGGCTGCCCCCAGCAGCAGACCCGCGCACAGCAGCACCGCGCGGGGAAGTTCCGATTTTCGCCTCGTCATCAACGCCCCCCGTTTGTTTTTTTCAGCCTATCACACTCCGCCTGGTGCCGCCACCGCAGGGAGGAAAAAAGTATGTAAAACCTGTATGGAGGTCTTGGCCCCGGGCTTATGATGCCCTGAAACGGCGGCGCTATTCGTCGTGTTTCGTCGTGCGCCGACAAAACAACAGGATGAAAAAATATTTGGGAGGCCCCTTCGGTCCTCCCAAACGATTCAGAGCTCGGCCAGCTGGGCCTGATAGAGGTCCTCGGTCCTGGCGTCAAAACAGACAAAGGTGACCTGGGGCCCCTCCGGATGCTCCTCCAGGAAGCGGCGGACAGTGTCCACCGCGATCCGGGCGGCCTGATCCGGCGGATAGCGGTACACCCCGGTGCTGATGGCAGGGAAGGCCGCGGTGCGGCAGCCCAGCTCCAGGGCCAGAGCCATGGAGTTTCGATAGCAGTCCGCCAGCAGTTCTGCCTCCCCATGCCCGCCTCCGTGCCACACGGGGCCCACTGTGTGGATGACGTATCGGGCAGGCAGGCGGTAGCCTCCAGTGGCCTTGGCATGGCCGGTGGGACAGCCGTGCAGAGTGCGGCACTCGGCCAGCAGCTCCGGCCCGGCCGCCCGGTGAATGGCCCCGTCCACCCCGCCGCCTCCCAGCAGGGAGGTATTGGCGGCATTGACGATGGCGTCCACCTGCAATTTGGTGATGTCCCCTGTGACAGCGCGCAGTTCCATGGGAGATCCTCCTGTTCCTGTGTTTGAGATGTTCCCAGTGTACCATGCCCGGCCCCGGAGCACAAGGGAGAGACGGGGGCATAAGAGTATAGGCCCCTGCGTGGTGCACAGTTCTCTCGCCCCCGTAGTTGCCCTGCCCGCCCAGCCGCAGGATGACCTTAGAGGGGTTCCGCCCTGCAGGGTGGAACCCCTCTGACAGGTCCTATGACTGAGACAGGGAGGGGGAAAGGAAGCCCCCCTCATCCGTCACGGTTTCGCCGTGCCACCTTGCCCCCAGCGGGGGGCCTTCGGACGCTTCGCAGGCGTACATTGTGCACCCGCCGCCCCTGCCCGGGAAACACGGGCCGTTCCGTCTGGGGCCTATTTGATCCCCCAGGCCAGCAGGCTGGTGGCGTCCACCCGGCGGCACCGGGCCCCGTGGAAGCGTCGTTCCAGTAGCGCGGTGAGCTCCCCGGGGGAATAGAGGTGCACATCCCCTCCCCGGCTGAAGGGGAGGAGAAGGTTCAGCGCCCCACGGACACCGGCGGGGGCAGTGGTGTCTCCCAGCAGCAGCACTCCGCCGGGCCAGAGGACCCGGTGGAACTCGGCCAGGGCCGCCTCCGGGTCCGGATAGTGGTGGAAGGAGTCGCTACACACCACTACCTGAGCCCACCCGTCCGGCACAGGCAGGCGCTCTGCGTCCCCTAGGTCTACCTGGGCCAGGACGCCCAGCTTGTTTCGGGCCATTGCTGCCATCTTAGGGGACAGATCCACCCCACGATATGTCCCTCCCGGCCAGCGGCGGGCCATCTGGAACAGCAGCTCTCCGGTGCCGCAGCCCACGTCCAGCACCCACCTGTGGGGGATTTGCGCCAGCTGGGCCAGCAGGATGGGGTACAGTTTCCGGGCATGGGCCCCGAAGCTGGCTGTGTCGTAGATGGCGGCCTGGCGGTCAAAGTTTGCTCTGGATCGCTTTTTTGCATTATACATTGGAAGTCCTCCTTTAGTGAATGAACATTATTCACTTAATGACCTAAGAATTCCCCGGTCGGGACAGCAGTCCCGCCGGGGTGAAATGCAGGTCAGCCCGCCGACAGGATCAGGTCGGCATAGCGCAGGATGTCGGTCATCCGCTCCTCCAGGGGGAGGGCGCTGGGGCCGATGAGCCCGATCTGCCCATGGAGCAGATAGCTGGCGGCCACCTCCGGGCGGCGCAGGGAGAGCTCCCCCCGCCGGCAGGCGACCTCCAGCTCCTCCGTCACGTGGGGCAGCAGGAAACGGCAGATCTTCAGGCTCAGCTCCTGGTGGAGGTCCTGATGGTCCGGCCGGTGGTAAAAGGCGCTGTACGTGCTGTTCTGGTCGCTGGACAGCACCGCCTGGGCCATCTCATCCAGCCGCTGCCGGACGGACTTGGTCCGGTCATGGATGATGGGCAGGAACCCGGCGCAGCAGGTCTGGACGTACTGATCCATGGACTCCTGAAACAGCTTCTGCTTGGAGTCGAAATAGCGATAGCACAGCCCTTGGGCCACGCCGGCGGCCCTGGCGATGTCCCCCATGGAGGTTTCCTCGTAGCCCTTCTGGGTGAAGAGAGCCATGGCGGTGTCCAGCAGCTCCTGCCGCCGCACCTCCGGCGGCTTTGAGATCCGCTTCATTTTCTCACCTCGGTGAGAGTATAACACCTCAGTGAACAAAAGTCAATGAACAAAATTCACTATCTTTCACAGAGGGCGGTCACTTCAGATCACAGCCGCAGAGGAGGGACTCAGAAGCCCGGCAGCATCGGCAGGCATTTCAGAAGGGCACTCCCATGGAGAGCAGGGGGCTCCGGCAGATCATCCATCTGCCTCCTCCTGGGGCTGAGGATGGCCGCCGCGCCGGGCTAGGAAAAGTCCGGCGCACAGGGCGGTGAAGGGGGCCACGGTGACCAGACCGAAGGAGCCGATGACGGTGTGGATGATCTCCGCCGCCACATACTTGTAGTTCAGGATGTGGTCAACCGGGGTGCCCTGGGCCATGAAGACCATGAGCAGGGCGATGTAGCCGCCGGAGTAGGCGAAGAGCAGGGTGGTGGTCATGGTGCCCATGGCGGCCCGGCCCACGTTGAGGCCGGAGCGGGCGGCCTCCTGCCAGCTCAGGTCGGGACGCTTCTCCACCACCTCGTGGACGGCGGAGGTAATGTCCACGCTCAGGTCCATCACCGCTCCGGAGGCCCCGATGAAGATGGAGGCCATAAAGATCTGGGTCAGGCTCAGGTGGGCGTAGCCGGAGTAGAGCAGGCTCTCGGAGTAGGACATCACTGCCCCGTGGATCTGGAACAGGTCGGTAAAGAGGATGCCCAGCACACAGGTGACCAGGATGCCAAGAAAGGAGCCGGATACCGCCGCCCAGCACCGCCGGTCAAAGCCGTATACCAGAGCGATGATCAAAATGGTGAGAAAGAGGGTGATGGCCAGCCCGACCCAGATGGGGTTCCAGCCCTTGAGGTAGAGGGGGACCAGGAGCTTCCACAGGCAGAGCACCGTCAGTACGAAGGAGGCGATGGCACGCACCCCGGTGCGCCCAGCGAACAGGATGAGGAAGAGGGCAAAGCCGGCGGCCATCAGGGCCTCCCAGCCCAGGCGGTAGTGGTCACTCATGGTGACATTGGTGATGGTGTCCCCGTCGTGGCTCACCACCACCTGGGCCCTGTCCCCGGGAGAGAAGAGCTTGTCCTGCTCCAGAGAGCCGTTGAGCATGTTGATCCCGGTGACCGTCCTTCCCTGAAATCTGCCGTCCAGGATCTCAAGCTGGCAGCGCTGCTCACCAGAGCGGACCAGGCCGGTGTCGATGATGGCGGAGTTGTCTGTCTCCAGCACCCGGGCGGTGCAGCGCTCCGCCTCCTGGTAGATCAGGGCGCCCTCAAAGCCAGTGGGCAGGACCAGAAGGAGCAGGATGGCCAGCAGGCATACCAGCACAGGAGCTTGGTAGGAAAAAGAATGGGATCTGAGGCGGTCGAGCATAGATGAAAACTCCTTTTCGCATGATTTCGGGGGACAGGAAAATGTCTCATTCCAGAACACAGGGGCGGCCCGCCCCCGGCAAATATGCCGGAGGCGGGCCCGGAAGGGGCTGTCTGGACCAGCTCAGGCGATGTTCAGCAGGTCGGCCAGCTTGTTGTAGATGTCGGTGTTGTCATAGTAGCCGTTGAACATCTCGCTGCCTGCGCCCTCGGCCAGGACTGCCACGGGCAGACCGGTGTGGCTGTAAGAGGTGAAGGAGATGCCGGACTTGTTGTTGATGATGTGGGTGATGGTGACAGAGAGGGGCTCGTAGGTGCCGTAGAGCACATACTCCGCTTGGTCGTACTGACTGGAGGCGGTACCGTTGATGCTCTTTTCATAGGCGGCCCGCAGCTGCTCCATCTCATAGGCGGTGAGGACCAGCTTGTCGCCCTCCTCGCCCTGGGCCTTCAGGCCAAAGAGCTTCTCAATGTCGGCCAGCACGGTCTCAAAGGGGGTCTTGTTGGCCTTATAGGAGGCCACATAGTCGCTGTCGTACTTGGCGAAGGAGATCTTTTGGTTCTCCAGCAGATCCAGATAAGTGTCGTAGTCGGTTCCGGCGAAGCCGATGGTCAGGCCGCCGGTCTCATGGTCGCCGGTGACCAGGATGAGGGTCTCGTCAGCATGCTCCTTGGCGAAGTCGATGGCCACCTGTACCGCATCGGCCAGGGCCTGGGTATCGTGGATGGAGGAGGCGGCGTCGTTGGCGTGGCAGGCCCAGTCGATCTTGCCGCCCTCGCACATCATAAAGAAGCCGGTGTCGTTGTCCAGCACTTCGATGCCCTTGGCTACATAGTCAGCCAGAGCCCACATGTCGTCGGTGCGGTCCAGCTCATAGGCCATGGCGTCGGAGTCGGCCAGGTCCTCGTCGATGATGATGGCTTTCTCTGTATTGGTGCCGATGGCGTCGGCCTCGGCGTGGGTCTTGGCCACGGTGTAGCCGGCCTCCTGGGCCAACTCATACAGGTCGGTCTGGTCTCCGCTGCTGCCGGTGGGCTTGAGCAGTCCGCCGCCGGCAAAGTAGTCGAAGCCAGACTCGACCAGCTCCAGGCCGATCTCATAGTAGCTGCTGCGGCTGGCCTGATGGGCATAGAAGGCGGCAGGGGTGGCGTGGTTCAGGTTGACGGAGGTGATGACGCCGATCTCCCAGCCCTTCTGGGCTTTCAGCTGCTCGGCAATGGTCTCATACTCGATGGTGCCGGTTTCATCCACATTGATAGAGCCAGAGTAGGTCTTGTGGCCGGTGGAGATGGAGGTGGCGGTGGAAGCGGAGTCGGGGGCGAAGGAGTTGGAGTCATAGGTGACGGCGGAGCCGGCAGCCTCAAAGTTCATAAAGTTGAGGTACTCGGGGCCGTCGAGGATGGCGCCCTGGTTGTCATCCAGACTGGGCTGGGCCTGCCAGTAGTCAGCGTCCTTCAGGGCACCCAGGTAGTCGGAGGTGGACTGGATCTGGGGGTAGCTCATGCCGTCCCCGATGAACAGGAAGACGTATTTAGGGGACTTGACGGACGCGGCCGCAGTGGCAGTCAGAGCGGCGGTATGCGGTTCCTGAGACTCCTGCGGGACCTGGGCGGCGTTGGCGGCGCAGCCGGCCAGCGTGGCGGCGGCCAGGGCACAGGACAGAAGTGCGGTTGCGATTTTTTTCATGTTTGTTTGTTCCTCCCAATTTCTCTTGGACAGTTTGTGACCGCTGGGTCAAGGCTATTCTAGCGGCTCTGCGTTAAGTCCAAAACAGCTGAAGTGTGAAATCTGCGTTAAAGAATATTATCGGCTCAGCAGCCCATGCCCGCACAGAGAGAGCGAGCGGAGCGGCAAGGAACGGAATAGAGGAACACGGCGTTTTGATTCAGATTCAGACAATGAAGGGACACAGGAGAATGTCATATAGGCATGACTATAATGTACAAATTTTGAAATTGAATTTTGTACAGGACTGCCAATTTTGTGCTGAGTAAAGAGGGGAGATCCATCAGAAGGCTGGCACAGGTGGAGGGGGGAGAGAAAATATTTTTCAATCCAGCGGAAAGTGAAAAGCGATTCGGATATTTGTTACAAAATTGTTAACGAAAAATTGGATGACTCTACCAGAAATCCTTTTAAAACAATGAAAAAATAAACACAAATAATGAATAAATTAGATATTATGAAATTGTAAAACGGGTAGATGCAAAAAATAGATTTAACTTCGGGCAGAATGAATGATAAAATAGAGCCTCAGAGGACACGAAGTTGTCTGAAACTGACAAGAACACATGGGACAGGCTTTCACAAAAATGAATCTCATGCATAAAGGGAGCGCTGTCCGGCTAGGGTGTTTTTTGTGAAACAGCTCAAAAATGGCCATGTCGGACGGTTTAGGCATTAAAAGCGCATCAGCCGCTCTGACAATGGGCTGAGCGGGATGAAAGGGAGGAAGTTGAACGATGCATATCGGAACAGGAGAGCTGATCGTCGTGCTCGTGGTGGCGCTGATCATCTTCGGCCCGTCGAAGCTGCCCGCGCTGGGCAAGATGGCGGGCAAGGCGGTGGGAACGCTGCGTCACTATGCAGACAGCAACAACTGGGACGAACTGCTGGAGGAAGAGGAAGAGGAGAAAAAGTCCGGAAAGAAGCAGGAGGAGAAGTCTCAGAAGCAGACGGAGAACGAGCAGGAGGCGGAGCCTGTAGAGGAGCCCGCCGAAGAAGCAGAGCAGGCGGAGCCTGCCGAAGAAGTGGAGCAGCCGGAGCAGGCCAAGGAGGGCTGAGCAGTTCCGGCGGCAGAAATTGTCAAGAATAAAGGAGAGCGGATTGTAATGTTTGGAAAATTTGGTACTGTGGAGATACTGCTGATCCTGGCGGTGGCTCTGCTGATCTTCGGGCCCACCAAGCTGCCGAAGCTGGGCAAGGCCATTGGGCAGACCATTGGAAACTTTAAGCGGAGCAGCGCCGCCGCGGAGAAGGCTGAAGAGAAGCACGACAGCAAAGAGTCCTGAGCCCATCCATGAGCCGCGCCACATTAGAGCAGGACAAGAAGAAAACCAGAGCGAAGGACGGTCCGGGCGCTGAAACGGATCGGAAGGAACGGGAGGAATACGGAGAGGAGACGGACGAGCTGGAGGATGACGTGCCCCAGGGGGGCAGGATGTCCCTGCTGGCCCACCTGAATGAGCTGCGCCGCCGGCTGACCATCTGCGCGGTCTGCTTTCTGGTGGGGGTGGCACTCTGCCTGAGCCAGGCGGAGTGGTTCACCAACCTGCTGCTCTCCCGGGGAGAGAACTTCTCCTTTGTGTACATCGCACCGGCTGAGCTGATGATGACCTACGTGCGGATCTCCCTGGTGGGGGGCGTGGTGATTATCATCCCTGTCATCATCTATCACATCTGGCGCTTCCTCCAGCCGGGGCTGAAGCGGGCGGAACAGATGGGCTTCAACCTGATCATCACGGTGGGGCTGCTGCTGTTCTGCCTGGGGGCCCTGTTCGCCTTCACCATCGTGCTGCCCATCCTGCTGGGCTTTTTTGCACGGCTGAATACCTCCGGGACTGTGACTGCCATGGTGTCAGTGCAGGAGTATGTCAGCTATGTCATTTCCACCATGCTGATCTTCGGCGTGATCTTCGAGACCCCCATTGTGCTGGTGGCCCTCACCGGCGTGGGGCTGGTCAAGCCCAAGACGCTGCAGAAGAACTTTAAATATGTAGTGCTGATCATCCTGATCGTGGCCGCCGTCATCACGCCGCCTGACGTGACATCCCAGGTCCTGGTGGCCATCCCGCTGATGATCCTGTTCTACGCCAGCATCATCCTGTGCAAGATCCTGTTCCGCCGCAAGCTGGCAGAGCAGGAGGAAGATCTAGATTGAGCGTGTGCAACCACCGGGACGGCGGAGACAGAGCGTGAAGCATTGAGGGGACGCGCCCCGCCCGGAGTGATATTGCAAATTGAGAAATGAGGAGGAATACAAAGTGAGTGGTAAAAAGGAGAACGTGCAGAGCAGCGGCATTACCCGCCGAGACTTTGTAAAGGGTCTGGCCATCGGGGCTGCGGGCCTGGGGATCGCCACCATTCTGCCCGGCGGGATCATCACCGCGGCTTCCGCGGCGGACACCACCACCAAGCAGCAGGTCGGCAAGCAGGGCGACGGCATCTATATCGATGGCGTGGCTGAGAACATGAAGAGCAAGACCTATACTCTGGAGTTTGTCCAGCCCATCAAGCTGGTGGCGGTGAAGGACGGCAAGGTGCAGAGCGAGGGCACCTGGCGCACCACCAATAAGCACCTGGTCTCTGTGGACCCGGACGGAACCACCATCATGCGGGACGGCGTGGGCGGCTACGATGTGGAGATCTCCTGGACATTGGGGAGCACCACCTATGCCGTGACCCTGCACACCGGCCAGACCGCCGGAGCCCACGCCATCGAGGTGGATCACCCCATGACCCGGGGCGACTTTATGATCCGCCTGGCCAAATATTTCGGCTGGCCCCACTACAACGCCGTGATGGACGACGGCACGGACATCAATGACAAGGGCGAGGTCATGACCACGGAGCGGGTGCGCAACTTCTATGATGTCACCGGCGACAATGACTATGTGAAAGCCATCGAGTCCGCCCTGGATATGGGCGTGCTCACCGCCACCTCCCCCGAGGACTGCTTCTATCCCATGTCCGAGATGACCCGGGAGGACGCGGCTGTGATCCTGGTCAGCGCTTTCAAGATGTCCAAGCTGGGTGCCGATTACATCTCCAAGTTCGATGACACCAACAAGATCGACAAGAACTGCTATGACGCTCTGAATATCCTGGTGGGCCGCAACTTTATGCGGGGCCGCAGCAACACCACCTTGAATCCCACCGATGGCATCACCGACACCGAGGCACGCATCATCATCGAATCCATTGACAGGCGCGTGGTCTGCCCCGTGTGGGCCATGCCGGTGAGCAACCGGAAGTTCGTCCGTGTCCGTCCCGAGTGGTTCACCTCCACCCAGGATGCCGTGGTCCATTGGCGCTGTAAGGTGGACAAGTACTCCCACCCCGAGCTGAACGGCCTGTTTGTCCAGGACCGCGGCGTGGGCGTGTACGTGGGCACCGGCTGGAGCGACTGGTATGACTATATCCCCGGCTACTCCACTGACCCCTGCTTTGGCCTGAACAACAACAAAGACCTGCCTTACGACGCGACTTGGCTTATCGTGGACGTGGAGTGCTATGCCACCAAGCCCGGCATGGAGGACAGCCC
Organism: Lawsonibacter asaccharolyticus; assembly: GCA_003112755.1. Classification (NCBI taxonomy): domain Bacteria; kingdom Bacillati; phylum Bacillota; class Clostridia; order Eubacteriales; family Oscillospiraceae; genus Lawsonibacter; species Lawsonibacter asaccharolyticus. The sequence continues at coordinate 218,109 of BFBT01000001.1, read as the reverse complement.
TGTCACCAAGTTCATGTGGCGGATCGAGCGTCCCGCGTGGCACGACTTTGCCTTTGACAAGCTGCATGACGCCGGGGAAAACTTCCCCGCGGTCTACCGCTACTTCGACAACTTCCAGGCAGCGGCCTACTATATCGAGGGCAGCAAGATGGGCATTCTGTATGACGGCCTGATGCCTACCAATACAAATATCTCACTGATCGACCGGGTGAAGGAAGTGGCGACCAAGCCCTTTGTCTTCGTGCTGGGCCACAACCACGGCGATCACTCCGGTGCCATGCCTTATGCTTATGAGCAGGGGATGGACATTTACATGTGTGACCGCGTCGGCCCTGCCGGCGGGGATTGGAGCATCCAGGAGTACAACAAGAAGTACACCAGCGCCAATGCGGTGGTCGATACAGAGAGGACCGGAAGCTACACCGGAGACAAGGTGCACCTGATTGATGAGGGCTATGTCTTCGATCTGGGCAACTGTAAGTTCGAGGTAGTTCATCTTCCCGGCCATGAGGACGCATCCATCCTGATCTATGACCGGGCCAACGGTCTGCTCTTCTCCTCCGACATCTACGCCGTCAACCGCTACTGGGTGGCAGACAATACCGGTGCTACCGGTGTGAAGCAGGATCTGCTCCTGTCACTGCACCAGCAGCTGATGGACATCTATACCAAGGACGGCGCTCAGGTCAAGGAGCTGTACACCGGCCACAACCGCATCGGAATGGGCGGCGACTACCTGACCATGTGGGAGCAGTGCCTCCAGAAGTTTGTGGACTTTGGCGGCGCAGCTTTGACTGATAACCGCCGCGGCGACGGCACTCTGATGGCTCAGGACGGCAACGAGTATGAGACGCTGAACTGGACTGGCCTGACTCAGAGCGGCAAGCACATCCATGCTCAGTATAAGGGCGTTTATGACGGTAAGACCTACTATCGTCTTGAGATCGATCGCACCGGTGAGAACGCACAGCCGGAAGATGGGCTGTATTTTGACTACAAGACTAACGCCCATCTCAGCAACATTTATTTCAAGGACGCCACCCTGGTGGGCCACGACTTCAAGTACAAGACCGGCTTCGACACTGTGGACGACAAGCTGGAGGACGGCCGTCTGAAGTACGCCATCCCCAACAAGTTCGTGCCCTATGAGTATGACTACGAGGTAAAGGTGGGGGCCCTTCAGAGCACCGTTACCTTTACGCCCGTGGCCATGTCCAACCGGATCAAGGACCTGAAGGTCAACGGGAAGTCGGTCTCCAGCCGCTGCCCGGTGAGCGTGCCCGCCTCCGGCAAGACCACCATCGAGGTCACCGGACCCGACGGGAGCACCAAGGCGACGTACACCCTGACCTTTGTTGTTGGCTGAACCAACAGAAAAAGTGTACATAAAAAGTCCCGGCCTGGCGCAAATGCGTCAGGCCGGGACTTTTTTAAAAAATTTTGTACGCCCCTGGACAAAGGGGGGCTCCCGAGGGTCTAATAGGCAGAAAGGGGGGGAGCAGCGTGAACGACCAGGAGTACTGGCAGGGGGTGGAACAGTGCCGGGAACGGCTGTGGCGCATCGCGCGGATGTGGCTGTCCGATGACAGCGCGGCCATGGACGTGGTGGACGAGGCGGTATTCCGGGGCTGGAGGGCCTGCGGGAGACTGCGCCACCCGGAATATTTCACCACCTGGCTCACCCGCATCCTGCTCAACGAGTGCAGCCGGGAGAAAAAACGGCAGGACCGGGAACAGGCGGTGGACCAGCTGCCGGAGCAGGCCTGGGAGGACCCGGACCACCTGCCTCTGAGGGCGGCGGTCCAGGCACTGCCGGAGCAGCTGAGAGCAGTGATCCTTCTGCGCTATTTCTTCGACTGTACTTTGCGGGAGACGGCAGAGCTGCTGCGGATGCCGAGGAGCACGGTCCACACACGGGAGAAAAAGGCGCTGAAGCTGTTGAAGCTGGAATTGAGTGAGGAGGTCTGAAGATGGAGCGCATGGAGGAATACCAGAGAATGCGGGAAGAGGAGGCCGGCCGGCCCGTCCCGGCGGAGCTGGCCTGCCTGGAGACCAGGGTCAGGGCCCGGGCGGCGGAGCGGCCGAGGAGGAGAAGAGGACCGGTCCTGGCGGCTGTGTGCCTGTGTCTGGTCCTGGGGACCGGCATGGCCTGGGGCATGGGCGGTTTCGCCGCGCTGGACCGGCTGCTGGGGGAAAACGCGGGACAGTTGATCCCCTTCTATCAGGAGGTGGGAGAGACGGTCCGCCTGGAGGACGGGATGGTGGAGATCCAGGGCGTCACCTTTACCAGCCACAGCTGTACCGTGGTCTACCGGCTGACCGCCCCAAACGGAGAAGAGGCGGCGGAAACGCCTCCCTTCTACTGGAAGCTGATCCAAGGAGAGGCGGGCCCGAAGGAGTCCCCCTTCTCCTCCTTTGTGGAGCCCAGCCGGAATGGGCAGGATCTGGGAGGAAACCTCGGCTGGGAGGAAGTGCTGGAGGGAGAGAAGCAGGGGAGCACCTATCAGGTCTTTACCATCAGCGTGGAGGAGGACATGAGTCAGGTGGAAGACCCCAAGCTCCTTCTCTACTTTTCCAGGGCGGTGGACGGGGTCCCCTCTGCCGATGACGTGCCCGGCGGCACTCTGCTGACTATCCCGGCGGAGGAGGTGCTGGAGGAGCGGGTGGTCCGGGTACCGGGGGACGGGGAGATCCGGCAGGTGAGGGTCAGCCCGGCGCTGATCTCCGCCCAGACGGCTGTGCCTGCCGAGGGAAATCCCGTCAACCTCGAAGTGCTCCGGGAGGCCCCGGAGATCCGGCTGCTCTACCGGGACGGGACGGCCTGGGAGCTGGAGCGGGAGCATGTCTTTCAGAAAGAAGGACGGCCCGACTACTGTGCCAACGCGGGAGAGGACGGTCTGCTGATCCTGAACTGGTTCCTGCGGGAAGCCCCCCCGGATCTGGAGGATCTGGAGGCGGTGGAGGTGAACGGGATCCGCTGTCCCGTCGAGTAGGCGCAGAAATGCCGCGCCGCGTACAGAAAAGCTGTACGCGGCGCGGTGTTTTATCGTTTCAGGGTGGACAGGCGCCCGGCTCACTTGCCAGGCTTGAAGCTGTCCTTCAGGGAGACCGCCCGGTTGAACACCAGAGCGCCGGGCTTGGAATCTTTGCTGTCCACGCAGAAGTAACCCAGCCGGAGGAACTGGTAGTGGGCGGGGGCCTGGGCATCGGCCAGAGAGGCCTCCAGTTTGCAGCCCTCCAGCACCTCCAGGGAGTTGGGGTTCAGGCAGTCCAGGAAGTTCTTATCCCCGGCGTCCGGGTCGGGGTCGGTGAACAGGTTGTCGTACAGGCGTACCTGGGCGTCCACGGCGGTGGCGGCGTCCACCCAGTGTAGGGTGGCCCCTTTCACCTTGCGGCCGTCGGCGGGGTCTCCGCCCCGGGAGAGTGGATCATACTCCGCCAGCACTTCCACCACGTTGCCCGCCTCGTCCTTGACGCAGCCGGTGCAGGTGATGAGGTAGGCCCCCTTCAGGCGGCACTCAGGCCCGCCGGGGAAGAGACGCTTGTACTTGGGGACCGGGGTCTCCAGAAAGTCATCGGACTCCAGATACAGGTGACGGGAGAAGGAGACTGTGCGGGTGCCGGCGCCGGGATCGTTGGGGTTGTTCTCCACCTCCAGGGTCTCGCTCTGACCCTCGGGGTAGTTTGTGATGGTCAGCTTGATGGGATGGAGCACCGCCATGGCCCGCTGGGCATGCTCGTTCAGATCCTCCCGCAGGCAGTGTTCCAAAAAGGCATACTCCACGGTGGAGGTGGCCTTCGCCACGCCGATGCGGTCACAGAAATTGCGGATGGAGACGGGGGTATAGCCCCGTCGGCGCAGGCCGCACAGGGTGGGCATGCGGGGGTCGTCCCAACCGGAGACGTAGTCCTCCTCCACCAGCTTGCGCAGCTTCCGCTTGGACATGACTGTATAGTTGATGCCCAGGCGGGCAAACTCGATCTGCCGGGGCTTGCTGGGGACGTCGGTGTTTTGGATGACCCAGTCGTACAGGGGGCGGTGAGCCTCATACTCCAGGGAGCACAGGGAGTGGGTGATGCCCTCCAGGGCATCCTGGATGGGGTGGGCGAAGTCGTACATGGGGAAGATGCACCACTTGGTGCCCTGGCGGTGGTGCTCGATGTAGCGGATGCGGTAGAGCACCGGGTCCCGCATGTTGAAGTTGCCGCTCTCCAGGTCGATCTTGGCCCGCAGGGTGTACCTGCCCTCGGGGAACTCGCCGTTCTTCATCCGCTCAAACAGGTCCAGAGACTCCTCGATGGGGCGGTCACGCCAGGGGGAGCGGGCGGGGGTGGTCACATCGCCCCGGTACTCCCGGAACTGCTCGGGGGTGAGCTCACAAACATAGGCCAGGCCCTTCTTGATTAGGCCCACAGCCAGCTCGTAAGTCTTTTCAAAGTAATCGGAGCCATAGAAGAACCGGTCGCCCCAGTCGAAGCCCAGCCAGTGGATATCCTCCTGGATGGCGTCCACGTACTCGGTGTCCTCCTTGGCCGGGTTGGTGTCATCCATGCGCAGGTTGCAGATGCCGCCAAACTTCTCGGCAGAGCCGAAGTCGATGATAAGCGCCTTGCAGTGGCCGATGTGGAGATAGCCGTTGGGCTCGGGCGGGAAACGGGTGTGGACCTGCATCCCGGCAAAGCGGCCGCCGGGGGCGATGTCCTCCGCGATAAATTCATGGATGAAATTCTGGCTGGGGGCGGGGCCTTCCCTGCTCTGAGTGGAAATAATGGTTTCGTCGGACATATCGGGTCCTCCTCTTGCGTAAACTTAACTCTAATTTTATACCATATTTCAGAGGAATAATCAACCGATTCCCACGTAAATGGGAGAAAACCGGGGGAACATACAGAAAAGAGGGGAAGAGAGGAGACAGCTCCGTTCAGTTCGGAGAAAAGCGGGCGGGACCGGCCTGGCGCGCCGCGGAAAAGCGTTGCCTTTTTGACAAAAGGCAGGTATAATAAAACAAACCAGAACACAGGTCCGGGAGAGCACCCGGAGGCGGAGAGGAGGCGCGGCCTTGAACTACGATGTGCTGGTAGTGGGCAGCGGCCCGGCGGGCCTGGCGGCGGCTGTGGCCGCCCGGGGACGGGACAAGAGCGTCCTGGTGGTGGGCAATCCCTGGCAGGAGAGCCCCCTGGCCCGGGCGGAGCGGATCGACAACTATCTGGGGCTGCCCGGGGTCAACGGACGGGAACTGATGGAGCACTTCAGCGCCCATGCCCAGCGGGTGGGGGTGGAGTTCCACACCGGCCGGGTGGTGGCGGTGATGGCCTGGGAGGGGTTTGCCCTCACGGCGGGCAGCGAGGTGTTCCAGGGGCGCACTCTGGTGCTGGCGCCAGGGGTGGCCCGGCTGGCCAAGTACCCGGGGGAGGCGGAGCTGCTGGGCCGGGGGGTGAGCTATTGCGCCACCTGCGACGGGATGCTCTACCGGGGCCGGGCGGTCACAGTGGTGGGCCGGAGCAAGGACGCCCCCCAGGAGGCCAACTACCTGAAAAGCCTGGGCTGTCAGGTGGTCTATGTCTCCCCCCAGGAGCCCAAAGGGCTGGACCGGGAGATCCCATTCGTCCGGGCCGGAAAGCTGGAGGTGCGGGGGACCGACCGAGTGAGCGCCCTGGTGGCCGACGGCGCGGAACTGCCCTGCGAGGGGGTGTTCATCCTTCGGGACGCCCTGGCCCCCACCGATCTGCTCCCTGATCTGGAGCTGAGGAACGGGGCCATTGCGGTGGACCGGGAGATGGCCACCAGCCTGCCCGGCGTGTTCGCTGCGGGGGACTGCACCGGCGGCCCTCTCCAGGTGGCCAAGGCGGTGGGCGAGGGCCACACCGCGGGCCTGAGCGCGGCGGAGTATGTGGACCGGAAACGCAATGAACACCAATGAGACAGAAGGGAAGGATCAAAAATGTCATTGAAGCATTTTACCAGAGAGACCTTTGAGAAGGAACTGAACGGCGGCGCGCTGATGCTGGTGGATTTCTGGGCGGAGTGGTGCGGCCCCTGCCGTATGCTGGGCCCAGTGATCGAGGGACTGGCCGACGAGTATGAGGGCCGGGCCGTCATTGGCAAGGTGAACGTGGACGAGGAGGGGGAGCTGGCCATGCGCTATGGCGTGATGAACATCCCCACCGTGATCCTCTTCAAGAACGGCAGGGAGATCGACCGCAAGGTGGGCGTGATGCCCGGCGCGGTGTTCACCCAGGCGCTGGACGAGAATCTGTAAAAGCCAAAGCGGGCCCCGCACCACCGGTGCGGGGCCCGCTTTTATTCATGCATCCGGGGAGGCGAGGAGCAGGTCCAGCTCCTCAAGGGTGTCGTTGGGCAGAAGGGCCAGGAGGCGGATCACCTGCCCGTCCTCACCGGCGAGGGCCAGGACATGGTAGGCGTTTTCGTGATACGGGATCAGAGAAAAGCGGAAGACCGCCCCGTCCCGGCCGGTCAGAGACAGGGCGCGGGCACGCTCCAGGTCGTACCACTGGTCCAGCGTTCCCTGGGACTGATAGGCCAGCCACTCTGACAGCCAGAGGGAGGAGTCCTGAAAGTCCCGCTGGAACAGGCGCTCCATCTCCCGGGCGAAGGCGGGGTCTGACCGCCGGACCTGGCCGCGGACCCACGCCTGGGGGGCCTGGATGGCGGCGCGGATCTGTTCGGCCTGGGCCTCTTCATAGTCCAGATGCGCGCCCCGAAGGCCGTCCAGGGCCCGGACTTGGGCGGCGGGCAGCTGCCAGCAGGAGCGGGCGCCGTCCGCCCCCTGGAAGGAGACCGGGCGGACGTCCTCCTCCCCGGAGGGGGCGTGGATGGTGAAGGTGCCCAGCTGCTCCTCCCCACGCCAGGCGGTGAGATAGGACGCCGGCGCGGGCAGCTCCTGGGGAGCGGGGGAGAGCGGGACCATAGAGCCCAGGATCTCCCGCACCTGTGTCAGGACCTCCGGGCTGTTCAGGCAGGGGGGCGGGGTGGAGGAGAGGGTAAGGTGCACAAAGAAGTCGGCCTCCTCCGCCGTCTGGGCGGGGGCGGCGGGGGCGCTCCTGCCGCCGGACAGGCGGGGGAGGAGCAGGGGGAGCGCCAGGAGGCACAGCAGAGCGGCGGCCGGCCAGAGCCGGCGGCGGGGCGGAAATTTTTTCATGGGGCACCTCCCGGCAGGTATATTTGAGGGGCCTGGAACATAGACTTGGGATACCATTGTATCCCAGAACGGGGAAAAAGACAAGCTCAGGGAGGGCGGAGGCATGGGCCGGGGCAATTCTGTAACCAAATTTTCATCTTCTCGTAACGAATTCGATAGGATATCTCCGCCGGAAGATGCTATACTGAATACACAACAAGGAAGGGAGGTTCCCTCAATGAAGAAATGGATGATCGCGCTGATGATGGCCGCACTCCTGATCGTACCCATGGGCGGTATCGCCTATGCCGTCGGAGAGGGAGCGCCCGCCGCCCCGGCTGCCGGGGAATTCATACCCGGCGACGTGCCCGCCCAGAGCGGCACCATGGATGCCATGGTGGCCCCTGTCAACGCCCTGGTGATGTGCATGGTGGAACAGGGCCTGGCCTACAACGACCAGGATGACGTGTTCCTGTGGAACAGCCTGTACTATATGCTCAGCCTGTGCGGCCAGATGGACGAGCGGGCGGAGCTCACCGATGACATGCTGATCCTGCCCGCGGAGACGGTGGCCGACTACGCCGGCGCTCTGTTCTCCAACTTCGACGGACTGCCCGCCCTGCCCCGGGAGATGAACGGCCGGGTGAGCTATGACTGGCAGAACGACACCTTCCGTCTGGCCCGGGGCGACGCCGGACTGACCGAGACCCGCCTGGGTGAGATCACCGAGCTGGGCGGCGGCCGTGTCCAGGTGGCCGGAGCCCTGGTGAGCCTGGAGGATGAGTCGGTGCTGTGCAGCTTCACGGTGGACCTGGTCCGCAACAACAGCATGTTTGGCTATGCGATCTCCGGATTGGATATCCTCTGATATGCCCCTCAGCCCAGAAACGCGCCGCAGCTGCGGCGCGTTTTTGGCTGTCCGCCCCAGGCTTTTTCCCGGGACGGAGGTATGAAATGGGGAGGATCTGCCTATATTGGAAGAGATACCTTGCTATTTTGGGGAGCGCATATTATAATAGGCCCTGTTCGCGGCGAAGACGCCGCAGGATCTTGAAAAACTGGGGAGAGGTGCTTGAAACATGACCCTGGAGATACATGACTATATTCAGCCCGGGCGGACCGCCCATCTGGTGGGGATAGGAGGGGTGTCCATGTCCCCGCTGGCAGAGGTGCTCCTCGGGGCGGGGGTGCGCATCACCGGCTCCGACGCCCACGAGAGCGGGGCGGTGGAGCACCTGCGGGCGCTGGGGGTCCCGGTGACCATCGGCCACCTGCCGGAGAGCGTGGAGGGGGCGGACTGCGTCATCCGCACCGCCGCCGTCCATGATGATAACCCGGAGATCGCCGCCGCCCGCCGGCTGGGCATCCCCGTCTTCGAGCGGGCCCAGGCGTGGGGAGCCATCATGCGGCACTACCACAACGCCCTGTGTGTGGCGGGGACCCACGGAAAGACCACCACCACCTCTATGTGCACCCACATCTTTCTGGCCGCAGGGCTGGACCCCACTGTGATGATCGGCGGCACCCTGCCCGCCATCGGCTCCGGCTACCGGGTGGGCAAGGGGGAGACCATCATCCTGGAGTCCTGTGAGTACTGCAACTCCTTCCTCTCCTTCTTCCCCACCGTGGCGGTGATCCTGAATGTGGATGCGGACCACCTGGATTTTTTCAAGGACCTGGAGGACGTGGAGCACTCCTTCCGCCGCTTCGCTGAGCTGGTGCCGGCAGACACCGGCGTAGTGGTGGCCGACCGAGACGACCAGAACACCATGGAGACCCTGGCCGGGCTGGAGCGCCCGCTGATCACCTTCGGCCTGGAGGAGGGGGACGTCCACGCCGCCGGGCTGGAGTGGGTGAACGGCTTCCCCAGCTTTGACATCGTCTTCCGGGGGGAGAAGGTGACCCGGGTGGAGCTCCAGGTGCCGGGGGAGCACAACGTGCGCAACGCCCTGGCCGCCGCCGCCGCCGCGCTGGCCCTGCGGGTGCCGGTGCGGGGCATCCGGGAGGGGCTGGGCGCCTTCCGGGGAGCGGGCCGCCGCTTTGAGCACAAGGGGACATACCGGGGGGCGCAGGTCTATGACGACTACGCCCACCACCCTGAGGAGCTGCGGGCCCTGCTGACCATGGCCCAGAGCCTGGGATATGGGCGGGTGATCTGCGCTTTTCAGCCCCATACCTATTCCAGGACCCACGAGCTGTTTTCCGATTTTGTGGAGGTGCTGAAGCTGCCGGACCAGGTGCTCCTGGCGGAGATCTTCGCGGCGCGGGAGCAGAACGAGCTGGGCATCTCCTCCCGGGACCTGGCAGAACAGATCCCCGGCGCGGAGTTCTGCCCCGGTGTGGAGCAGGTGGCGGAACGGCTGGCCCAGCTGGCCCAGCCGGGGGACCTGATTTTGACCGTGGGAGCGGGAGATATCTTCCGAGCCGGAGAGCTGCTGCTGGCCGGACAAGAGAAGGGCCCGGCCGGAAACTGAAAAAGAAGTTTGCAGGGGCGCACCATGTGCGCCCCTGCTGCTGTGATGCGGCCCGGCGGAAAGCCGCCCCCACATCCGTCGCGGCATGCGCCGTATCACCTTCCCCGGGAGAAGGCTTTTGGGAGCAATCTCTGCTGGAAGAGGCGGAGGATAGAATGATCCCCACAGGAGCGGCGGGGCCCCTGTGGGGATCGCTGTCTATTTCAAACTGCGCGGTTCAGGGGGCCTCTTCCTGTATCGGCGTTGGGATGGAAGCGGGGCAGCGGCCGTTCCGGACGATCTGGACGGTGTAGGCGATAAGCATTTCGTAGATCTGGAGCGCCAGGGGGGATAGCTTGGAGACGGGGGTGAATTCTTTGGCATAAGCCAGGTCAAAGGTCAGATCCTTCTCAAGAGAGAGCTTCAAAAGCGACTTTCTGACCATCCTGGACAGCTGAAGAGGGGTGTGAGAGCCGCCGAGGTGGATGGAGGCCCGCAGCATAGCTGAAAAGAGGAACTCGTCCATCCGGTTCAGATCGATCGGCTCGATGGCGGGATCAGTCAAGGTAAAGTTGGTTTGACTATCTGACATTAAAATCACCTCGTCACCATTATAATCTGATTTTCCGATAATAACAACGGGAATTCTCCATATAATCTGTTTACCAGATAAAAATGGAGGTATCCCCCGTGAGAGTCAGGAGGGACTATGGAGATAAGAATTGTATTGGAAGAAATGTGGTTTCGCTTCGCAAGGAAAAGAACATAAAACAGAAAATACTGTTGGCGCAGCTCCAGCTGAAGGGGATTGACATCGGGCAGTCCAGCCTCTCCGCCCTGGAGGGTCAGCGCCGGGAGGCCAGTGACCGAGAGGTGCTGGCTCTCTCCCAGATCTTTCAGGTGCCCATGGAGCGGCTGTTCCAGCCGCCTGAGGAGTGAGGCCCGTTTCAGAGGGGGCGGCATCCCACCGGATGCCGCCCCTTCGGCCCAGGGAAGGCCGGGTTTTCGGTTGACCTGCCCCCCGGATTACGGTACAATAGGAGTTAACTGTGAAACTGAAGAACCGAGGACAGAGAGATATGCTGGATCAAGAACAGGAACTGAGATTTTCCAAGGCCCGCCGGGGGGCCATCGCCCGGGAGTTCGCCCATCTGAACCCGGAGCAGCAGAGGGCGGTGCTGGCCACCGAGGGGCCGCTGCTGCTGCTGGCCGGGGCTGGCAGTGGAAAGACCACCGTGCTCATCCACCGCATCGCCAACCTGATGAAATACGGCCGGGGCTCCGACAGCCCGGAGGTGCCGGAGCGGGTGACGGAGGATGACCTGCGCTTCCTGGAGGAGTATGCTGCCTCCGGCGCGGGAGACAGGGCACGGCAGGAGGCACTGTGCCGCCTGGAGCCCGCCGCCCCCTGGACCATCCTGGCCATCACCTTCACCAACAAGGCTGCCGGTGAGCTGAAGGAGCGGCTGGAGCGGATGCTGGGCCCAGCCGCCAATGACATCTGGGCCTCCACCTTCCACTCCGCCTGTGTGCGCATCCTGCGCCGGGACATCGAGAAGCTGGGCTTCTCCTCCTCCTTTACCATCTATGACACCGACGACTCCCTGCGGGTGGTGAAGGACTGCCTGAAGGACCTGAATATCGACGAAAAGCAGTTCCCGCCCCGGTCCGTGCTGGGCTACATCTCCCGGGCCAAAGACGCTATGAAGCTGGCGGAGGAGTATCTGGCCGACTGCGAGCGGGCGGGGGATTTCCGCCTGACCAAGATCGCCAAGGTGTACGTGGAGTACCAGCGCCGGCTGTGGGAGGCCAGCGCCCTGGACTTTGACGACATCATCCTCCACACGGTCCGCCTGCTCCAGCAGCACGAGGACGTGCGGGCCTTCTATCAGCGGAAATTCCGCTATGTGCTCATCGACGAGTATCAGGACACCAACAATCTCCAGTATCTGCTGGCCTCCACCCTGGCGGGGGGATATGAGAACTTCTGCGTGGTAGGGGACGATGACCAGTCCATCTACCGCTTCCGGGGAGCCACCATCGAGAACATCCTCTCCTTTGAGGAGCAGTACAAGGGCTGCCGGGTCATCCGGCTGGAGGAGAACTACCGCTCCACCCGCCACATCCTGGAGGCATCCAACGCCGTCATCCGCAACAACCAGGGCCGCAAGGGCAAGGAACTGTGGACCCGGGCGGGGGAGGGGGAGAAGCTCCAGCTCTACACCGCCATGAACGAAAATGACGAGGCCCAGTATGTGGCCGCCCGTATCCTGGAGGATTACAGCCAGGGCCGGCACTGGAAGGACCACGCCGTTCTCTACCGGATGAACGCCCAGTCCAACCAGGTGGAGCAGGCGTTCAAGCGCAACGGCATCCCCTACCGCATCATCGGGGGCACCCGCTTCTTCGACCGGGCGGAGGTCAAGGACATGATCGCCTATCTGGCGGTGCTGAACAACCCGGAGGACGACCTGCGCCTCACTAGGATCATCAACAACCCTCCCCGTGGCATCGGGGCCAAGACGGTGGAGACCGCCCAGGAGATCGCCCGGCGGGAGGGGGTGTCCCTCTTTGCCGTCATCGACAACGCGCGGATGTACCCCGAACTGGACCGGGCGGCGGCTAAGCTGGCCCAGTTCTCCGGAATGATGGGGGAGCTGGCCCAGCAGGCCCAGACCATGCCCCTGCCCGACTTCTATGAGGAGCTCATCGCCCGCACCGGTTACGCCGTGATGCTGGAGAGCAAGAACACCGTGGAGGACCGGACCCGTCTGGAAAACGTGCGGGAGCTGCTCACCTCCATCAACGGCTATCTGGAGAATGCGGGGGAGGAGCCCTCCCTGGCGGGCTTCCTGGATGAGATCGCCCTGTACACCGACCTGGACAGCCACGACCCAGATCAGGACTGCGTGGTGATGATGACCATGCACTCGGCCAAGGGGCTGGAGTTCCCGGTGGTCTTTGTGGTGGGGGCCGAGGAGGGCATCTTCCCCGGTATCCGGGCCATCGGAGAGACGGAGGAGATGGAGGAGGAGCGCCGCCTGTGCTACGTGGCCATGACCCGTGCCAAGGAGAAGCTGTACCTCACCTGCGCCAATCAGCGCATGCTGTTCGGCCGCACCAGCTCCAACCGTCCCAGCCGCTTTGTGGACGAGATCCCCACGGAGCATCTGGAGCGCTCCGGCCGCACCTTCCTGGACCCGGGCGTGGGGGACTGGGGGGGTATCCCCAGCCGCACCTCCGGGTACGGGGGATACCAGCGGGGGGAGCAGAGCTACGGCGGCTACGCGGCCCGGGGGAGCGAGGCGCCCCAGCGGCCCGCTCCGCCTTCCTACGGCGGTTTCACCCGGGCCATGGGGGGGCGCACCGGCGGCGTCTATCCCGCCGCGCCCGCGGCCGGCCGTCCCCAGCGCCCCCTGGGCGGCCGGCCGGCCGCCGCTGCAGTACCGGCGGCGCTGCCCACCTTCCAGAAGGGGGACATGGTGCGCCACAAGGCATTCGGACAGGGGATGATCCTGTCCGTGCAGAAGATGGGGGGCGACGCCCTGGTGGAGATCGCCTTTGACAACGTGGGCACCAAGCGGCTGATGCTCAAATCCGCTGCCGCCCACATGGAGAAGATATGAGGAGGAGCGGCTGTGGACCGAAATAAAAGGACGGCCAGGACGCTGACGGCGGCGCTCTGCCTGGCCCTTCTGGCTGGATGCGGCGCGGAAACGTCCGGGGAGAGCCTGGATGCCGATGAGATGCACCCGGGATGGAGCACCGTGACCACCGATCCCTCCGCCTACGGCATCACCTATCAGGAGCTGGAGGATCTGAGCGGCATGCCCCTGGACCAGCTGACGGCCTACTGCCTGGGGGCGGACGGGGTCTACGGGGAGAACGGCTTTGACCAGCTGTACCACCGGTTCCTGGAGGCCCCGGATACCGTGCTGTCCTACCTAGCCTTGATCGACAGCCAGGAGGAGCGGGAGCTGTTGTGCACACACTTGGCTTCCGCTGATGTGTCCTGGTACGGCGGGACCGAGGCGTTTGGCGCGATTTTGGACCGCCTGGCCGGAGAGAGCGGGACCAGTGGGGAGCTGGCGGAGCTGATCCAGACAGAGTGGAAATCTTTGCAATAAACAGAAATAGCTGCGCGCCCTCCCGAAAGGAGGGCGCGCAGCCGTTTTTTGGATAAGGGCCCGTGGGCATCCATGTCACACAGACAGAGAGACGGAGGGGACGGCCTGCTGGGGCGCGGCGGCGGGGATGGGCTTCGTCCCGGCGTGAGCGGTGTGCAGCAGCAGCACCCCGGCGCCGGCCAGCAGGATCTGGGTCAGGGGGACGGACAGCCAGACCCCGGACAGCCCCAGCCCAGTGCGGGGCAGGATCAGGGAGAGGGCCACCAGCACGACGGGCTGGCCGTAGATCAGCAGGTCGGCCCGGGTGATCTGCTCGGTGGCGCAGAAGTAGGAGGTCAGGATGCGCACTACCGACATGAACGGGAGATAGAGCAGGAACAGGGGCAGGATTACCTGGAACAGCCGGGTAGCGGCATTGGATGCCCCGAACAGGTGGGGGATGGCGGACCGCCCCAGAAAGAGGGCGATGCCGCAGAGCAGGGCGGCGGCGGGGGCGGAACGGAAGGTCAGTGTACGGACCTGAGCCAGCGCCTCCTGTTCTCCGGCGCCGTAATACCGGCTGAGAAGGGGCTGCGCCCCGTCCCCGATGCCCTGGATGATGAAGTGGACCATGCAGATGGCGTAGCTCATGACCGCATAGCAGGCCACCGCCAGGGAGCCGCCGTAGGCCAGCGCTCCCCGGTTGATGACCACCAGCGTGACCGTGTTCAGCATGGTCAGGCCGAAGGGGGACAGGGAGGTGGCAAGCAGGCGGAGAACGGTCCTCCGGTTCAGACGGAAGCTCACCCCCCGGAATACCCGCTTCACCCGGAACAGATAGACCAGCCCCAGGGCGGCGGACACCCCCTGGGCGATGACGGTGGCAGCGGCGGCTCCGGCGGTGCCCCAGCGGAAGACGGAGATGAACAGAGCATCCAGCACCACATTGGTGAGGAAGCCGGCGGTCATGGAGCACATGGCGGCGTCCGCCCCATCATAGGTGCGCAGCAGGGGGACCAGCCCGGTGCCCAGCACCTGGAAGAGCGAGCCCAGCACGATGACCCGGGTGTAGCTGTCAGCATAGGCCAGGACGGAGCCCTCCGCGCCCAGCAGAGGGAGCAGGGGGCGATAGAGCAGGGCGAGCAGGGCAGTAGACAGCACGCCGGCCAGCAGGAGCAGCACGGCAGTGGAGCCCAGGGCGCGGTGCTCCTCCGCGGCGTCCCGGCGGCCGATGCACACGGACAGCACCACGGCGGCGGCCATGCCCAGCCCGGTGCCTAGGGCCTGGACCAGGGCGGTGACCGGCCAGGCCACATTGATGGCGGCCAGCCCGGCATCGCCCACGCCCTGGCCCACGAACATCCCGTCCACGATGGAGTAGACGCCGGAGAAGGCAAAGGCGATGACGGAGGGGAGCACATTGCGCCAGAAATTTCTTTGGATCATGAGAGGGGCCTCCTCAGGCTCCGAAAGACCGGAGCAGATGTGATCAGAAAGAGGGAGCGGTCTCGGGCATTTTCACAAAAATAAGGGTCTTTCTTTGTCTAAAACAGAAAGTGCCCGATTCCGAACTATATATATAGTGCGGAATCGGGCAAAAGTCAAGAAACATCTTAACAAAACATTAACACATTTTCAGGGGCAGGAAAGAGCAAAATTATGGAATCTGCCAGAGGGTGGGAGAGGCATCCGCAAATCGTTCCAGGCGATGGTGGCACAGGGCCTCCATCTCCCCCCAGCGGGGGGCAAAAAGGGGGTCAAAGACCCCTACCACAGTGAAGCCAGCCTGCCTGGCCGCAGCACAGTAGCCGGGAGAATCTTCGAAGAGGAGGCAGGACTGGGGAGGGACGCCCGACCGTTCCGCCGCCAGACAGTAGAGAGCCGGGTCCCGCTTTTCTATTCCCAGCTCAGCGGTGGTGTAGACGGCCTCAAAGCAGTCCAGAAGGCGGTGGTGCTCCAGGGCGGCGCGGCACAGGGGAGGCATGCAGGAGGTGAGCACCGCCATCCGTGTCCCCCGGCGGCGGCAGGCGTCCAGAAAGGCGGGCACGCCGGGCTTCAGGGGCAGAGTGTGAGCATAGGCGGAGCGGGCCATGGACATCCAGCCCTCCATGATCTCCTCCGGCGTCTCCGGGAGGGAGAAGCGCTCCCTGGTGTACCGGGCCGCGTCGGGAGCGCTGTGGTGGGTGACGTAGTCGGTGTAGTCCTCAGGCACCGGCGAGATGCCCCGCCGGCCCAGAAATTCAATGTCGATGTCCAGCCAGATCCCGTTGGAGTCCAGCAGGGTGCCGTCCAGATCAAAAAAGTACATGGCGGGACCTCCGTGCAGGATGGGGGCCTCCTGCCTGGGGCGGGGCCGGCCCCCGGGTTGCGGCCGGGACGGTTTTCTGGTATAATAGCTCCGTTTTTGACAGACCGGCCCGGCATGCTTCTTTCCTATCATACCACGCCGGGGGAGACTAGTTCAAGATGGGAAGTGAAGCCATGTCTCCGCATGTGATGAAAAAACTGGCCAAGCCCATGCTGTTCGCGGCAGCCATCATCTGGGGCACCTCCTTCTTTGTAATGAAGAACGCCCTGGACGTGATCCCGGTGTTCTACCTGCTGGCAATCCGCTTTACTGCGGGCGCGGTCCTGCTGGCGGCGGTCTGCTGGAAGAAGTGGGCGGGCTTTACCCGGGACTATCTATGGCGTGGGGCGGTGATAGGGGCTTTCCTGTTCCTGGCCTATTCGGTCCAGACTTTTGGACTGGACCGGACCACACCCTCCAAAAATGCATTTTTGACGGCGGTGTACTGCGTGATCGTCCCCTTTCTCTACTGGGCAGCCGCCCGGCGGCGCCCGGACCGGTACAACATCCTGGCCGCCCTGCTCTGTGTCACCGGAGTGGGACTGGTCTCTCTGGACGGGGACCTGTCTGTCAACGCAGGGGACGTGCTCACCCTGATCTGCGCTTTCTTTTACGCTGCCCACATCGTGGCGGTGGCCAAAGTGTCCCCGGAGAAGGACATCTACCTGCTCACCGTATTCCAGTTTGCCTTTGCGGCGCTGTATGCCTGGGCAGGGGGAGCGCTGTTCGAGAACTTCCCCGCTCAGGCGTTCCTGGACCCGGCGGTCTGCCTGCCTATGGCCTACCTGTGCGTTATGGCCACCACTGTGGCCCTGCTCTTCCAAAACGTGGGGCAGGTGTGGTCGGACCCGGCCTCCGCGTCGGTGATCCTCTCCCTGGAATCGGTGTTCGGCGTCATCAGCTCGGTCCTCTTCTACGGGGATCTGGTCACTCTCCCCATGGCGGTGGGCTTTGCCTGCATCTTTGTGGCGGTGGTGTGCTCTGAGACGAAGTTCTCTTTCCTGACCGCCGGGAGGCAGAAAGAACGCCGCTGACGGGCGGAAAGGGCTTCCAACATTTTCAGACGAGAAAAGAGGATTGCGCTTTTGAAAAAAAGCGTGTAGAATCAAATCGAGGACAAGAGGGAGAAGGGAACGGGCCGCCCCGGCGGGGCGCGCGACAAGAAGAAGGAAGTGGACCTGATGAAAAGAAAATGGTTGTCCGCGCTGCTGAGCGGGGCCCTGGCGGCCGCTTTGACGGCCGCGCCAGTCTCCGCGGCGTCGGTATTTACAGGCGAGACCGTGGATGAGTGGGCGGTGGAGCGGGTGGAGTCCGCCATCCGGCTGGAGCTGATGCCGGAGTGCCTGGAGGGACAGGACCTGAGGGCGGAGATGACACGGGCGGAATTTGCTGCCCTGACCGTGAAGCTGTATGAGGCTATGAGCGGGAAGCTGGCGGAGGTGCCGAAGCAGAATCCCTTCCGGGACACCCAGGACCCGGAGGTGCTGAAGGCCTATGGGCTGGGGTTCGTGACGGGGCTGACGGAGGACACTTTCGGCGGCGAGGAGCCGGTGACCCGAGAACAGGCGGCGGTGATGCTGACTGCGGTGTACCAGTATCGGAACGAGGACAACAGAAAGGCATTCCTGCTGTGGGTGGCGCTGTACGGCAGGGACAACGACCTGAACGATGACTCCAACCTCACGGAGCAGCAGGCGTCGAATATGCTGGCCGGTATCTACCATAAGCTGGATACTGTCATCAGCTCGGTGGGGGCCAAGGAGTTCGCGGACGACGGCGAGATCTCTGACTGGGCGAAGAACAGCGTCTATTTTATGGAGAAGAACGAGATCATCACCGGCGTAGGCGGGGACCGGTTCGATCCCCAGGCGGATATCCAGGCCCAGGCCGCCCTGGTCATGTCGGTCCAGATGCTCCAAAAGCTGGGGTGAGTGGGACCCCCAGAAAAAAGGCAGCAAAAAGAGAGGCGCTCAGCGCCTCTCTTTTTGCTGCCTGCCGGGCAATGGTCAGGAGGACCGGCGAAGCGATTTACTGGACCTGGTACTGGATCACATGCCAGTAGGAGGCGTATTCCCCCTGGCCCAGATCGCGGATAAACCGCAGCGCCACCTTCAGGGAATCGCCCTGAAAGTCCTGGGCAGTGTCGATCTTGATGTAGACCTGGTTTCCGTCCAGGGTATTTTCATTATAAAGGGAGTTGTTTACATTGGGGCCGCCGCCATTGGCCAGGGAGACGGTGGCGGGGCGGAGGAGAGGTGTCTCGCTGGCTTCGTGTGTCAGCTGGATGTCAGTGACGCTTCCCTCCAAAACAGCCCACTCTACATCCCACTCCTGATCAAAGGCGTCCCAGTCATCGCCGTAGCCGCCGGTGTAGCCTTGGACAGTGACAGCGACGGAGTCACCCGCCTGAATGGTGACAACAGGGGTGTCCTGTGTGGCATCATCATAGGAGGTGGCAGTCTCGTCCCCGATACGGACCTTGCTCAGCCAGGTCTTCCCAGTGCCGCCCTCTCCCTGGACCAGAGCGTTGGCACCGGCCATCACCTGGTCCCAGGTGGCGTTGTCGGCGGGCTCGGTCCAGGAGGAATAGGGATTGGCCTCAGCCCAGCCCTCCACAGAGGAAAGGACCTGAACGCCGGCCCAGTCATAGTCCGCAGGAGTCCCCTCTGTGGTGACAGTGGGGGAGGCGGTGCAGGGGACGCCTTTGACCTGATCGAAGAGCCACTCCATGTAGGAGGTAGGGACCGAATCAGAGAACATGTCCGATTTGCAGTGGCCTCCCTGCTGGATCTCCAGGACAAGATTGGTCATGCCCAGGCTGGTCAGGGTATTGAAGGCGCGGTAGGCCTCGTTCACCGGGATGTAGGGGTCCTCATAGCCGTGCCAGATGTAGACATTGACGCCAGAATCCGCAATGGCCTGCATGTCGCACTGATTTCCCCAGGTGGTGTGGACGGTAGTGCCGGCGTTGATGAGAATGGCAGCCAGCAGCTCGGGCTGGACGGAGGCCAGCTCATAGCTCCAGCCTGCGCCTTGCGAGTGGCCGGTAGCGTAGATTCGATCCATGTCTACATTGCCGTAGCTTTCCGCAATGGTCCGGATGATCTCACCGAACTGATAGATATAGGCCAGCTCCGCCTCATAGTTGACGCAGGCCTCATAGGGGACGGTGATATTCAGGACATAACAGGGGTGCTCTGCCTGAAATGCGTCGGAGGCAAAGGCGGAGCCGCGGGAAGCGTAGCCATTGTTGGCGAAGGAATTGGTGCTGCCCAGCCCGCCCAGGGTAGCCACGAGAGGGTAGTCCTCTCCCTCCTGAATATGTTCCGGGACGTACAGGCGGAAACGGAGCAGGCCCAGGCCATCGCCGGCGGTGCCCACGGTGTCCATGGCGGGGTCGATCTGGAATGTCCAAGTGTACCAGTCAAAACCGGACTGGAGAGCGGTCTCACCGGCAGCAAAGGAGGCGCGGTTTTCTGTGTCCACCGAGAGGGCAGGATAAGCTTGGCGGTCCAGCGATGCGGTGCGGGCGGCCCCGTCCCAGCTCACTTGGTACCCGAAAGTCTGAGCCAGATGGTAGAGGGGGATATAGAGCTGGCCGTTCTGAAGGGCAGCTGTGGTATCCCCTGCCGCGGTACCGGCGCTATAGGTCTGAGAACGGCCGCACAGCGAGAAGGCAGCGCTGTCGCCGTCAGCTGTGCAGTCTAGGCCCAGCGCCTCTGCGATGGTGACAGGGACCATGGTGCGGGAGTCTGCGTTGATGTAGGCGGAGGTGTCCACTGTGCCTCCACCTACCTGCACAGCGGGAGCTGAGGCGGCGCTGGCGGGGAGCACCATGCCGGCGGAGAGCGCGGCGGTCAGAGACAGTGCGGCAAGCTTGCGGAAGAGTTTCATGTTCTTTCTCCTTCCTTTCCTGATTTGAGATGCTGATCCCCTATGGAAGGCTGTGGTTCAGCCAAAGAGATGCATGCATCTGGTGCTTTGATCCTATCACGAAAGAAAAACAAGGTCAAGGACAGGATGTTGCATTTTGGTGTGTTATTTTATGAGAAAGGGCACGGCATAAAAAATTCCGTCCACGTTTGCCGCGGACGGAAAGTGAAGAGGGGACGGTCAGCCGCCCAGATAGGCTTTTTTCACTGCCTCGTCCTCCAGCAGCTCCTCGCCGGAGCCGGTGGTGACGATCTTGCCTGTCTCCAGCACATAGCCCCGGTGGGCCACAGACAGGGCCATCTGGGCATTCTGCTCCACCAGGAGGATGGTGGTGCCGTGCTGGTTCAGCTCCTGGATGATGTCGAAGATCTGCTCCACCAGGATGGGGGCCAGACCCATGGAGGGCTCGTCCAGCATCAGCAGGCGGGGCTTGGACATCAGGGCGCGGCCCATGGCCAGCATCTGCTGTTCGCCGCCGGACAGGGTGCCCGCCACCTGTCGGCGGCGCTCCTTCAGCCGGGGGAAGCGCTGGTACACATCCGCGATGCCGTCATCAAACTCAGAAGAGGGGCGGGTGAAGGCTCCCATCTCCAGGTTTTCCTCCACAGACATCTGGAGGAAGATCTGCCGGCCCTCCGGCACCAGAGCCAGGCCCTTGGTGATGATCTTATGGGCCGGGGTGCCCCCCAGGCGCTGGCCCAGGAACTCGATGGAGCCGGTATGGGAGGTGAGCAGACCTGCGATGGTCTTCAGGATGGTGGACTTTCCGGCACCGTTGGCGCCGATGAGGGTGACTACCTCCCCCTCATTTACCTGAAAGGAGACGTCTTTGATGGCATGGATGGCGCCGTAATAGACGTTGATGCCCTCTACCTTCAGCATGGCGTCCATATCAGGCCCCTCCTTTCTTTTTCTGACTGCCCAGATAGGCCTCGATGACCTTTGGATTGGCCTGGATGTCCTCCGCGGTGCCCTTGGCGATGATCTGTCCGAAGTTGAGGACACAGATACCCTCGCAGATGCCCATGACCAGGTTCATGTCGTGCTCGATGAGCATAACGGCGATCTGGAAGGTGTCCCGGATCTTGACGATGTTCTCCATCAGCTCGGCGGTCTCGGAGGGGTTCATGCCGGCGGCGGGCTCGTCCAGCAGAAGCAGGGAGGGGTTGGTGGCCAGGGCCCGGACGATCTCCAGGCGGCGCTGTGCGCCGTAAGGCAGGGAGCCGGCCTGGTGGTGGGCCAGGTCCTGCATGTCGAAGATGGAGAGCAGCTCCATGGCGCTCTCTCGGGCCAGCTTCTCCTGCTTCCAGAACTTGGGGAGGCGGAGCACGCCGTCCCACATGGGGTAGCGGATCTGGTTGTGCAGGCCGATCTTCACGTTGTCCTCCACACTCAGGTTGGAAAACAGGCGGATGTTCTGGAAGGTGCGGGCGATGCCGGCCCGGTTGACTTGGGCAGTGCTCATGCCGTGGGTGTCCTTGCCATTGAGCAGGATGGTGCCCCGGGTGGGCTGATACACCTTGGTGAGCAGGTTGAACACCGTGGTCTTGCCCGCGCCGTTGGGGCCGATAAGGCCGGCAATCTCTGTGCGGCCGATGGTGAGGTTGAACTCATTGACAGCGGTCAGGCCGCCGAAGTCGATGCCCAGGTGCTGGCACTCCAGAACGGGGAGCTTGTTCACATCCCGCTCAGGAACGATGGAGTGGCTGGGGACGGGGACCATCTTGCCTTTCTTAAATTCCTTAGCCATTCTGAGCGCCTCCTTTCTCGGTGCCGCGGCCCAATATCTTCCGGCGCAGGGAGGAGAAAAACTCCTTGGAGCGCTCGTTGTTGGTGGCCAGCATGACCAGGATGAGCACGATGGCGTAGATCAGCATCCGGTAGTCATAGAAATCACGCAGCAGCTCGGGCAGGACATAGAGCAGGGCGGCAGCAATGACCGAGCCCCGGATGTTGCCCAGTCCACCCAGCACTACGTAGACCAGGATCAGGATAGAGGTATTGAAGTCAAACTTCTTGGCGGCGATGGAGGAGTAGTTCATGGCATAGAGGGCGCCGGCGGCTCCAGCCAGCACGGCGGAGGTGACAAAGGCCATCAGCTTGTATTTGGTGGCGCTGATGCCCACGCTCTCGGCGGCGATGCGGTTGTCCCGCAGGGCCATGATGGCCCGACCGGAACGGCTGTTCACCAGGTTGAGGACCACGATGAGGGCTACCATCACCAGCAGAAAGCCTGCGGTGAAGGAGGAGAGCTTCACGTTGGCCGTGACTCCCATGGGTCCCTTCAGGATGGCCTTGCCGGTCTCAGACAGGTTGAGGGCCGCCTCACTGGAGGTGGAGAAGTGGAGGCCGTTCTCGTCTACGCCCACATAGAGGATGTTGATAATGTTCTTGATGATCTCGCCGAAAGCCAAGGTGACGATGGCCAGATAGTCGCCCCGCAGGCGCAGGACGGGGACGCCCACGATGACGCCGGCGATGCCGGCAAAGAAGGCGCCGATGAGCATGGAGACCAGCAGGCGCAGGGGGCCCATGGGGATCAGTTCCTGGAGGGAGATGGAGGCCACCACGCCGGAGAAGGCACCCACGCTCATAAAGCCGGCGTGGCCCAGGCTCAGCTCGCCGGAGATGCCCACCACCAGGTTCAGTGCCACAGCCATGGTGACATAGGCACAGATGGGGACCAACTGCCCCTGAAGGGAGGGGGAGAGCATCCCGCCGGCATTGAGAAGCTGAAGGATTACAAAGGCGGCAGCAACGATGCAGTAGGTGAGGAGATTGCCGAAGAGGCGCTTGCGGCGGAGGGAACGTGTTTTCATATCGGTCACCTCACACTTTCTCGGGCACATACTTGCCCAGCAGTCCGGAGGGCTTGACCAGCAGCACCACGATCAGGACGGCAAAGACCACCGCGTCGGAGATGTTGGTGTTGAAGGCCTTGGCAAAGATCTCGATGATGCCCAGCAGGATGCCGCCCAGCATGGCCCCAGGGATGGAGCCGATGCCGCCGAAGACGGCGGCGGTAAAGGCCTTGATGCCGGGCAGGGCGCCGGTGGTGGGCATGAGGGAGGGGTAGGTGGAGCAGAGCAGCACACCGGCGATGGCTGCCAGGGCGGAGCCGATGGCAAAGGTCATGGAGATGGTGCTGTTCACGTTGATACCCATGAGCTGGGCAGCCGCCTTGTCTTCCGAACAGGCCCGCATGGCCTTGCCCATGCGGGTATGTCCGGTGAACCAGGTGAGCCCCAGCATAATGACGATGCAGGCAGCCACCGTCACCAGGGCCACGTGGGTGATGGTGAGCTGGCCGTCCAGCAGTTTGATAGAGCCGGTGCCCACTACGGAGGAGAAGGACTTGGGATTGGAGGTCCAGAGCAGCAGAGCGCTGTTCTGGAGGAAATAGCTCACGCCGATAGCGGTGATGAGCACGGCCAGGGAGGGCGCCTGGCGCAGCGGCTTATAGGCCAGCCGTTCGATGACCATGCCCAGGACGGTGCACACTACCATGGCCAGCAGCACGCCGGCCAGAGCAGGGACCACGGCGCCGGCCAGAGAGCCCTCCTCAAAGCTGCCGGACAGGCCGCTCATGGTGAAAAAACAGATATATGCCCCCACCATAATGACGTCTCCGTGGGCAAAGTTCAACATTTTGGCAATACCGTAGACCATCGTATAGCCCAGGGCAATGATGGCGTACACGCTGCCCAGACTGATGCCGTTGATGAGATTGTTGAGAATACTCAAGACCAGTCACCTCTTTTTCTTTTGCTGCGCAGATGCGCGCGAAAAACTGGACAGCATGGCGAAAACCTCTGCGGCAACGTCTGCCGCAGACGTTTTCGCCATGCGTGCAAGAATAAGGGACACGGGCTGCCGAGGGGACCCCGGCAGCCCGTTCCATGGATTTCCCGGGAAAAAGGGGAGTTCGGAAAATCAGCGGGCGACGTAGACGCCGTCCTGCACCTCGAAGACCAGGGGAGCCTTGGAGATCTCACCGGTGGCGGCCCAGGTCATACCGGAGCCAGTGAGTCCGTCTACGCTGAAGTCGGAGGAGGTGAAGGTGGAGATCAGGGCGGCGCAGATATCCTCGTGGCTCATGTCGGCGGTGACACCGGCCTTCTGGCAGGCCTCGTAGATGGCGTAGATGCAGTCATAGCCGTCAGCGGCGAACTGGTTGGGGATCTCATTGTAGCGCGTCTGGTACTCGGAGACGAAGCTGGCAGTGCGCTCGTCAGTGGCGGAGGCGTTGAAGGGGGTCATCAGCAGCAGGCCCTCCGCCAGGGAGGTGTCGAAGCCCTCGATGGCCAGGATGCCGTCCATGCCGTCGCCGCCCATGAAAGTCGGCTCATAACCCATGCTCTTGGCCTGATTCAGGATCAGGGAAGCGGGGGTGTAGTAAATGGGCATGAACACCAGCTCAGCGCCCCCGTCCTTGGCGGCGTTCAGCTGCACGGTGAAGTCGGTGTTGGTGTCATCGGGGAAGGTCTGCTCAGCCACGACCTCCAGGCCCACCTCGGCGGCCTGGGAGATGAAGCCCTGGGCGATGCCGGTGGAGTAGGCGTCGCCGTTGTTGTAGATCACAGCCACCTTGGTAGCCAGGCCATTTTCCGCCACATAGTTGGCAGCGGTGACGCCCTGGTCGGGGTCAGTGAAGCACATCTGGAAGACGTTATCCTTGCCGGCAGTGACGTCGGTGGAGGAAGCGGAGGGAGTCAGCTGAAAGTAGCGCTCGTTGAAGGTCTCAGCAGCCACGGAGACGCAGGGAGTGGTGGTGGTGCAGCCATAGACGATCTGCATGCCGTTGCCCTTCAGGGCGTTGTAGGCGTTGATGGCCTTCTCAGCGTCACCCTCGTCATCCTGAAACTCCAGGGAGAGCTGGATACCGCCCAGGGCGTTGATCTCGTCCACCGCGATCTCAGCCCCCTGCTTGGTGGCGATGCCATAGGTGGCGGCGGAGCCAGTCAGGGGGCCGATGCCGCCGATCTTGATTGCACCATCCGCGCCGGCGGTGCTGGAAGCCGGGGTGGAAGCGGAGGAGCCGCCGGAAGGGGCGCTGGTGGTGCCGGAAGAGCCGTTGGAGCAGCCGGCCAGCAGGCCGACACACATCACGCCGGTCAGGGCCATGGCAAGAAACTTTTTCATCTTCATAACCTCCTGTCAAATGGAAACAGAGGCGGGTCTGGAGCGGCCCGCAGACCTGAATAAAATAAGGGAATTTTCAGGTTTGGAGCCCATTATATTGGCAGGAAGGACAACTGTCAATGGGGAAAATACACAAGGCGGGGAGCGGATGGGATGGCTTCAAATGGTGATGGGGCGAAAAAAAGGAAGAAAAAGAAAAAATTTTTCAAAAAAAGCCCTGCACTTTGCGGAAAAACTGCAAATTTGCCGTCATGGAACAGGGAGAGGAGAGAAAGAATATAAAGTATGTTACATTTGGAACGGAAATTTCTTTGAAATCTATGGCGTCTCCCAAAGCTGTGCAAAATGACGGAAGAAAAAACGAAACATGCAAAAAAATAAGGCGAAATCGAAAAAGCGGGCTGCTCTCCAAAGAGAGCAGCCCGCAGAACGGTCAGAAAAGATATTACTTCGCAGCCTTGGCAGCCTTGATGGCATCGATGAGCAGGGGAGTGACCTTGAACAGGTCGCCGCAGATGCCGTAGTCCGCGACCTCGAAAATGGGGGCGGTGTCGTTCTTATTGACGGCAATGATGCACTCGGAATCCTGCATGCCGGCCTTGTGCTGGATGGCGCCGGAGATGCCCAGAGCAACATAGATCTTGGGGTGCACGGTCTTGCCGGTCTGGCCGACCTGGTGGTCAGCAGACATCCAGCCGGAGTCTACAACAGCACGGGAGGCACCCACGACGCCGCCGAGGACCTCGGCCAGCTCCTCGGCCAGCTTGATGCCGCCCTCCACATCCTTGCTGATGCCGCGGCCCACGGAGACGACCACGTCGGCACCGATCAGGTCCACCAGCTTCTTGGCGGCCTTGACCACCTCCACCACCTGGGTGTCCAGGTCGTCGGCGGACAGGGCAAAGCTGGGCTTAATGATTTCGCAGGCGTCAGCCTTGGCCTGGTCGAAAGCGGCCTTCTTCATTACGCCGGGACGGACGGTAGCCATGCAGGGACGGAAGCGGGGGCAGATGATGGTCGCCATCAGATGGCCGCCGAAAGCGGGACGGGTCATCTTCAGGTTGGTGTCTTCCATGTCAAACTTGATTTTGTCCACGTCCAAGGTGGAGCTGTTGCGCAGGAAGTCCACATAGGTGTCCATGTCGATGTCCAGGTGGGTGCAGTCGGCGGTCAGGCCGGTGTGCAGGCGGGCCGCGCAGCGGGGACCCAGGTCACGGCCGATGTTGGTGGCGCCGATCAGCAGCACCTCGGGCTTGAACTCCTCCACCACGTCGCAGATGACCTTGGTGTAGGCGTCGGTGGTGTACTCCTTCAGCAGGGGGTGGTCACAGACATACACGCCGTCAGCGCCGTAGCCGCCCAGCTCCTTGGCGATGCCCTCGATGCCGTCGCCCAGCAGCAGACCGTACAGCTTGGTGCCGCGCTCGTCGGCCAGCTTGCGGCCCTCGGAGATCAGCTCGTAGGAGGTGGACATCATCTTGCCCTGGCGCTGCTCGCAGAAGACCCATACGCCGCCAGTGAAGGCAGCGATATCAGCACTATTAAAAGTAGACATATTCTTCATTCTCCCTTCTATCAGATGATATGCTTGGTGGCCAGAATGCCGGCCAGCTTATCGCAGGTGGCCTTGTCGGCGCCTTCCAGCATCATGCCGGCACCCTTCTGGGGAGGAGTGAAGGACTTGAAGATGTTCGTGGGGGAGCCCTTCAGGCCGATGGTGGTGGGGTCGATGAGGGGATCATCCTTCAGGGTCTCATAGCCAAAGACCTCATAGGGCTTGCTGTAGCACTCAAAGATGCCGGGCACGCTCATGTAGCGGGGGGTGTTCAGCTCCTTGATGCAGGTGATCAGGCAAGGGGTGTTGACCTTGATGGTCATGTAGCCGTCCTCCAGCATCCGCTTGATGGTGAGGGTCTCGCCCTCCTTCTGGATGTCGGCGGCGTAGGAGACCTGGGGGATGCCCAGCTTCTCGGCGATCTGGGGACCGACCTGAGCAGTGTCGCCGTCGATGGCCTGACGGCCGCAGAAGACCACGTCGTCGTCCTCCAGGCCGATTTTCTTGATGGCAGCGGCCAGGATCTGGGAGGTGGCGTAGGTATCGGAACCGCCGAACTCGCGGGCGGAGACCAGTACCGCGCGGTCAGCGCCGCGGGCCAGGATCTCACGCAGCATGCCCTCTGCGGGAGGGGGGCCCATGGAGATCACGACCACTTCAGCGCCGGTCTGATCTTTCAGAGCCAGAGCGGCCTCAACGGCGTTCAGGTCGTCGGGGTTGGTGATGGTGGCCATGGAGGCACGATTCAGGGTACCATCGGGATTGACCGCCACCTTACCGGAGGTGTCGGGGACCTGCTTGACACAAACAATGATTTTCATTTCGAAACTGCCTCCTATCTTATTTCACGCCCAGGTGATTGGCAATGACCATCCGCTGGACCTCGGAAGTGCCCTCATAGATCTCGGTGATCTTGGCATCGCGCATCATGCGCTCCACGGGGTACTCACGGGTGTAGCCGTAGCCGCCGAACAGCTGGACGGCGCGGCGGGTCACATCGCTGGCAGCCTCGGCGGCGAACAGCTTGGCCATGGCTGCGTCCATGGAGTAGGGCTCGTGGTTCTGCTTCTTCATGGCAGCGGAGTAGACCAGATACTGGGCGGCCTGCATGCGGGTGTGCATGTCAGCCAGCTGGAACTGGGTGTTCTGGAACTGGGAGATGCGGCGGCCGAACTGGACGCGCTCCTTGGTGTACTTGACGGCCTCATCCACGGCGCCCTCGCCCAGGCCAAGGGCCTGCGCAGCGATGCCGATGCGGCCGCCGTCCAGGGTCATCATGGCGATCTTAAAGCCCTGGCCCTCCTTGCCCAGAAGGTTCTCCTTGGGAACGATGCAGTCCTCAAAGATCAGGTCGCAGGTGGAGGAGCCGCGGATGCCCATCTTCTTCTCGTGCTTGCCGGTGGAGAAGCCGGGGAAATCCTTCTCCACGATGAAAGCGGAGATGCCGTGGTTGCCCTTGCTCTTGTCGGTCATGGCAAAGACCACGAAGGTATCGGCCACGTTGCCGTTGGTGATGAAGCACTTGGAGCCGTTCAGGACGTAGTGGTCGCCCTCCAGCACGGCCATGGTCTGCTGGCCGGAGGCGTCGGTGCCGGCATTGGGCTCAGTCAGGCCGAAGGCACCGATCTTCTTGCCGGAGAGCAGGTCAGGCAGATACTTCATCTTCTGCTCCTCGGTGCCGTGCTCAAAGATGGGGGCGCAGCACAGGGAGGTGTGGGCGGACACGATGACGGCGGTGGTGCCGCACACCTTGGCCAACTCCTCCACACACATGGCATAGGACAGCACATCGCCGCCGGCGCCGCCATACTGCTTGGGGAAGTAGATGCCCATCATGCCCAGCTTGGCCATCTTCTCCACGGTCTCCATGGGGAAGCGCTCCTCCTCGTCCAACTCCTCGGCGAGGGGCTTGACCTCAGTTTCCGCGAATTCGCGGTACATCTTGCGGATCATCTCTTGCTCTTTCGACAGATGAAAATCCATTTTTTCGTCCTCCTAATTTTATTTACTTGGAACAATCATGGAAGCCCTGTTCCGACTGCGCTGCCCGGCAGCCACCGTGCGCGATGTCCCGGAGCAGCAGGGCCGGACCACCTAGACAGGACATGCAAGCAAGACGGTGATCTGAGGTCCGCCGTTTTTTCCTCAGATCTCCGCCTCCCATGGGGGCTCAGCCGGGGCGCTCCGCCTTCTTTCGTTAGATTTTTAACAAAAGAAGACCAGAAAAAGCGCAACGACGGATAGGGACCCGTTGTTGCGGCGCCAATCAGGCTGCGATAGATGACTTCCTGTCCCTCAAATTATATCGTTTTTCCCATATGGGCGCAAGAAAAACAAATACGGTAAAATGTACAGTTTTTGCGACAAAATTTTGGGCAAAATGATGATATTTGCGGATATTGCTTGAAAGTATGCTTTTCTTGACCTTCAAAAAAGAAAAAAAGTAAAAAGGATAAGAAAGAATTATTAATTTGAACAAGAAAGAAGGGATTCCAATACAGAAGTGGTAAAGTTTTTAATTTTGCAAATCGATACGTGACATATATCTCCATTGCTCTGGGCCTTGTGTGCCTGGGGGTCTCCTCAACGCCGATGGGGAGCCAGTATGACAGCCTGAGAGGGGCCCCGGGGGCGGTGGACCAGCTCCTGATGCTGGCCGGGATGGCGCTGCTGGACGCCGCGTGGAGGCTGGAGCACAGCGGGTACAAGAAGAACAAAGGAAAATAGAAAAACGCCGGGGAGGAAAGCTTTCCTTCCCGACGTTTTTGTCAGCAGGCCGCTTACTTGGAGTAATCGTAGAAACCCTTGCCGGTCTTACGGCCCAGCAGGCCTCCACGGACCATCTTCCGCAGCAGCAGGGCGGCACGGTACTTGGGGTCGTGGGTCTCGGCATACAGGGTATCCATGATGGCCAGGCAGACGTCCAGGCCCACCAGGTCGCCCAGGGCCAGGGGGCCCATGGGGTGGTTGGCACCCAGCTTCATGGCAGTGTCGATACCCTCGGGGGTAGCCACGCCGGTCTCCACCAGACCGATGGCCTCGTTGATCATGGGGATCAGGATCTTGTTGACCACGAAGCCGGGGGCTTCAGCTACCTCCACGGCCTCCTTGCCGATGTCGGCGGACAGCTGGCAGATGGCGTCATAGGTCTCCTGGGAGGTGTGGACGCCCCGGATGACCTCCACCAGCTTCATCACAGTGGCGGGATTGAAGAAGTGCATCCCGATGAAGCGGTCGGCCCGCTGGGTGGCGGCGGCGATGGCGGTGATGGAGATGGAGGAGGTGTTGGTGGCAAAGATGGTGTCTGCCTTGCAGATGCCGTCCAGCTCCTGGAACAGGCTCTTCTTCACGTCCAGGTTCTCCACGATGGCCTCCAGCACCAGGTCGGCGTCAGCTGCGGCGGCCAGGTCAGTGGTGAAGGTCATGTTGCCCAGGATCTCGGCCCTCTTGGCCTCGTCCATCTTGCCTCTGGCCACCAGCTTATCCAGCGCGGCCACCAGCCGGCTGTGAGACTTCTCCGCCAGCTCATCGCTGATCTCCCGGACCACGACGGCATGGCCGCTGCGAGCAAAGGTGTGGGCGATGTCCAGGCCCATGGTGCCGCCGCCTACAACTACGATTTTTTTCATGACATCTCGATCTCCTTGTCTTTCAGAAGTGATATTGGGAAAGCGCCCTGCCGCTGGGGCGGCGGAACGGATTCAGCGGTTTTTGAAGGTGGTGATCTTCTCCTTGTTCAGGAAGGCGTGCATGGCGTCCTTCTGGTCCTCAGTGGAAAAGCACAGGCCGAAGGCCTCTGACTCAAAGGCGATGGCGGAGTTGATGTCGATCTGTTTGCCGATGCGGATGGCCTGCTTGGCCTGGCGGACTGCCACCTGGGGGCGGGAGGCGATCAGGTCGGCGAGCTCCAGAGCCTTGTCCAGCATCACGTCGGCAGGGTAGACATGCTTGACCAAACCGATCTGAAGGGCCTCTTGGGCGTCGATGGTGCGGCTGGTGAGCACCAGCTCCATGGCGGTGGACATGCCTACGATGCGCTGAAGGCGCTGGGTGCCGCCGAAACCGGGAGTGATGCCCAGCCCAACCTCAGGCATGCCGAAGGTTGCCTTTTCACTGGCTACCCGAATGTCGCAGGACATGGCCAGCTCACAGCCGCCGCCCAGGGCGAAGCCGTTGACTGCGGCGATCACCGGGCTGGGGAAGCGGGTGATGTGCATCATGGTATTGTTTCCATGATGGCTGAAGCGCTTGGCGTCGTCGGCGGTATAGTTGACCATCTCGCCGATGTCGGCACCGGCCACGAAGGAGCGTCCGGCGCCGGTGATAACGATGACGTGGACATCCTCCTGGGATTCTGCGCGCAGCAGGATATCGTCCAGCTGTTCGATGACCTCCAGGTTCAGGGCGTTCAGGACTTCCGGGCGGTTGATGGTGATGAGGCCCACGTGGCCGCGTTGCTCAAATTCTACAAAAGCCATAGGGGTATCCTCCTTTTTACAGTGTCTCATTCTTCTTCCAGAAAATCACGGGGATAAAGGGGGCGGGATCTCTTTCTTAATCGTACTATAAACGATTTCCCGGGCGGAAGCAAGGCGTCTGGTGACAAAGGTAAAGATACGCCAGTTTTTGGTCAATTCAGGCATGATTCTCCCCTGGAACGAGAGAAATATGTGAAAAAGATAACGAATTTCTTGCAGGAATGGCGGGGCGGCGGCGTGAATACAGTGAAGGGAGGACCGCCCGCTGGGGCGGGGAGGAGGGACTGGATTTGCTGCGTCACGATGAATGGTCCGCTGGAAGCAGCGCCCTGTTTCTGACCGCCTTGGCGGCGGTATCACAGGGGCTGTCGTTCTGTTACCGGGTGGCCCTGTCCCGGCTGGTGGGGGCGGAGGTGATGGGGCTGTATCAGCTGTTGATGCCGGTGTGCTCGGTACTGCTGTCCCTCACCGCTGTGGGGCTGACCGCAGCCATGTCCAACCTCAGCTCCCAGTATCTGGCCCTGGGAAACGGAAAGGGAGTGGCGCAGACCAGGCGGATGTGCCTCACCGCCCTGGGAGTGGGGCTCCTGCCGGTATCGGCGGCAGTGGTGGCCTTCTATGACCCCATCTCGGTCTATCTGCTGGGGGATGCCCGGACCCAGCTGGGGCTGATCCTGCTGCTGCCCTGCGTGGCTCTCACCGGGGTGGAGAACATCCACAAGCACTTTTTCTATGGGACCGGAGTGGTCCGCCCGCCTGCTGTCGTGGAGCTGATGGAGCAGTTCATCCGGGCGGCGGCGGTGCTGGGGCTGCTGGTGCTGTTTCTGCCCCAGAACCCAGAGCGGACGGTGGGGCTGATCGTCACCGGCATGGTGATTTGTGAGATCTTTTCCGCCGTGGCGCTGACAGTGCTCTACCGCCGGCGGATGGCGCGGATCGGCCGGACGGGGCCGGGGGAGCGGGGCGGGACTCTGGCCCGGCGGGTGACCTCCATCGCCGTCCCTGTGGGGGCCACCGCCCTGCTGGGTAATCTGATGTCGGCGGTGAACGCCGCCCTTATCCCACAGAAGCTTGTGGAGAGCGGCATGGACCGGGCGGCGGCCATGTCGGAGTTCGGCGTGGTGTGCGGGATGACCCTGCCCATGCTGGCCCTGCCCACTGTCTTTCTGGGGGCGCTGAATCTGGTGCTGGTCCCCAGGCTGGCCTACTCCACGGCACTAGACCGCCCGGAAGAGGTGAGGAGGCGGGCCGGGCGGGCCATGCTGGCGGTGTCGGTGCTCATTCTTCCCTCCATGGCGCTGATGGTGGTGCTTGGGCCGGACCTGGCCCGGGTGATGTTCGGTCAGCCCTCGGCGGGGGAACACCTGCTCCCCCTGGCGGCGGCCATGGCGCTGAGCTGCTACCAGTCCACCCTTGGGGGCGTGCTCAACGGCGTGGGACGGCCGGGGAGCCACGCCATGGCGGACCTGATCTGTGACGGCATACAGCTGGCCTTCACCTTCACCGTGGGCCTCCCGGGGGTGGGCATCCGCGGCTTCGTGGCGGGGACTCTGGTCTCAGCAGCGGCGGGGGCCCTGCTCAACGGCTGGCTGGTGGTGCGTTACACCGGGCTGCGGCCCAGCCTGTTCCGGTGGGTGACCGCGCCGGGGCTGGCCGCACTGCTGGCGGCCCTGACCTCCAACCTCCTCTTTCGGTGGCTGAAGGACAGCGGCGTCTCCCTGCTGGCAGGCGGGGCGGCCAGCCTACTCTTCGGCGGAGTGCTGTATCTGGCCGCCCTGAGCGCCCAGGGAGTCTATCTCAGCCAGGTGTTCCGGCTGCGGAAATAAGGCGGCCGCTCCAGAAAGGGCCCCAAACCCCTCCCGGAGAGCTCACTTTAGCCTTTTTCCATCCTGGAAAGCGCGGCCCACCTTCTCTCCCAGGGCCAGATAGTCGTGATTGACCGGGTCGAAGGAGATGGGGCGCAGCTTGGCGGGATCGATCTTCCCATCTTCCCCCAGGATGTACTCCTCGGCGCTGACGTTGATGATCTCCCCCAGGAGCAGCTCCGTCTCCTCGTCAAAGCTGAGAAACCGGCACTCCAGCGCCATTGGCAGTTCGTCAATGAGGGGGGCGTCCACAAACTGGCTTATGGTGGTGTGGAGACCGGCTCGGGCCAGCTTGTCAGGCACCTGGTTGGCGGACACGATACCCACATAGTCACACTCCACCACATGGTCCTCGTCCGCCATGCTTACAGTGAAAGCCTTTCGGGACAGAATGTTCTGTACGGTCTTGTGTCCCGCGCTTAGATACATAGCGACACGGTTGCTGTCGCTGATCCCGCCCCAGGCGGCGTTCATGGCATCTGGGGTCCCGTCCTCTCCATAGGTGGCGATGATCAGCACCGGCTGGGGATAGAGGTAGGGCTTGGGGCCAAAATTTTTCCGCATGATGGATTCCTCCCATTATTAAGATCGGGGATGCTGTGATGGTACTAGGATAACACGAAACAGCGGCGGAGGACAGAGGGAGAAAAAGAAAAAACGGGCCCCGGGGCATTTTGCCCTGGGGCCCGTTGACTTCTGTCTGGGGAAAAGCTTACTTCAGCTCGACCTTGGCGCCGGCCTCTTCCAGCTTCTTCTTCAGCTCCTCGGCCTCATCCTTGGAGACAGCCTCCTTCAGAGTCTTGGGAGCGCCCTCGACCATAGCCTTGGCCTCAGCCAGGCCCAGGCCGGTGATCTCACGGACAGCCTTGATGACCTTGATCTTAGCGGCGGCGTCAAAGCTGGCCAGGACCACGTCAAACTCGGTCTTCTCCTCAGCAGCGGGAGCGGCAGCGCCGGCACCAGCAGCGGGAGCGGCCATAGCGGCGGCGGAAACGCCGAACTCGTCCTCCAGGGCATGCACCAGCTCGGACAGCTCCAGAACGGTCAGGCCCTTGACTTCCTCAATCAGAGCGGTAATCTTCTCGCTAGCCATAATGAATGTACCTCCTAAAAGTTGTTTTCAGTCAAAATGTTATGGGTGCCGATACTTACTCGGCGGGGGCGGCCTCGGGCTCGGCAGCGGCCTCTACGAAGCCGCCCTTCTCCTCGGCAATGGCCTTCAGGACGATGGCCAGGCTGGTGATGGGGGCCAGCATGGTGCCCAGGACCTGGGCCTGCAGGACCTCCTTGGAGGGCAGCTCGGCCATGGCGTTGATCTCATCCAGGGGAAGGATCTTGCCGTCCATGAAGCCGGCCTTGATGACGAACTTGGCGCCGTTGAACTGCTTGGCGAACTTGTTGATGACGCGCATGGGAGCGATGGGGTCCTCGTGGCTGATGGCGAGAGAAGTAGTGCCATTCAGGGAGTCGGACAGATCGCCCAGGCCGGCATTCTGAGCAGCAAAGCGGGTGAGGGTGTTCTTGACGACAGCGTACTCCACGTTGTTCTTGCGGAGCTCGTTGCGCAGAGCGGTATCCTCAGCCACGGTGATGCCCTTGTAATCCACCAGCACACCGCTGGCGGCGTTCTGCAGCTTTTCGGTCAGTTCAGCCACAATGGCTTTCTTCTGTTCCAGAACAGATGCGTTAGGCATTTTGGGTTCACCTCCAGAGAATAGTGGGAAACGCGAAAAAACGCTGTTTTCCGCGCCCAAAGCGTGAAAACAGCGTAAAAACACAATATGGATCATGTTTCTGGCTGCATCCTCGGCAGGACTTCCACTTGCGCCGCCTGCTGTCTTTGAACGCAGATGATAGTATATCCGAAAAAGGAGGGAAAGTCAAGGACTTTTCCGAAAATTTAAAAAATCTGATGCACAGGGAAGAAAGCCTCCCCCGCAGTCCCCGGGAAACTGCGGGGGAGGGCAATCAGATGATCACATCAGCTTCGCGCCGTTGACTTTGACACCGGGGCCCATGGTGGAAGCCACCACGCAGCTCTTGATGTACTGGCCCTTGGCAGCGGCGGGCTTGGCCTTTACGATAGCGCCCATGATGGCGTTGAAGTTCTCGGAGAGCTTCTCAGCGCCGAAGGACACCTTGCCGATGGGGCAGTGGATGATATTGGTCTTGTCCAGGCGGTACTCCACCTTACCGGCCTTGATCTCGTTGACGGCCTTGGTCACATCCATGGTGACAGTGCCGGCCTTGGGAGAGGGCATCAGGCCCTTGGGACCCAGCACCTTACCCAGACGGCCCACCACGCCCATCATGTCGGGGGTGGCGACCACCACGTCGAAGTCGAACCAGTTTTCCTTCTGGATCTTCTCCACCAGGTCCATCTCGCCCACATAGTCGGCGCCGGCGGCCTTGGCCTCGTCCGCCTTGGCGGCCTTGGCGAAGACCAGCACGCGCTGGGTCTTGCCGGTGCCGTGGGGCAGCACGATGGCGCCGCGGACCTGCTGGTCGGCGTGACGGGAGTCAACGCCCAGCTTCACATGGAGCTCGACGGTCTCGTCGAACTTGGCGGGAGCGGTCTTGACGATCAGCTCCATGGCCTCATTGGTATCGTACAGAGCAGCGCGGTCGATCTGCTTGGCGCTCTCCTGATATTTCTTGCCTCTAAACATTGTTCACACCCTCCTTACTCGCCCACGACGACGCCCATGGAGCGGGCAGTACCGGCGATCATGCTCATAGCGGCCTCGATGCTGGCGGCATTCAGGTCGGGCATCTTGGTCTCAGCGATCTTGCGCACGTCTTCCTTGCTGATGGTAGCGACCTTGGTCTTGTTGGGCACACCGGAGCCGGACTCGATGCTGCAGGCCTTCTTGATGAGCACGGCGGCGGGGGGGGTCTTGGTGATGAAAGTGAAGGAACGGTCAGCGTAGACGGTGATGATGACGGGGATGATCATGCCCACATCGTTCTTGGTCCGCTCATTGAATTCCTTGGTGAAAGCGGCGATGTTCACGCCATGCTGGCCCAGAGCGGGGCCAACAGGGGGGGCCGGCGTCGCCTTGCCGGCGGGGATCTGAAGTTTTACGTATCCAGTTACTTTCTGTGCCACGAAAGAGCACCTCCATATGAAAAATGTGGTTGGATATGGACCAGCTCAGGCCGTGCCCGGCGGGTCCAACTGGCGGGACGGACCGTTCCGTCCCTCCCACGGGCCGCGTCTGCACGCGGCAGGATTGTGTTTCGATGGGTCAGGCTTTAACAGGCTCCACCTGGTCCAGTTCCAGCTCCACGGGGGTCTCCCGTCCAAACATGGACACCACCACACGGACCTTGCTGCGGTCCAGGTCGATCTCCTCCACTGTGCCCAGGAAGGACTCCAGGGCGCCATCGGTGATCTTGACGCTGTCTCCCACCTCGTAGCCCACCACGATCTCGCGCTTCTCCACGCCCAGGGCGGCGATGTCACTTTCAGACAGGGGGATGGGCTTGTTGCCGGAGCCCAGGAAGCCGGTGACGCCGCGAATGTTGCGCACGATGTGCCAGCACTCGTCGGTCATGACCATCTTCACCAGCACATAGCCGGGGAAGACCTTGCGCTCCACCTCTTTGGGCCCGTTGTCTGTGATCTCGGTGACGGTCTCCAGGGGGATGCTGATCTCGTGAATCAGATCCTGAAGACCGCGGTTTTCCACGTACTTCTCAATGGTGGCCTTCACCGTATTTTCGTATCCGGAATAGGTGTGGACCACATACCACTGCGCGCCGTCAGACATATTCGCCACCTATCAGCGGAACAGGCCGAGCAGGAACTCGATCAAAGCGCCGGCCACCGCGTCAAAGAGCCAGATGAAGATGCCCACCACGATGACGCAGAGGATGACGATCCCGGTGTTGTTCATCGTCTGCTTGAAGCTGGGCCACTGGACCTTCTTCAGCTCGCTCTTCATGTCCTTGAGCCACTTGCCGATGCGGGCGAAAATACTGGGCTTCTTCTGCTTTTCAGGCTTCTTGTCCTTCTTCGCCTTGTCGGCCTTTTCGGAAGCGGAGGCAGAGCCCTGGCCCTGCTCCATCTTTTCGTTTTCAGACATTCAGTTACCCTTCTTTCCTTTCAGCCATCTGGAGACGCATTACTTCGTCTCGTTGTGGACGGTATGCTTTCTGCAGAAGGGGCAGTACTTGTTCAGCTCCAGACGGTCGGGGGTATTCTTCTTGTTTTTCATGGTGTTGTAGTTTCTCTGCTTGCACTCAGAGCACCGCAGGGTGATCTTGATGCGAGCACCGGCCTTGCTTGCCATATGTTCGGCACCTCCTTTAAGTATTGCGGAGAACGGCCGGTCCGGGCCGCCCCGCTGATGTGAGCCAACAGCAAAAAAAGCTGGATCAGGCTCTGAAAGCCGAATCCAGCCATACGAGACACAGCAGGGCTGTGTCTGACATGCTCACGGTGGGATCCGGCGATTGCCTCCCTGTGTCCCGAGAGATGGGGGAGGGGTGCCTGCGCATACACCGTAAAAATGCGCAGAACAAAAAAGCCCCTTTTCACAGGTAGTGTCACTATAACACAAGGAAAGCGCGGCGTCAAGAGGAAATTGGGCGGACAGGGTTGTTTTTTTGCGGGGAGTGCGGTATAGTACAGTTGACAAAAAAACGCGGAGCGGGAGAGGGGGGAGTTTATGCGGATCATGGCCATCGACTACGGCGATGCCCATACCGGCATCGCCATTTCCGACCCTACCGGCTTCCTCACCGGGACTACCACGACTATCCACAGCAGAAAGGCGGAGGAAGTGGCAGGGGAGATCGCCCGGCTGGTCCAGGAGCACGGTGTGGAGGAGCTGGTGATGGGGTATCCCCGGAACATGGACGGCACCGAGGGCCCCCGGGCGGAGCTGTACCGGGACTTCGCAGCCCTGGTGGAGGACACCGCGGGGCTCCGGCCCGTGCTCTGGGACGAACGGCGGACCACCGTGGACGCCCACCGTATCCTGTTTGAGGCGGGAAAAAACGCCAGAAAGCGAAAAAAGACGGTGGATGCGGTGGCGGCCTCCCTGATTTTGGAGGGATATCTGGATCACAGAAGGCTACGGGGCTGAGGAGGCCTCTCCGCCCCCTATATTATGGACAGAAGAAAGGAGAATGATTCCATGGCGTTTATTCTCAACGTGACCTATACCATGAAACCCGGGCTGCGGGCGGAGTTCCTGCGGGAGGTGTCCGAGCACGGCATCCAGAAGGCGGTGCTGGCAGAGGAGGGCTGCCTCCAGTACCAGTATTTTGAGGCTGTGGACGAACCAGACAAGCTGCTGCTGGTGGAGCGGTGGACCGAACGAAAGGCCCAGGAGGACCATATGACTCAGCCCCATATGGTCCCCCTGAAGGAGATCAAGGAGCGCTGCGTGGCAGACAGCTTGGTGGAGAAATTTGATGCCTGACCCGCGGTAATGACACAGGGAGAAAGACAAGGAGGAACAGAAAATGGAGATGCAACGCGTGTGGGCGGTCTATTTCAGCGGTACCGGGACCACGGAAAAAGTAGTGACCCGGATGGCGAAGATCGCGGCGGAGGATCTGGGGGCGGAGTATAAGACCTTCTGCTTCAACCTGCCTAAGGACCGGGAGGGGGAGCTGTCCTTCGGGCCGGGGGATCTGGTGATTTTCGGCACCCCGGTGTATGCCGGGCGGGTGCCCAATCTGCTGCTGCCCTATATCCGGGACAAGGTGAAGGGAAACGGGGCCCTGGCTGTGCCGGTGTCTCTGTTCGGCAACCGGAATTTTGACGACGGGCTGATCGAACTGCGCAACGTGCTGGAGGCGGACGGCTTTCACACCGTGGCGGGCGGCGCTTTCGTGGGGGAGCACTCTTTCTCCAGGACCCTGGGGGCGGGCAGGCCCGACGCCCAGGATATGGCACTGGTAGAGGAGCTGGCTCACAAGACGGCGGAGAAGGTGAAGGGTCTGGAGCGGGCCCCAGAGATCCCTGCCTATGTGGCGGGCTGTGACCCCATCCGCCCCTACTATACCCCCAGGGACCGCCACGGGGAGCCCATCAAGGACTTTTTGAAGGCCAAGCCGGTGACTGACTCGGACAAGTGCGTCAAGTGCGGCCTGTGTGCCCGTCTCTGCCCCATGGCAGCCATCGACCCCAACGACGTGTCCAGTGTGGTGGGGAAGTGCATCAAGTGCTGTGCCTGCGTGAAGAAGTGCCCCAAGGGCGCCAAGTACTTTGACCACGAGGGCTATCTGTACCATCAGCACGAGCTGGAGGAGCTCTATGCCCGGCGGGCGGACAGCGAGATTTTTATTGAGATGTGACGACAGCAGAGGAGAGCAGAAGAGTGCCATGCTGGACAAGTGAGTGAGTCATGCTGCACAGCCTGCAAAAAGGGCTTCACAGAGTTTGACATGTGCAGGTACAAAAAATCAAGTCTATTCGGAAAGTGACAGCACCACTTTTTCGACAAATCAGGGCCGGCGGAGCAATGCTCCGCCGGCCTTCCTCAGAGATACAAGAATAAAAAGAAATAACCCCTGACTGTTGCACCCTCGGTTCACTCACAGTCAGGGGTTATTTCTGTCCATTCTTGTTATCTAACATCAATTGTTTACCTCTCTTTCTACAGATTCGCGCGACCACGTTTTTTGCTCTTTAGCAGTCTCCGGAACACTGTTGCACAACCAGTTTCATTTTGCACCCAACGCTTCGGTGCTCCCTCATACATGAGGCATTGTCTGTTGGAACGTTCCTTTTCGCTTGCTGAGATGCTTTTTCTGTGGCAACGCGTGGGGTTCAGATGTCGTGCGCGCGCTTCGCTGAGATGCTGTTCTTTTGCTGACCACTGCCGGCATGGACTTCATCGCCTGGAACCGCTTACATCAGGAAAAGATTTGATGCATGTTACGCATCCCCTTGTCTGGGGGAGTGACATCTGATCAATCAGACTTCTTAAAACATTGGACTCATCCTTTCTGGCTATAATGTACCACAAAGACAGGTGGATGTCAAGAGGTTTTGTGGAAAAAATATAAAATTTTTCAAAAAGGATGCGGCCCCCGGGGGCTGTCCCAGGGGCCGCGGGTATCAGCGGGAGGCATCCGGGGCTGGGTCGCCACGGAGGGAGAGAAAGTAATCGTAGTAGGGCTTGAGGAAGCGGAAGCTCTCCTCCGCCTCCCCAGCCAGCTCGGGGGTGAACAGGGAGCCCTCGCAGTTGCGGTCCCAGGTCAGGGCGATGTTTTTCCGGTTGTACCAGGGAAAGAGCAGGGGGCCGGGGTCCCCTTTGGGGCGTTTGTACATTTCGCCCTCCAGCACGAATCGGTGCTGCCGGCTGAGCCGGCGGGCCAGCTTCTCCATAGGGGCCGGGTCCCGGTCGATGCGGGAGCGGAACTTGGCCATGGTGACGGGCTCGGCGCCGTAATAGCCCATCCCCAGGCTGTGATACTCCGGCGCGATCTCAAAATAGAAGGCGGGGACATGGGTCCACCCCTCCTGCTCGGGCCGGATGGTGAACCACAGGTGGTCCTTGTAGGGGCCGCGGCCGTGGAGCCGCCGTGCATCCCGGTAGATGCGGGAGACATGAAGGTTCAGCTGCTCCTTGGGATAGGCGGCGGTCATGGCGGCATGGACCTGGCGGCCCAGCTCCTGGAGGGGAGCGATGACCAGATCCAGATACTCCTGCTTGTGGGCCTC
The DNA here is from genome assembly GCA_003112755.1 of Lawsonibacter asaccharolyticus. Classification (NCBI taxonomy): domain Bacteria; kingdom Bacillati; phylum Bacillota; class Clostridia; order Eubacteriales; family Oscillospiraceae; genus Lawsonibacter; species Lawsonibacter asaccharolyticus. Next base: position 177,407 of record BFBT01000001.1, on the reverse strand, counting down.
GAACCAGCTGCGCTCATTATTGAATCGGACGCCCCACAGAAAATCCACGGCGCCCTGAGAAAAACCTTGAAACATAGGAAACGGACCTCTTCTGTATGGTAAGATATGTGCTCAATAGCCGGGCGGAAGCTCCCCGGCGGGGATCTCATACCCGTAGTGGTCGTCCTCCGGGGAGGACTGAGCGGGGCCGTCAGCCGCCCCGTCCCCTGTGTCGGGCGCGGGGATATCCTCCGTGGGAGCGGAGGAGCTGCTGCCGGACTCCCCGGCAGACGTCTCGCTGTCAGTTCCTGTGCCGACGGCAGGCTCACCGCCGGTGCCTCCCCCGGACTCTGTTCCGGTCTGCGTCCCAGTGCCGGTGCCGGCCCCGGTCTCTGTCCCGGGCTGGGTGCCGGGCTTGGGGGGGACCCCGTCTACCCAGGTGGAGGGATCGCCGTCAGCGGGATTGTAGAGGATGGTGGTGGGGCGCATCTTATAGGTGCTGACCCCCAGATCCTGCTTCTCCACCAAGGTGCCGTCCTTCTCATAGATGACGCGCCAGGCGCGGGCAGAGCGGCCGGTGTAGGCGTTCTGCTTGGCATCCACCTTAGTGGTGCCCTGTGGGATGGACTCGTCGGCGCGGTACTGGGTGGTGGGGGATACAAAGTCGAACTGGGTGCGCTCCGGCACGGCGTACCGGCCGTCCACATTGGTGCCGTAGAGCTTGACAGTGAGGTAGCGCAGGCCGTTCTTGTCGTAGCTCTCAGTGACGATCTTCACCGGGTAGTCGGTGTTGTTTTTGAAGCGGAAGTCGGACAGGCCGAAGTAGACGGTGGCGTCCATGCCGTCAGGGACGTAGCCTACGGAGTACATGTGGGCGTGGCGCTCCACGATCTCCAGGGTGGTGTGGAGGACGGCGTAGTAGATGGTGGAGGAGGTCTGGCAGATGCCGCCGCCGGTCTCGTCCACGGAGGCGCCGCCGGAGTAGACGGGAGCGGGGAGATAGCCCTTGTCGGCGGAACGGCTTCCGGTGGTGTTGTTGTAGGAGAATTCCTCGCCGGGCATCAGGATCACGCCGTTGCAGGCCTCAGCGGACAGCTTCACGTTGAACTTCCGGTTGGAGGAGCCGCTCACCTGGCTGGTACCCTGCCCCAGCAGGTCGGCAAAGAGCCGGTCGGCCAGTATCTCCTGGGTGATGTCGGGCTGAGTGACGGTGAGGGGGACCTCCACGGTCTCTCCCTCCTGGGCCTGCTGGAACAGGCGCTGGGCCTGGGCGGTGTCAAAGTCCACCCCCACGGTGTGGGGCAGCACCTCGCAGGTATCCGGATCGATGGCTGCGTTGGCCGCCTCCGCGTACAGCTCCCCGTGGATGGCCTGGAAGTCCGGCTCCTGAGGAGCGGAATCCAGGATGGGGAGCTGGACCGTGTCCGCCTGACCCTGGGCCAGAAGTTGAGCGTAGGCAGACTTCACCGCCTCCTCCGCTCCCTGGCGGTCCACCGAGCGGTGGGTGTGCCCCTTTACCAGGGTCAGGGTGCCCGCCTCCAGGTCTGCGGTGTAGCCATCCTCGCTGCCGCCGCTGCCCAGGGCACTGTCAGCGGCCTGGAGCTGGCGCTCCAGCTCTGTACGGCCCGCCTCTGTCAGTTGGACCTGATCGGCACCAAGGTCCTGGGCAGCGCCGAACAGGTGGCGCAGGTACTGGGCCCCCCCGGTGAAGAAGCTGCCGCGTCCCACAGACAGGGACGCCTGGGCCAGGGAGGCGGCGTCCACCTGAAAGGATGAGCCGTCCAGCGTACCAATATAGCCGTCGCAGCTCAGGTCCACGGCCCAGCCGGAGCCAGCCTGCTGGGCGACGGAAAGATTCTCGTTGATGGCCTGCTCCGCCTCAGCCTGGGTCATGCCGGACAGGTCCAGTCCGGCGGCGGTGACGTTGGGCAGGATGGTGTCCGAGGCGCTGACCCAGCCGCACAGGCCCAGGTAGGCGGCAAGGAGGACAGCCAGGATGGCGGCCGGGACCCAGACGGCTGGGCCGGGCTTTCCGCCGCTTTTTTTCTGTACACGTGCTCCGTCCATGAAAACTCCCCTTCCTGTCCCACTCAGCCCAAGAACCCACGGACAGGTCAAATAATTTCAGACTATATTATAGCATCCTACGTTTCAGAATGTAATTACAGAACAGTTACAGTTGACCGTCCAAATTTCCCCGGATTTCCTCAATTTTGAAAAATATTTTTAGGAGGTTTACTTTTCACCTTCCCGGCAGTATGATAGAATGGTGTATGTGGAAGAGAGAGGGCCAGACCCAGAAGAGAAATTTTCAAGGAATTTTAAGAAAAAATCAATGTTGTTTTGGGATGGGTCTGGTATTCTATACAGCAGAACACCAGGGGAGGCAGAATGATGGCATATTACGGAGATCAGGGAAATGAGAACTACGGCGGAAAATGGGAGCCCCGCAGGAGCTCTGGCGGAGGGATGAGTGACCTGCCGTACTGGATCTTGGCGCTGGTCTTTCTGTTTGCCTTCCCGCCGGTGGGCGTGCTGATGATCGCCCTGAGGCTCTTCGGCGGCGGGAAGCGCCGCGTGGCCCGGGGGCGCCATCCCTATTATATGCAGCGGGATGGGCAGGCCCCCGTGGGGGCCCGGACCACTGTCAGTGAGCCGGCACGGAGCCAGGAAAAGACCGGCCGGAGGGAGAAAAAGCGCCAGGAAGGGAAAGCGGAACAGGATATGTCCCCGGTGTGCCTGGACGTAGTGGAGAAGATGGCCAAGCGGGGCCGGAGGCTGATCCAGGTGGGCGGGATCATTACGGCGGTCTTCGCCTTCACGGTGCTGGCCTGCCTGGGTGATGCGTCCTACTGGCTCCTCCACGGCGACGCGATCTGGTTCTGGGACCAGCTGCTGAACGCCATCCCCCTGCTCTGCTTCCTGGGCGGCGGTGCCGGCGTGCTGTGGGCCGGCCTGCGGAAAAAGAAGCAGGTGCGCACCTACCGGAACTATCTGGCCATGATCGGCCGCCGCCAGACCATCTCCATCTCGACGCTGGCGTCCGCCACCGGTGCCTCCCCGGCCAAGGTGCGGGACTGCCTGGAGGATATGCTGGATGACGGGCTGTTTCCCCTGGGTTTCCTGGACTACGGCGGGGACCGGCTGGTCCTCTCCGGTGAGGGGCTGAACGACCCGGCCCCGGCGCAGGAGGAAAAGACGGAGGAGAAGAAGGCTGCCCCGGTGGACGAGGAGAACGCGGTGCTGGCCGAGATCCGGGCGGTGAACGACTCCATCGAAGACGCGGCCCTCTCGGCGCAGATCGACCGCATCGGGGTCATCACCGCCAAGATTTTCGAGTATCAGAAGAGCCACCCGGAAAGGTCTGCCCAGCTCCATGCCTTTCTGAGCTATTACCTGCCCACAACCCTGAAGATCCTCCGGGCCTATGCCCAGCTGGAGTCCCAGGGCGTAGAGGGGGAGAACATTGCCGCCGCCATGAGCCGGATCGAGGGGATGATGGGCAAGGTGGTGGAAGGCTTCGAGAAGCAGCTGGATCAGCTCTTTCAGGGGGATGCTATGGACATCACCACCGACGTGGCGGTTCTGGAGCAGATGCTCCAGAAGGATGGACTGTCCTCCTCCGGCGGGATGCAGATTGGAATTTGACTGATTCAAAGGCCGCGGGGATCTTCCCCGCGGCCTTCACGTTTCTTCTTTTACCCGACCGAACAGCTCGGACAGGCCGATGAGGATGAGAAAGCCCCCAAAGAGCTTTCGGAGCAGGTCCACGTCCAGGGCTGTGGCGGCCCATGAGGCCAGCGCGGCGCAGAGCAGGCCGGCGGAGATGGCAGGGAACAGAAGCCCCTTTTCCACATATCCGTTTTTCAGGTGGGCGGGCAGGGCGGTGAGTCCGGCGGGGAGAAAGTACAGCAGATTGATGCCCTGAGCCAGGTGCTGGTCCAGTCCGGCCAGGGTGGTCATATAGACCAGCAGAAGGGTGCCGCCCCCCACGCCGAAGCCGGACAGGACCCCGGTAGCCGCCCCCACCAGCAGGGGGATCAGCCAGCCGCTCACAACAGACACCTCAGGCCGCCCCAGATGAGCAGGGCCCCGAAGCCCCGCTTCAGCCACGGGAGCCGGACGCCTTTGAACAGCCGTCCTCCGGCCCAGCCGCCCACAGTGCCGCCGATGAGATAGGGCAGGGCGGCAGAGAGATCCAGTCCGCCCCGGAGGAGATAGACGGCTGCCGACAGGGCGCACAGGGGCAGGATGACCGCCACTGAGGTGGCAAAGGCCCGCCGCTGATCCAGTCCGCACACCCGGGTGAGCATGGGGACCAGCACCGAACCGCCGCCCCCGCCGAAAAAACCGTTGGTCAGCCCGGCTGCCGCCCCGGCAAGCACGGACTTCCAGGTAGATCTATGCTTCAAAAAAACGCCCCCTTGCCGGTCTAGTGTGCCAGGCAGGGGGGCGTTTTATCCATTTTGCCTGCCGGGGGAGCGGGATCTCAGTCGGCCAGCTTATCCAGCAGGGCGGCCAGCTCCTCCAGCTTGGGGGCGGGGTCCCCGCTGTCCACGGCCTCCCGCACGCAGCAGTTCATGTGTGCCTTCAGTACCAGGCGGTTGGCTTTTTTCAGAATGGACTGGGTGGCCATCAATTGGTTGGAGACGTCCAGACAGTACCGGTCCTCCTCCACCATCTTCAGGATACCGTCGATCTGGCCACGGGCCGTTTTCAGCAGCCGGGCGACCTGGGCGTGGTCCGCTTTCACTGAATGGACACCACCTCGTATCCGGCCTCAGTGACTGCGTCGGTGAGGGACTGGTCGCTCACCGCACCAGTGAGGGTGACTGTGGCGCACTTGCCCTCCAGGTCGGCTTTGACGGAGGCCACCCCCTCCAGGGTGCCCAGGGCTTTCTCCACGTGGGCGGTGCAGTGGGCGCACATCATGCCGTTGATCATGATCTTCTTTTCCATCGTTTCATTCGCTCCTTTTCGTTCTTCCTGATGTTGTGGTTCATATGTGGGCTGCTCCGAGGGGTCAGGGACAGGCTGGACCGGGCAGGTGCCGCTGGGGCAGGGAACAGGGGAGGCAGGGACGCTCTTGGGCTTGAAGAACCGAAGACGCAGGGCGTTGGTCACCACGCATACCGAGCTCAGGCTCATAGCGGCAGCGGCGAACATGGGGTTGAGCATGACATCCGTCCACCCCAGGGCATAGAACAGGCCGGCGGCCAGGGGGATGCCCAGGCTGTTGTAGAAAAAGGCCCAGAATAGGTTCTGCTTGATGTTGCGGATGGTGGCCTTGGACAGTTCCACCGCAGCGGCAGCGTCCAGCAGGTCCGACTTCATCAGCACGATGTCGGCGCTCTCGATGGCCACGTCGGTGCCAGCACCGATGGCCAAGCCCACGTCGGCCCGGGCCAGCGCCGGGGCGTCGTTGATGCCGTCCCCCACCATGGCCACCTTCTTGCCCTGATCCTGGAGCTGCTTCACCTTGCGCTCCTTGTCCTGGGGGAGCACCTCCGCCATCACCTGGGAGACGCCCAGCTGTGCGCCGATGGCGCCGGCGGTGCGCTGGTTGTCGCCGGTGAGCATGATGACGTCGATCCCCAGCCGCCGGAAGGCGGCTACCGCCTGGGCGCTGGTAGGCTTGGGGGTGTCGGCCACAGCCACCAGGCCAAGCACCCGGTGCTCGTCGGCAAAGTAGAGGGGGGTCTTGCCCTGGGCGGCCAGCTCCTCGGCCCGTGCGGGGAAGGAGCCCAGTTCCACCCCGGCCTCCTCCATCATGGCGCGGTTGCCGCCCATGCAGGTGCGGTCTCCCAGGGCGGCCCGGACGCCCCGGCCGTGGACGGCGGTGAACCCGCCCACTGAGGTGATGGGGAGGCCACGCCTTCTGCTCTCCTCCACGATAGCGGCGGCCAGGGGGTGCTCCGAGGGGCCCTCCAGGCAGGCGGCCAGGATGAGCAGGCCCTCCTCGTCCATGTCCTCGCCCGGCAGGATGTCGGTGACCACCGGCCTGCCCTGGGTCAGGGTGCCGGTCTTGTCCAGTACCACGGTATCCACCAGATGGAGGGTCTCCAGGGCCTCAGCGGATTTGATGAGGATGCCCTGCTCCGCGCCCTTCCCGGTGCCCACCATGATGGCCACGGGGGTGGCCAGACCCAGGGCGCAGGGGCAGGAAATGACCAGCACGGCCACGCCCGCGGTGAGGGCGGAGGTGGTGCTGCCAGTGGCGAACCACCAGGCCCCGGCAGCGATGGCGGCGATGACCATAACGGTGGGGACAAAGACGCCGGCCACCTTGTCGGCCAGCTTGGAGATGGGGGCCTTGGAGGAGGAGGCTTCCTCCACCAGCCGGATCATCTGGGCCAGGGTGGTGTCCTCGCCCACCCGGCTGGCCTCAAAAACGAAGTAGCCGGAGCGGTTGATGGAAGCGGCGGCCACCTTGTCCCCGGGGCCTTTGTCCACGGGGAGGGACTCGCCGGTGAGGGCGGATTCGTCCACGGCGGAGCTGCCCTCCACAATGACACCGTCCACCGGGATGGACTGGCCGGGGCGGACGGCTACCCGGTCGCCCACCCGGACCTCCTCCACCGGGATCTCTGCCTCGGCCCCGTCCCGCAGGACGGTAGCCGTCTTGGGGGCCAGGTCCATCAGGCGGGAGATGGCCTGGGAGGTCTTGCCCTTGGAGCGGGTCTCCAGGAACTTGCCCAGGGTGATGAGGGTGAGGATCATGCCAGCGGACTCGAAGTACAGGTCCATATGGTACTGCTCCACCCGGGCCATGTCCCCGTGGCCCAGGCCGTAGCCGATCTGGTAAATGGCAAAGACGCCATAGATCACAGCCGCGATGGAGCCCACAGCGATGAGAGAGTCCATGTTGGGGCCGCCGTGGAGCAGGGAGCGGAAGCCGTTTTTGTAGTACTTGTCGTTGATATACAGGATAGGCAGGGTGAGCAGGAGCTGGGTAAAGGCGAAGGATATGGCGTTCTCGTGACCCACCAGGAAAGCGGGGAGGGGGGCGCCCATCATGTGCCCCATGGAGATATAGAACAGGGGGATCAGGAAGAGAAAGGAGAGGATGAGGCGGCGCTTCATAGAGGAGAGCTCCGCTTCCATCTGGGCCTCCGGCCTCTTAGCGGCTCCCCGGGCTGGGACCCCGGCCTGGGCGGGCAGGGAGGCGCCGTATCCTGCCTGGACCACCGCCTGGATGATGCTTTCGGGGGCAAGGGCGGCCTCGTCGTACTCCACATTCATGGAGTTGGTCATCAGGCTGACCTCCGCCCTGCGTACGCCCTCCAGCTTGTTCACCGCCTTTTCCACATGGGCGGAGCATGCGGAGCAGGTCATACCGGTGACGTCAAATTTCTGTTTCAAGGGAAACACATCCTTTCAGAGGAGGGCTCCGCCCATGGGCGCCCCAGCGCCCCGCCGCCGAAGCGGCGCAAATTCGGAGCGGAGCAAATGCGATACACCCCCCTGGGGTGGGGTATCTTCAGCATAGCGCGGGGGAAGAAGTTTGTCAAGGCTTATCATGGAGATTTTTTGAGATTTTATGCAGGAGAGCCCCTGCTCTGCGGGAAGCAGAACAGGGGCTCTCAAAATTCAAAATAGAAGGAAATGAGGAGGCTCCTCATAGCTGATGGTATAAAACCCGTCTATGTGAAACGTGATTGTTTCTTGTATGGTATCAGATGGGAGGGGTGAGGTCAAGGACAAACATGGATTTTCTTCCCAGCCTCGACAGCTTGTGCCCGGTTTTGCAGGGGGCTTGTCCTATAATCTCCTCATATCACCCGGCAGAGAGGACCGGGCCAAGGAGGAAGTCTGAATGACCGTAGATTGCGTGTCCGAGGGGCGGACCCTGACAGCGGCGGTGCGGGGGGAGCTGGATCACCACCGGGCCAAGGAGGTGATGACAGAGCTGGATGAGCAGATCGACATGGCTCTGCCCCGGCGGCTGACTCTGGACCTGTCAGGCCTGAGCTTTACGGACAGCTCGGGCATCGCAGTACTGATCCGGGTCAGCCGGCGGATGGAGCAGATCAAGGGCGAGCTGATAGTGCGGGGCGTGCCTCCGCAGCCGTGGAAGGTGTTTCAGGCGGCCGGCCTGCACAAGCTGATCCGATTTGAACAGGAGGAGCCCGCCGCGGCGGGGGAGGAGGACGTACATAAATGAAGGTGGAAAATTACGCCGCGCTGGAATTTCCCAGCCGGTCAGCCAACGAGGGGTTTGCCCGGGCGGCGGCGGCCTGCTTTGCCGCCCAGCTGGACCCCACGCTGGAGGAGATTAACGACATCAAAACCGCCGTGAGCGAGGCAGTGACCAACGCCATCGTCCACGCCTACCCGGACCGGCTGGGCAAGGTGGCCCTGAAGCTGCGTCTGAAGGAGGGCGGCATCCTGGAGATCTTGGTGCGGGACTGGGGGGTAGGCATCGCGGACGTGGAGCAGGCCCGGACCCCGCTGTTTACCACCGGGAGCGAGGAGCGCTCCGGGATGGGCTTTACCATCATGGAGAGCTTCATGGACGTGGTAAAGGTGCGCTCTACCCCGGGGAAGGGGACCCAGGTGACCATGCGGAAGCGGATCTCCCCCCGCATGGGCGGACGATGAATGGCACGCCAACGGCTCCAGAGCTGCTGGAGGCGGCCAGACAGGGGGACAACCGGGCCTGTGAGCAGGTGTTGGAGGAAAACGCCGGCCTGATCTGGAGCATTGTGCGGCGGTATTACGGACGGGGCGTGGAGCCGGACGACCTGTACCAGCTGGGCTGTCTGGGCTTTTTGAAGGCGGTGCGGGGCTTTGACCCATCCTTCGGGACCCAGTTCTCCACCTATGCGGTGCCCAAGATCGCGGGGGAGATCCGGCGTTTTCTCCGGGATGACGGCACTGTGAAGGTGAGCCGGGGCATGAAGGAGCGGGGGGCCGCAGTGTGGGGCGCCCGACGCCGGCTGGTGGCCGAGATGGGACGGGAACCCACCCTGTCAGAGCTGGCGGCGGAGACCGGCCTGACGCCAGAGGAGATCGCAGCGGCGGAGACCGCCTCTGACGCAGTGGCATCCCTCCAGGCGGAGACAGGAGAGGGCGGATTGACCCTGGAGGGGATGCTGGGCACCGGCGGGATGGAGGAGGACGTGGTGGAGCGGCTGACCCTCCGTTCCGCCATGGAGGAGCTGCCGGAGCGGGAACAGCAAGTGCTGCTGCTGCGCTATTACAAAAACCTCACGCAGATCCAGTGTGCCAGAGTCCTGGGGATCTCCCAAGTCCAGATCTCACGGCTGGAGCGGCGGGCGGTGGACCGGCTGCGGAAGATCCTGTGCGAGGAAGAAGCGTTTTGAGACTTCTCTGCCCCAGACGGGGCAGAAAAATAATGAGATGCAGGCTGCGGAAAAAGTCCCTGGAGGACTTTTTCCGCAGCTGTAAATACTCCGGGCCCGTACCATCTCTGGTACGGGCCCGGAGTATTTACGGAATAATTTTAGGAAATGATGTCTGGAGCTCCGGGGTCAGGCGAGGGCGGAGACGACGGCGTCCGGGTCGCTGACGTGAAAAAACAGCAGGCCCACCACACGGTCGTTGCCCTTCTTGATGCCCATCACAGCGTTGGCGCGGCTCTTGCCGGCCTCACGGCCGATGGCTGCGTTGAAGCAGACGTTGCCGGCACCGCCGTCGCGGCACTCCACCGCACAGGTCACCTTCTGGTCACGGGGCATGGTCATCACGTTGGATTTGACCACGGCGATGATGCGCTGGTCGGTGATGGCATAGATGGTCTTCTGCTCCAGCAGCTTCTTGTCCAGATAGGGACGGACGGCCACCGCCAGCGGGATGCCGATCATGGGCACCAGGCCGATCAGGATGATCCCGATGCTCTTATTGTCCGCGATGGCGAAGGGGAGGAAGACACCGAAGGAAAACAGGGTCATGACGGCGGTGATGATCCAGGCCACATACTGGGAGACACGGTCAGGGGACCGGAGGAGCTTCGTCTTGGTGGGTCGGCCGAACCAGAGGACCTTCTCGTTGTCCCGCAGAGTCTTTTGGAGGATCTGTTCCATAAATATGTTGCTCCTTTCATAAATAAGAATGAATTCTTATCTTGATAAAAGATTACCACAACATTTATAAAAACGGTATAAATAGGGGGTATATTGACGTTAAGAAAGCGAAAAAATAAAAAATAGAATCAAATAAATGATGTAAAAAATAAAAGAATACCGCCTCCCCTTTGGCGGAAGGGGAGGCGGCGGATCGGCCGGGCGGTGAGCCGGTATGGGGCGGACGTTTAGGAGAGAGAAACGCCCGCTCCCTCACCACACGGAGAAGAAAAACCGAACCAGAGAAAAGTGAGAAAACTCCGGCCGTTTAGGAGAGATATCCAAGCAGGGATTCTGGCTGAGGGATGTGGAAGAACAGCAGGCCGGGGACGCCGGACTGGGCAGGACTGCCGCAGCGGACCCCCAAAATAGCGTTGTCCAGCATTTTGGAGGAGGACTGGCCCACCGCTTCACAGAAGCAGAGGTTGCCGCTCTCCCCGTCCCGGGCTTCAATGGAGTGGGTGAGGATGCGGCCCAGGGGAATATACATCAGGTTGTTCTTCACCAGAGCCAGCACCCGGTAGTTGGTGATGGCGTAGATGGTGTCATGCTCCAAGCTCCACTTGTCCAACAGGGGGCGGATGGAGATCATGGCGGGGAGGAAGGCAGCGATCATGAGGATCACGGTCAGATCGGTGACGGCCTGATGAGTGCGGAGGAAAAAGGGGATCAGACCGCCCAGGATCACGGCCAGCGCCGCGGAACAGAGGACCCAGGTCAGGAGCAGAGAAGTACGGGAGGGGATGGACATCAATTTGAAAGGGGAGGGACGGCCGCTCCAGCGGACAATCTCACCGTCCAGAAGCACTTCCTGTAATCTCTGTTCCATGATGTGGGCTCACTTCCTCAAATTCTCTTCTGTCTGTTATTATAGCCTCTGGGCTATAAAATGGGTGTTAAACTGAAACAGAGGGTCGCTAAATAATTGTTAAGAAAAAAACAGGGGAGAAAAACAGCACCTCCGGAGCCTTAGCCTCCGGGGGTGCTGATGTGTATGGAAGGCTCAGCTGTCCTCCAGCATCCGGTATCCGATGCCCAGTTCTGTCAGGATGTATTTGGGCTCGGAGGGGTTTTCCTTCAGCTTGCGGCGGATGTTGGCCATGTTGACCCGCAGGATCTGGTTGTTACTGCCCTCGTAGGGACCCCAGACATGCTTGAGGATGAAGTCATAGGTGAGCACCTTGCCGGCATGGAGACAGAGCAGCTCCAGGATCTTGAACTCGTTCTGTGTGAAGTGGATCTCCTCGCTGCCCACGAAGACCTGGTGGCGGGCAGTGTCCACGACTAGGTCTTTGACCTGATAGCGGTCCTTCTGCTCGCCCTGGCTGAGGTTGATCCGGTCGGCCCGGCGCAGGGTGGTTCGGATGCGGGCCAGCAGCTCCGGAACGCCGAAGGGCTTGACCACATAGTCATCCGCCCCCATGTCCAGGGCTTTGACCTTCTCAGACTCCCGATCCCGGGCGGAAATGATGATGACAGGCACCTCCTGGGGCAGTCCGCTGAGTTCCTTGAGCACGTCCAGTCCGTCCATGTCGGGCAGGCCCAGGTCCAGAAGCACCAGATCGGGACGGTGGGAAAAGAATAGGCTGAGAGCCTCCTTGCCGGTGGTGGCGGACATGGCCTTGTAGTCGTTGGCGGTCAGAGCGCGGCAGATGAAGTTGCTGATGGTGCGCTCATCTTCTACGACCAGGATCAAACGTTTTTCACTCATATGCTTTCTCCTCCATGGGAAGGCCGAAGCGGAAGACCGCTCCGCCCTCAGGGTCATTTCCGGCGGCGAAGAAGCCGCCGTGGGCTTTGATGATGCTCTGGCAGACGGACAGGCCGATGCCCATGCCTCGGGTGGAGTCGCCTGACAGGTCCCGGGGGAGGGGACGGCCGGACTGGACTGCCTGCATGATATCAGGAGACAGTCCAATGCCATGGTCCCGGACCTCCACCACCGCCCACTCCTCCTGGCGGAACAGGTGGAGCTGGATGTGCTGAGTGTCCCCGGAGTGGCGGACCGCGTTTTCCAGCAGATTGACGATGACCTGCTTGATGAGCATGGGCTCCATGGGCAGGAACAGGATGTCCTCTGAGAGGTCCAACTGCACATTGGCGTCCGGGAAACGGCGGCGGGTAGTGAGCACCGCGTCCCCCGCCACCTCCTCCAGCATCTCCTCCCGCTTCTTCAAAGGGACAGAGGCGTCCTGGATACGGGTGATGGACAGCAGATTCTCCACCATGGTGGTGAGAGCTTCGGCGTCGTTTTTGATGTCGTTGAGCAGGGAGACATCCTTCTCACTGCGGGGCTCCTCGCTGGACAGCAGTACCGCGGCCGCCCCGGAGATAGCAGTCAGAGGGGTGCGGAGGTCGTGGGAGACGGAGCGAAGGATATTGCTGCGGATGGTCTCCCGGGCGGCCTCCAGCTGAATGGCATTCTTTTCCTGGTTCAGACGCTCGTTCAGCTCATACAGGGCCTTGGTGTTCTGCTCCCGCTGTTCCGCCTCCAGGGCCTGGAGCTTGATCCGGGAGGTGAGGGTGCAGATGATGATGGCGATGGCCGTCATGCTCAGCATGGCCACCGGGTATCCGGCATAGCTGAGAGAGAAGGCGGAGTAGGGGTACATAAAATAGTAGTTGATGCAGAAAGAGCTGAACAGAGAGGCCAGGATACCATAAAAATATCCAGTGGTCAGCCAGGATACGAATGTGACGGCCAGCACATAGACCAAGGCGGAGTTGTTCTCCACGCCGAACTGAAACAGTAGCCGGCTGAGGTAGTATGCCCCGGCCATGAAAAAGGCGGTGATCAGAAAATTCATCACGCCCCGCGGGACAATGGCGGTCAAATCATGGAGCTTGGCTTTCCATTCTTTCAAAAGGAGCCCCCCTTCCAGCGGCCGGTCAGAGGATGACACGACGCTTGTATTCTTAGTCCCATTATAATAAGGAACGGCCCGGCCTGCAAGCAGAAAATGAGGGCGTCCTCCTTCAGGACCAGAGGAGGGGAAGGAGGCACACATAGAGGACAAACAGGGCCATACCTATGACTGCGTTGATGGCGAAGGCGTTGCTGGCGATCTGGGAGTCCTCCAAAGAGCCATACTCCGAGATGTAGGCGTTGAGGATGACGGAACCGTGCTGGGAGATCAAGGTAAAGAACGCGGCATTAAAATAGAAATCCTGCCCCACCATGGGGTCCATCAGGAAAAATTTAACCCCATAGCTGACGGAGAAGATCAGAAGATAGCGCCAGGCGACCAGGCGCAGGCTCTCCCGGATCTTGTCCGGATTGTCCATATGGATCCGGTAGCCCACTGTGATCAGGATCAGGGTGGAGCTGATGCCGCCCAGCTTGGAGATGGTGTCGATCACGCCGCCGCCCAGGTCTGTGGCGGAAACGGCGTCCCGTATGCCCAGAAGCTGAAGTGCCAGGGCCAGGAAGATCATGACAAACAGTGGAGATAAAAGGTTTTTTCCGATTTGACGCGGTCCGGCGGTCTCTCCCTTTAGATAGATCCGGGCGACCGGCATGAAGACTAGACCGATAAACAGCTCATGCCCCACTCCCATGCTGGTGAGATACCCCATATTTTCCAGGCCGAACACAGTGGAGAAGAGAGGAATGGCCATGAAGCCGAAGGCAAAGGCACAAGGATAGAGGGGAGCGAAGCGGCGTTTGAAATGGAACAGGCGCGCGGTGAGAAAGCCCAGCCCCAGGAGCAGAAGCTGGATCAGAAAGGTGCAGGCGGCCAGCCCAAAATGCTCGGGGCGCAGATCCAGCCCAATAAAGGTGGTGAAGATGGTACAGGGGATCAGATAATCTGAGACCAGCTTTGTCACACCCTGAACGGTCTCTTCCGAAAAATAATGGCGTTTTTGGAGCCAAAAGCCAAAAATAATGAGCAGGATAACAGGGAGAACGCTGCGGATTAGATGTTCCAGCTGCATGATACGGTATCCTTTCAGGTGTCAGCACAAAGCATGAGGCGTCCCGGCAGAAAACAGAATGGGGAACGGACAGGCCCGACCCTGGGGATTCGGATATGCCTGCTGTCTGAAAATTATAACACACAGAACAGATGCTGTCACCAGTATTTCACAGGGAGGCAGGCGGAACGGAAAAAACTTTCCGGGCTTCCACAGGACGGAGTTCTTGTACCTGAGCAAAAAAAGTGGTATAATAATACGATTTCCCCCAAGAGATCAGGCCCGTCGGGGCGGCGGGCCTGACAGGGGAGGACAATGAATGGAATGAGGGATTTTGTATGACCTACAAGGAAGAGTTTATCACGTTCATGGTGCGCTCCGGCGTGCTCACCTTCGGGGACTTCACCACCAAATCCGGCCGCAAGACCCCCTATTTTGTCAATACCGGAAACTACAAGACCGGTGCCCAGGCGGCCAAGCTGGGGGACTACTACGCTGCCTGTATCCAGGAGCACATGCCAGACGGCATTACCTGCCTGTTCGGACCGGCCTACAAGGGCATCCCCCTGGCGGTATCTGCCGCCGCCTCCCTGTACCGCAATTATGACCGGGATCTGCCCTACTGCTTCAACCGCAAGGAGGCCAAGAACCACGGCGAGGGCGGTTCCATGGTGGGCTACAAGCCCCAGGACGGGGACGACGTGGCCATCGTGGAGGACGTAGTCACCGCCGGCACCGCCGTGCGCGAGTCCATCGAGCTGTTCAAGCATGTGGCCGACGTGAACATCAAGGCCCTGTTCGTCTCGGTGGACCGGATGGAGCGGGGCACCCGGGAGTGCTCCACCCTGGATGAGCTGCGCCAGGACTACGGCATTCAGGTCTTCCCCATCGTCACCGTGCGGGAGGTCATCGCCTTCCTCCACAACAACTCCATCGACGGCAAGGTCTATATCGACGACGAGATGAAGGCGAAAATGGAAGCCTATCTGGAGGAGTACGGGGCCAAGGGCTGAGCCAAAAAATTCCCCGTCCCCTCGGAGAGCGGAGGGAGCCTCCGGGGGGAACTGGTGCCCCCCGGAAAACGCGGCGCGCGAATGCGCAAAGCGGTCCCCGCAGGGACCGCCCGTGTTTTGAATGGAAGCCTATCTGGAGGAGTACGGGGCCAGGGCCTGAGCACGGCAAAAGAGGACAGAGAAAGAGAGGGAGCAGGGATGGCGGAGAGGCGCAGATCCATCCATACAGGGCACCGGCAGCGGGTGAAAGATGAATTCTCCGCCCGGGGACTGGCGGGCTGGCCGGACCACCGGGTCCTGGAACTGCTGCTGTACTACGCCATCCCCCAGGGGGATGTGAACGGGCTGGCCCACGAGCTGGTGGAGAGGTTCGGCTCGCTGGCGGGGGTGCTGGACGCCGCGGAGGAGGAGCTGTGCCGGGTGCCCGGAGTGGGGCAGCACACCGCTGTCCTGCTCAAGCTGATCCCGGCGGCAGGGGCGCGCTACCTCCAGAGCCGGGCGGACCTGGGGGAGCCGGTGCGCCGGACGGAAGACGCCTACGCACTGCTGGAGCCCTACTTCTTCGGGGCCAGGAACGAGATGATCTACCTGCTTGCGCTGGATGGGAAGAACAAGCCTCTGGGGGTGCGGAAGGTGGCGGAGGGCAGCATCTGCGCCGCCAACATCAATCTGCGCCGGATCATGGAGGAGGCAGCCGCCCTCCGGGCGCCCCAGATCTATCTGGCCCACAACCACATCAGCAACCTGGCCTTCCCCTCCCCGGTGGACATCTCCACAACTCAGACCATGCGGACGGCCCTGGCGGGGGTGGGCATCGAGCTGCTGGATCACCTGGTCTTTGTGGACGGGGATATGGTGTCCATGCGGGACAGCGGGATGATGAAGTGATGCCTGGGCCCTGTCCCTCTGTGGACAGGGCCTTGACTTAGAACATTTGTTTTATTATAATAGGGCGGACGAAGAGCGGCCCGGGAGGAACAGGAGGGACGGCTATGCCCAGATTTGAAGTGGTTTCAGAATACACCCCCAGCGGGGATCAGCCGGAGGCCATCGAGGCCCTGGCCAGCGGACTGGAGATGGGGCTGGACGAGCAGACGCTGCTGGGCGTCACCGGCTCGGGCAAGACCTTCACCATGGCCAAGATCATCGAAAAGGTCCAGCGGCCCACCCTTGTGCTGGCCCACAACAAGACCCTGGCCGCCCAGCTGTGTGCCGAGTTCCGGGAGTTCTTTCCCCACAACGCGGTGGAGTACTTCGTCTCCTACTACGACTACTACCAGCCGGAGGCCTATATCCCCCACACAGACACCTTCATCGAAAAGGATTCCGCCATCAACGAGGAGATCGACCGGCTGAGGCTGTCCGCCACCGCCTCCCTGATGGAGCGGAGGGACGTGATCGTGGTCTCCTCCGTCTCCTGTATCTACGGTCTGGGCGAGCCGGAGGACTTCGCCAAGATGATGGTCTCCCTGCGGGTGGGGGCCACCCTGGAGCGGGACGAGCTGCTGAAAAAGCTGGTGGCCATCCGCTATGAACGCAACGATATTGCCTTTGACCGCAACATGTTCCGGGTCCGGGGGGACACGGTGGAGATCTGGCCCGCCTATTGGAAGGACACCGCCCTGCGGGTGGAGTTTTTCGGGGACGAGATCGACCGCATCAGCGAGATCAACGTGGTCACCGGCACCCCCATCCGCCGGCTGAACAACATCCCTATCTGGCCGGCCACCCACTATGTCACCCCCAAGGAGAAGATGGACGCCGCTATCCAGGAGATCTACAAGGAACTGGAGGGGCGGGTGGCCTTCTTCGAGGGAGAGGGCAAGCTGGTGGAGGCCCAGCGGCTGAAGCAGCGCACCATGTACGACGTGGAGATGATGCAGGAGCTTGGCTACTGCTCCGGCATCGAGAACTATTCCCGGGTCATTGAGGGGCGGCCCGTGGGCTCGCCCCCCCACACCCTGCTGGACTACTTCCCCAAAGACTTCGTCCTCTTCATCGACGAGAGCCACGTCACCCTGCCCCAGGTGCGGGCCATGTATAACGGGGACCGGGCCCGAAAGACCACCCTGGTGGATTACGGCTTCCGGCTCCCCTGCGCCTTTGACAACCGGCCGCTGAAATTTGAGGAATTTGAAAAGCGGCTCAACCAGGTGGTCTATGTCTCAGCCACCCCGGGGGAGTATGAGCGCACCCGCTCGGGCCAGATCGTGGAGCAGGTGATCCGGCCCACCGGGCTGCTGGACCCCAGGATCGAAGTCAGGCCGGTGGAGGGCCAGATCGACGACCTGATCGGGGAGATCAACCAGCGCACCCAGCGGAGCGAGCGGGTGCTGGTCACAACCCTGACCAAGCGGATGGCGGAGGACCTGACCGCCTACCTCCAGAACGCGGGCATCAAGGTGCGCTATATGCACCACGACATCGACACCATCGAGCGGATGGAGATCATCCGGGACCTGCGGCTGGGCACCTTCGACGTGCTGGTGGGCATCAATCTGCTCCGGGAGGGCCTGGACCTGCCCGAGGTCTCCCTGGTGGCCATCCTGGACGCGGACAAGGAGGGCTTCCTCCGGTCCGAGACTTCCCTCATCCAGACCATCGGCCGGGCCGCCCGGAACGCCGACGGCATGGTGGTGATGTACGCGGACACCATCACCCCCTCCATGCGCCGGGCCATCGACGAGACGGAGCGCCGCCGGGAGAAGCAGGACGCCTTCAACAAGGCCCACGGCATCGTCCCCAGAACGGTCATCAAGTCGGTGCGGGAGCTGCTGGAGATCTCCGCCACGTCGGAGGACGTGGCCTCCAACCAGCGCCAGGGCAGGGTCAAGGCCATGACCAGGCAGGAGAAGGCCGCCGAGATCGCCCGCCTGGAGAAGGCCATGAAAGAGGCGGCCAAGATGCTGGAGTTCGAGCTGGCGGCAACTTTGAGAGACCAGATCATCGAACTGCGGGGGAAGTGAGAAGAATTCTATGGAGCTGCTCCCGAAACGGAAGCCGAACCGTTTGACCGGATACGATTACAGCCAGCCGGGGTGTTATTTCATCACCATTTGCACAGCTGGGCGGCAGCCAATTTTGCGTAGGGGCGCACAGTGTGCGCCCGCATCGGAAATTCCGCCTCTCACAGAAATCGGGGAAATTACGGAACGGGCAATTCAAAGTATTCCAAATCATTATCCGTATGTTTTTGTGGAAAAATATGTAGTCATGCCCAATCATATCCACCTTATGTTGCGTATCGAGGGAACCGGGCGCACACTGTGCGCCCCTACTCCCGTCGGAGCGGTTCCCCGGATCATCAAAGCAATGAAAGAGACGGTCACCAAATGTGCCAGGTCTCCCGTCTGGCAAAAGGGCTATCACGACCACATCGTCCGCGGCGAGGCGGACTATCTCCGCATTTGGAACTACATCGACACGAATCCTGCCAAGTGGCGGGAGGACTGTTACTACTGCCAGAATGAGGGAGTGTAGTTACTGTGGAACACACCTATCTGCTCCGTCCCGGCCGCTGGCGGGCGGAAGGGACCTACTACGACGAGACGGGCCGCTCCTTTCCCCTGGCCGGGGAGACAGAGCTGGTCCAGGAGGGGGCGGAGCGGCATCTGGACGGCTGGATGGAGGTGTCCGGGCCCGCTCCGGTCCGATTCACGAACCGCTATGTCATCCGGGAGACGGACCGCCCCTTTACCCTGACCTGGCAGTCCTTCAACCCGGTGCTGGGCGTGCTGGAGGGTACTTTCGAGCTGGCGGGAGAGAGTATCCTGTCCCGCTATGTCTCACGGGACCGGGTGTACTCCGGCTGTGAGGTGCTGACCCTCCAGGCGGACGGCAGCTATCACAACGCGGGCGTGTCTATGAAGAACGGACGGCGCATGTCCGCCTGGACCGCCGTGCTGAGCGAGGAGAGGGGAAGGACATAATGGCTAAGGTAAAAGAGGAAAAAACCAACGTCATGCGGGTCCTGGACCAGAAGAAGATTCCCTACACCCCCCACGCCTATCCCCACGGGGACGGCGAGGCCCCCGACGGGGTGACGGTGGCCCGCTCCCTGGGGCAGGACCCGGAGCGGGTCTTCAAGACGCTGGTGACCCGGGGGGCATCCGGGGGATACTATGTCTTTGACATCCCGGTGGCGGACACGCTGGACCTGAAAAAAGCGGCCAAGGCGGTGGGGGAGAAGTCCATCGCCATGCTCCACAGCAGGGACCTGCTCCCCCTGACCGGCTATGTCCACGGGGGCTGCTCCCCCATCGGCATGAAGAAGCAGTTCCCCACCGTCTTCCATGAGACGGCGGAGATCCTGGACACCATCATGGTCTCCGCCGGAAAGATCGGCTTCCAGGTGGAGCTGTCCCCTGCGGACCTGATCGAGCTGGTGGGCGGGAGCACGGAAGACGTGACGGTGTGAGGGAAAGGGACTGATATACGCAGACGTCCTGCAATCGGCAGGCTGTGACCGCTTTGTGAGGAGGGGATAAGATGGACCAACAGGAAAAGCCGGCCAAGTTTCTCTATCTCCCACAGGCCAAGAATGACCATTTCATCATTGGCGGGGCGGATGACCGCCCCGATGCGTCCGTACCGGGATCGGAGCCGGAGCCGGGACCTGAGGAGCCCACGGGTATCTACCCCTGCCCGTGCTGCGGGTATCTGACCTTTCTCGCCCCCAAGGAGGAGGCCATAGCCTACATCTGCCCGGTGTGCTTCTGGGAAAACGACGTGTTCGACCCGGGGGAGGACGATCCCAGCGATGAGAACCGCGGCCTGACCCTCCGACAGGGCCGGGAGAACTACCGGCGCTGGGGCGCGGTCCGCCCCGACCTGGTTGTCCACGCCCGACCGCCCAGGCCGGAGGAGCGGCCGAAAGAAATGCCGGCCTCCCGGCTTACGGCTCCTCCTGGAACTGGGACAGCTCCCGGGAGAGGGAAAGCCCCAGGCCCAGCGTGAAGGCGTGGCAGGCCTGGAAGGAGGCTAAGATCTCCATGCTGTCAGTGAGATGGAAGAGCAGATCCTGGTCGGCCTAGGAACAGGAGCGGACCTTCTCCTGGGCCTGCTCCAGCCGCTCCAGAAGCCCGTCCTCTGTGGGGGAGCGGGGCTCATAGGGGAATTTTTGGATGACCAGCTCATAGAGCAGGGAAAGTGTGTCATACATAGAGTACCACCCAAAAGTAATAATTTAATTATGACTAAATTATAGGCGAATTTAGAATTGGTGTCAAGAGGGAGATTGGCAGGATGGAAAAGATCATGCTGCCCCTGGGGCGGCGGCTGAAAGAACTGCGGAAAGAAAGAAAACTCAAACAAAAGGAAATGGCCCGGTTTTTGGAATGTACAGACCGAAATTATCAGAAAATGGAGTACGGAGAGATTAACGTTCCCGGACTGACACTGATCAAACTGGCGGACTTCTTTCAGGTCAGCCTGGACTACCTGGTGGGCCGCAGCGACGACCGGGAGCAGTAAAAAAGATCCCCGCCCCCCGCCGGGCGGGAAGAGCAGGGAAAAGCCGGGGGGCTGATCTTGGCGGGCGTGTGCCTGATCCTCTGTAGAATGAACATTCAAGCCATTTCCCAGTCAAACATTGCCCCCAGTGTCATCTGCCTGCGCATACAGGCGTTACCAAAGGAGAAACCAAAATGCACAGTCATATTTTTGTCAAGGGCGCCCGGGTGAACAACCTGAAAAACATTGATGTGGACATCCCGCGGGACAAGCTGGTGGTCCTCACCGGGCTGTCCGGTTCTGGAAAATCCTCCCTGGCCTTCGACACCATCTATGCCGAGGGACAGCGGCGGTATGTGGAGTCCCTCAGCTCCTACGCCCGCATGTTCCTGGGCCAGATGGAGAAGCCCGACGTGGACTATATCGACGGGCTCTCACCCGCCATCTCCATCGACCAGAAGACCACCAGCAAGAACCCCCGCTCCACTGTGGGCACCGTGACGGAGATCTATGACTACCTCCGTCTGCTGTGGGCCCGGGTGGGCACCCCCCACTGCCCCATCTGCGGCAAGGAGATCAAACAGCAGACCATCGACCAGATCATCGATCAGGTGATGGCGCTGCCCGAGGCCACCCGCATCCAGATCATGGCCCCGGTGATCCGGGGCAAGAAGGGGGAGCACGCCAAGATCTTCGAGGATGCCCGCAAGTCGGGCTACGTCCGCTGCCGGGTGGATGGCATCGCCTATGATCTCAGCGAGGAGATCAAGCTGGAAAAGAACAAGAAGCACGACATTGAGATCGTGGTGGACCGTCTGGTGATCCGGGAGGACATCGCCCGCCGTCTTACAGATTCGGTGGAGACCGCCGCCTCCCTGGCGGGGGGGCTGGTGATTGTCAACGTGGTGGGGGAGGACCGGGATATCCTGTTTTCCCAGAACTACGCCTGCGAGGACTGCGGCGTCTCCATCGAGGAGCTCACCCCCCGCATGTTCTCCTTCAACAACCCCTTCGGCGCCTGCCCCACCTGCACCGGCCTGGGCAGCCAGATGAAGATCGACCCGGAGCGCATCATCCCCAATAAAAACCTGTCCATCATTGAGGGGGCCATTACCGCCTCCGGCTGGAGCAGCATCAAGTCGGACGGCATCTCCCGGATGTACTTTGACGCCCTGGCCAAGCGGTACAAATTCAAGCTGAACACCCCGGTGAAGGACCTGCCCCCGGAGGCGCTGGACGCCATCCTCTACGGCACCAACGGGGAGAAGCTGACCCTCTACTACGACCAGCCCCGGGGGAAGGGGACCCTGTATCAGGCGTTTGAGGGCATCGTCAACAACCTGGAGCGCCGCTACCGGGAGACTCAGTCCGACTCTGTAAAGCGTGAGCTGGAGGAGTGCATGAGCGAGTGCCCCTGTCCCACCTGTAAAGGCCGCCGCCTGCGCAAGGAGTCTCTGGCGGTCACCGTGGGGGGGATCGATATCGACGCCTTCACCCACAAATCAGTGGACGACGCCCTGGAGTTCGTGGATCAGCTGACCCTGACTGAGACCCAGATGCGCATCGCCCAGCGGATCCTGAAGGAGATCCGGGAGCGGCTGGGCTTCCTGCGGTCGGTGGGGCTCCAGTACCTGACCCTGTCCCGCAGCGCCGCCAGCCTGTCCGGCGGCGAGAGCCAGCGCATCCGGCTGGCCACCCAAATCGGCTCCTCTCTGATGGGAGTGCTGTATATTCTGGACGAGCCCTCCATCGGCCTGCACCAGCGGGACAATGACATGCTGCTGGAGACTATGAAGCACCTGCGGGACCTGGGCAACACCCTGCTGGTGGTGGAGCACGATGAGGACACCATGCGGGCCGCCGACTATATCGTGGACGTGGGCCCCGGGGCCGGCGTCCACGGCGGACAGATCGTGGCCTGCGGCACAGCGGAGGAGATCATGAACACCCCCGGCTCCCTCACCGGCGACTACCTCTCCGGGCGGCGGAAGATCCCGGTGCCGGAGCAGCGCCGGAAGGGGAACGGAAAGTACCTGAAGGTGCTGGGGGCGGCGGAGAACAATCTGCGCCACATCGACGTGTCCTTCCCTCTGGGGACCTTCACTGCGGTGACCGGCGTGTCGGGCAGCGGAAAGTCCTCCCTGGTCAACGAGATCCTCTATAACCGGCTGGCCTGCGACCTGAACCGGGCCAAGACTCGGCCGGGCAGACACGACGGCCTGGAGGGGGAGGAGTTCCTGGACAAGGTCATCAACATCGACCAGTCCCCCATCGGGCGCACGCCCCGGTCCAATCCGGCCACCTACACCGGGCTGTTCAACGACATCCGGGACCTGTTCGCCTCCACCCAGGACGCTAAAAGCCGGGGCTACGGCCCGGGCCGCTTCTCCTTCAATGTGCGGGGCGGCCGGTGCGAGGCATGTCAGGGGGACGGCCTGCTGAAGATCGAGATGCACTTCCTGCCGGACATCTACGTCCCCTGCGAGGTGTGCAAGGGCAAGCGGTACAACCGTGAGACCCTGGAGGTGCGGTATAAGGGGAAAAATATCTATGAGGTTCTGGAGATGACAGTGGAGGAGGCCCTCCCCTTCTTCGAGAACCTGCCCCGGATCTACGGGCGGCTCAAGACCCTGATGGATGTGGGGCTGAGCTATATCAAGCTGGGGCAGCCCTCCACCGAGCTGTCCGGCGGCGAGGCCCAGCGGGTCAAGCTGGCCACCGAGCTGTCCAAGCGCTCCACCGGCCAGACCATCTATATCCTGGATGAGCCCACCACCGGCCTGCACAGCTATGATGTCCACCGGCTCATCGAGGTGCTCCAGCGTCTGGTGGAGGCGGGCAACACCGTGGTGGTCATCGAGCACAACCTGGATGTCATCAAGACCGCCGACCATGTCATCGACCTGGGCCCCGAGGGGGGCGACGGCGGCGGCACCATCGTCTGCACGGGCACGCCGGAGGAAGTGGCCGCCTGTGAGCGGAGCTACACCGGGCGGTATCTGAAAAAGATGCTGGAGCGGTGAGGGCGCGTCCTTCTGCCTGGGCCAGACCAACAGAACGGACAGGCCGCGGGTCCCTGCGTGAGAATCGGAAATAAATGCGCCCCCGCAGAGCCGGATGCCCCCAGCGGGCCGGACGGCCCCCTATATACCCATCATAATATATAACGCGCGGAGCGCTCCGGCGGCCTTTGCCGGAGCGCCGCAGAAAATCAGGAGGAGGATCCTATGGAACACATCCGAATCATCGCCCCGGGCGATCCTGGCTTCGACTGGCTCTATGACCTCTATATGCAGAGCTTTCCCGTCCACGAGCAGCGCCTTCGGGAGCGGCAGGAGGGGGTGCTGGGCCATCCGGAGTACCACTGCGACCTGCTCTGTCAGGGGGAGACACGGGTGGGGCTGTTGATGTGGTGGGCCGGGCCCGGCTTCCGCTATGTGGAGCATTTCGCCATCGCCCCGCAGCTGCGGGGCCAGAGCTGGGGCAGCCGGGCACTGCGTGAGTTCCTGGCGGAGGGAGACCCGGTGGTGCTGGAGATCGATCCTCCGGAGGACCCGGTATCCCGGCGCAGGAAGGGCTTTTACGAGGGGCTGGGCCTTGTCTCCAACCCATGGCCCCACATCCATCCCCCTTACCGCCTGGAGTTCTCCGGCCACGCCCTGGAGGTGATGACCTTCCCCGGCGGCTGGGACGAGGGACAGTACCGGCGCTTTGCCCGATATCTGGACGAGACGGTCATGGCAGACCGCCCTCAGAAGGTGGCGGGGGCGTAAGTGGTCCATCCTCCAGGTCCCGGGCCAGCGCCAGTCCTGTCCGTAGTCCCAGACGGAAGCTGCGGAGGGCGTAAAAGCGGTTGAGCTCTTCCAGCTGTTGCTGGAGAAAGGGGTCCAGCACGCTTCGGAGCAGGACGGCCCGGCAGGAAGTCCCGAAATCTGGGAGCTGAGAGGAAAGGGTAGTTTTGATATAGTGCTCATAGAACCAAGATAGAAAGTCTTCCATATCAAATCAGCGTCCTTCAAACACATCATATTGCGATGTTATTATAATACATCATTTAATAATGTGTTAAGAGGAGATTAAAAATGACAGAAGTGATCCTTCCGGGGCTGGCGGGCCGGCTGAAGCCGCTGCGAAACGAAAAAAAGATGACCCAGAAAGAGATGGCCGCTCTGCTGGACTGCACAGAGGGACATTATCAAAAGATCGAGTATGGAAAGATCAATCTCTCTGCCCTCCAGCTGATGGAGCTGGCCGACTTTTTCGGCGTCACCACCGATTATTTGCTGGGCCGGGATTGACGGATGGACCGGTATCGTGTAAATTGGTTATCAGCTTGCCGCGGCGCGGCAAAATACGGATTTGACAGGAGACCAGAATGGATCTTTTTCAGTGGCTGACCGACACTACAGAGGGGAAATGCCTGTTCACCACCCTGGTGTCTATGATCCCCATCATCGAGCTGAGAGGGGGCATCCCCTTCGGCGTGGCCCTGGGCCTGCCCTACTGGCTGGCCTTTCCCGCCGCGGTAATCGGGAACGTGATCCCCGCCCCCTTCATTATCGTGTACATCCGCCGCATCTTCGCCTGGATGCGCAGACATCTGCCCCGCCTGAACAGCATGGTGGACAAGCTGGAGGAGAAGGCCCACCTGAAGGGACAGAAGGTGCGGCGCTACCAGTATCTGGGCCTTTGGATCTTTGTGGCAATTCCCCTGCCCGGCACCGGCGCATGGACCGGCTCTCTGGTGGCCGCCTTTCTGAACATGCGGCTGAAACAGGCCCTGCCCGCTGTGGTGCTGGGGGTGATGACGGCGGGGTGCATCATGACTGCTCTGACCCACGTGGGTATCAATCTGTTCGCCTGAACCCCGGCGGCGCTTCCGGCATAGGATGGGCCGGAGGTGAGCCTGCATGGAATATGTGTGGGAGATCGTGCTGACCGTCCTGTGCCTGATGGGGCTGGGCCTGCTGGTCTGGTGCCTGCTGGGGCGGCTGGTGTGCCCGGTCCCCGGGCAGGAGGTCCTGGCCGTCCTGGAGGGGCAGGGGGACGGAGGGGGGCTGGAGCAGAGCGTCCGCGCCCTGATGTGGCTGAGGAGCCTGGGCCTGCTGCGCTGCCCGGTGGTCATCGTGGACCTGGGTCTGGACCGGGAGGGCCTGGCGGTGGCCCAGCGGCTCGCCCTGCGCTGGCCGGTGGTGGACCTGTACCGCCCGGAGGATGGGGCGGAGGCGCATTGATACAAGAGAGGAGGTGCCCAAAATTGGAGGACGGCAGAGAGCTGGAACTGGTGGAGGGCACCGTGGCCTCTTTGATCTTTCAGAATGAGGAGAACGGCTACACCATCCTCCGGTTGGAGCGGGGGGGCGAGGAGCTCACCCTGGTGGGGGAGATGCCCGGCGTCTCCCCCGGGGAGTACCTGTCGGTGCAGGGGCGCTGGGTGCGCCACGCCACCTACGGCGCCCAGTTTAAGGCGGAGATCGTGGAGCGCCGCCTGCCCCAGAGCCTGAAGGAGGTCTTCCACTACCTGGCCTCCGGCGCAGTGAAGGGGGTGGGCAAATCCACTGCCCGCCGCTTGGTGGAGGAGTTCGGAGAGGACGCCCTCCGGGTGATGGAGGAGGAGCCGGAGAAGCTGGCCTCCATCAAGGGGATCACCCCCAAGCGGGCCCGGCAGATCAGCGAGTCCTTCCGCCAGCAGATGGGGATGCGGAGGCTGATGGAGTTTTTGGGGGAACACCAACTCCCGCTGACCCTGGGGACCGCCCTGTACCGGGCCTATGGGGATGTGGCACTGGAGGTGTTGCGCTCCAACCCCTATCTGATCGTGGGGGAGGAGTTCGGTGTAGAGTTTTCCCAGGCGGATCAGCTGGCCCTGTCTCTGGGGGTGGGGGGGGAGGACCCCCAGCGCCTGGAGGCGGGGCTGCTCTTTGAACTGGCCCACAACCTGAACAATGGACACAGCTTCCTGCCCCGGCGCAAGCTGATAGAGGCCACCGCCATCCTGCTGGACGTGTCCGGCGGCCTGCTGGAGCCCTGCCTGGAGGCCCTGGCCGGCCGGGGCGAGGTGGTCTGCGAGGCAGTTGCGGGGGAGGATGGGGTATATCTGCCCGCCCTTTACGATGCGGAGTGCTATGTGGCCTGGCGCGTCGGGGAGATGAGCCGGTCCGAGCTGCTCCCGCCGGACGACCTGGACAAGCTGATCGCCCGAATCCAGCGGGACCAGGGAATCCGTTACGCACCCCAGCAGCGGGAGGCGGTGGAGCTGGCAGCCTGCCGGCAGGTCATGCTCCTCACCGGGGGGCCGGGTACCGGTAAGACCACCTCCCTGCGGGGGGTGCTGGCCCTGTTCGAGACCCTGGGGCTGGAGACCGCCCTGGCGGCCCCCACTGGCCGGGCGGCCAAGCGGCTGGGGGAGCTGTGCGGTACGGAGGCATCCACCATCCACCGCCTGCTGGAGACCGGCTTTGACCCCCACAGCGGGCGTCTGGTCTTCAGCCACGGGGAGGACGACCCTCTGAAGGCGGACGCCGTCATCGTGGACGAGACCTCCATGGTGGATGTGCCTCTGATGGCGGCGCTGCTGGCCGCCCTGCGCAATGACTGCCGGCTGGTGCTGGTGGGAGACCCGGACCAGCTGCCCTCTGTGGGGCCGGGGAATCTGTTCGGGGACCTGATCCGCAGCGGGACTGTGCCCACCGTGCGGCTCACCCAGATCTTCCGGCAGGCGGCCCAGAGCGCCATCGTCCGCAACGCACACCTGGTGAACGCGGGGGAGCTGCCCGACCTGCGGAAGAACGATAACGACTTCTTTTTCCTCTCCCGCCGGGACCCTCAGAGCGCGGCGGAGACCATCGTGGACCTGTGCCGCCGGCGCCTGCCGGAACGGATGGGGATCCCGGCGGACCAGATCCAGGTGCTCTCCCCCACCAGGAGGCGGGGGACGGGCACCTCCGCCCTGAACCAGGCCCTCCAGGCGGCGCTGAATCCGCCCTCGGAGGAGAAGGGGGAGCGGCGCTTCGGCGACACCCTCTTCCGGGAGGGGGACCGGGTGATGCAGGTGAAAAACAACTACGACATCCTCTGGAGGGAGGACGGGGGCGCGGCCTCCGGGATGGGGGTGTTCAACGGAGACATCGGCCGCATCCAGTCCATCGACCCGCGGGGGGAGTGCATCACCGTGGACTTTGAGGGGCGGATCGTAGAGTATTCCCCGGACATGCTGGGAGAGCTGGAGCCTGCCTATGCCGTCACGGTCCACAAGGCCCAGGGCAGCGAATACCGGGCGGTGATCCTGGCTGCCCTGGATGGGGCCCCCATGCTGCTCACCCGGGGCGTGTTGTACACGGCCATCACCCGAGCCCGCAGCCTGTTCATTGTGGTGGGGGAGGAGAGCGTGGTGGCCCGCATGGTGGCTAACAACCGCCAGACCCGCCGGTACAGCGGCCTGCGGGCCCGCCTGGCGGGGGAGACAGCGTCGCTCCCCCTGTGACTGAAAAGCGCCAGCCTGCCAAGTACGGCAGGCTGGCGCTTTTCCCCGAGAGAATGGATGACTCATTTCCGGCGGAGGAACAGGATGCGGGCGGCCTCCGCCAGGAGGACCAGGCTACCGGCGGCCAGGCATACCCTGGCCGCCGCGGCACGGCCCTCCTGAGCCAGGGGCATGGCCTTGGCGATGAGTCCGGCGCCGGTGAGCAGGGAGAGGGCCCCGCCCATGAGCCGCACCGGGCGGTGCTCCCAGGCCCGGTTCATGGAGCGGTCAAATCTGCCGGCAGCCCCTTCCACCAGCTGTTCCAGTCTTTCTTCCGTCATAGGGATACCTCCTTATACATTCGTTCTGATTGTATGTATATTTGCAAAATCAAATGCCCCAGGGGGCATCTGATGGAAGCTAGGTCCGTTCCTCCCCGTACAGCACAGCGCCCATGGCGGAGAAAGCAGCGGAGACCTGGTCGTTGATCAGGGGGAGGCCGATGCTCTCCAGCATGGTGCTCACACAGGCAACCTTGCGCTGAAAATCGGGGCCCGTGGACGAAAAGACCAGAGGGCTGAGCAGGAGGTTGGTAAAGACGGCCACAACCTCTGCCGCGATTTGAGGCGAGTCCACAGTGATGGAGCCGTCCGACACCCCTTCCTCCAGAAAGGTGCGGGTCATAGGGACGACGGAGGTTCGGCAGCTGAGCAGGTAGGCACAGACCAGCTTGGGGCTTTGGTAAAAGGTCCGGGAGAGCATGCGGTACATCTGGAGCTGCTCCCGGTTGGAGACGGAGGCAATGATGAGCCGCTGTAATTTCTCCAACCCGTTCCGGGAGGTGTCCTCCTGGATCTCACGGCAGGGGACCGTCTCGTGGAACATATAGGTGGTGACGGCATCCAGCATCTCCTCCTTACCGTGGAAGTGGTGGTAGATGGCTCCCCTGGTCAGGCCGCAGGCTTCTGCGATGTCCTGCAATGTGACATGCTCATAGCCGTGCTCCAGAAACAGCCGCTTAGCGGTGTCCAAAATGGCCTTTTCCGTCACTTCCGGGTACTTATTCCGCGGCATGGTTTGTGCCTCCTAATAGATACATAATGTATGTATCTGTAGAATAGCACAGAACGATCCTGCTGTCAACCCCCTGGCGCGAAGCTGAAAAAACTCCCGGCCATTCCATGGCCGGGAGGATCCGGTGTTTCAGGGAGGGTCACAGGGGAGCGACCACGGAATACATCAGGATAAAGTGAGACACGCTGCCCAGGACGATAAAGACGTGGAAGATCTCGTGGCAGCCAAAGCGGGGGTTGTTCCGGCCGGGCCACTTGACCGCGTAGAGCACCCCGCCCACGGTGTAGAGCACTCCGCCGGCGATCAGCCAGAACATGCCCGCGGCGGGCAGGACGCGGGAGAGAGGGGCGATGGCGAACAGAGCCATCCAGCCCATGGCCAGGTAAATGACGCTGGTGAGCCAGCGGGGGATGTCCAGCTTGGTGATGGTGAGGATGATCCCCGCCGCCGCACACAGCCAGATGGCCAGCAGCAGGGGGCCGCCCACGCCGCCCCAGAGGACGGTCATGCAGATAGGGGTGTAGCTGCCGGCGATCAGCAGGTAGATGGAGCAGTGGTCATATTTCCGCAGGGCCAGCCGGCCCCGGACTGTGGTGTTGACGCAGTGGTACAGAGTAGAGGCGGTGTAGAGGCCGATCATGGACAGCCCATAGACCAGGAAGGCGGAAAATTTGATCCAGTCCTCCAGCCCGGCGGCCCGGACCAGAAGAAATGCCGTGCCCACCAGGGCCAGCACCGCGCCTGCCCCGTGGGTGATGGCGGACCAAGGCCGCAGGCCGTCATAGGGGTCCCGGCGGGGTCTGGGAGCTTGCTGATGGCGGGCGGTGAGCGGGGCGGAGCGGGTGATATCCGGTACCACAGAGGGATTATAAGCAGGTTCGTGCATAGAGAGCTCCTTTCCAGGAAGGCACATCTGTTCTTGCGTATCATTAGTATAACACCAAACAGACAAAATATCAATATAAAAATTACTAAATATAGTATTAAAAATTATATCTGAAATGCGAAAAATTACAGGAGCCCGCCGGCGCCGAATCGCTGGACAAGGTCAGGATATGCGGAAAGGGTGAAACTATGAGAAGAAGTGGAAGAAAAAAACTTGGGTCTTTTCAAGAATCTGAGAGCTCCGGGTTATGAGCCCGGAGCCTTTTTCAACGTGGATTGAGCAGCCAAACACCCCAATTGAGATAGGCCGCAAAGGTCACCCAGAGGAGATACGGGACTTGCAGCCACCCGGCGGTGCAGTCCACCTGCAGGAAGGACAGCAGCATCCACAGGATCAGGGCCCAAAGCACTGCCAGCCAGACAAGGGCAAAGCCGAAATTCTGGAACTGAAAGAAAATGATGCTCCAAAAGAAGTTGAAAGCGAGCTGGACTAGGAAGAGCAGCAGGCTGCGGGACCGGAGACCGGAGGGGGGCGCCAGATAGACCCGGGCCGCGCCAATGCCCATCAGGGCGAACAGGATCACCCATACGATGGGAAACACGATGCTTGGCGGGGAAAGAGGAGGCTTGGTGATGACCTGGGAATAGAGCTGTGTACCGTCCCTGGTCAGCCAGCCGGCCAGGCCGCCCACCGCCTCGGTGAAGAGGACCCAAGTCCCATAGGTCCCCCATAGATGCTTCTTCATTTTCATCACCCATGGACAGCATATGTGAAATCGGAAATTTTATGTGTTCGGACCGGGGCGGCTGATAGGGAGGGCTCCGGCGGCCCGCTCCCAGCCTGTGGAAAACGGAGGTCCAGAAAAAAGGGGTTGACAAGTGGGAAAGGGGCGGCTATAATAAGCCCAACAAATCAATCAGCAGAAACCTGCGAGGAAGATGAGTAGCCAGTGGGCAAACCTTCAGAGAGTCCTGGGTGGTGGGATCAGGGCGGGGCGCAACTGTGTGAATGGACTTCCGAGGGCGGCTTGAACGGCTTTGGCTCAGTAGATGCCGACGGGGACCCACCCGTTATCCATCGGGCACGCGTGATGGCGCGTGAAGCGAGCGGACGTTTACGTCAATTTGGGTGGTATCGCAGGAGTGCAGCTCTTGTCCCATGTGGGATGAGGAGCTGTTTTTTTATTGGCTGCGCTCCCAAGTCAAGGCCGCCGGCACCGGCCCCTCCATCGCCCACCCGAACAAATTTTGTTTTTTGGAGGAAAACACAATGAAAAAGCATGACATGATGAAGAAGTTTACCGCTGCCGCCCTGTCCCTGACCATGATGGCCGGCCTGGCCGCCTGTTCCGGCGGCAGCAGCTCCGCCTCCTCCGGCGCCGCCCCTGCCCCGGCCGTTTCCGGCTCCGAGACCGGCGGCACCGCCATCAAGGTGGCGGTAGTGAAGCAGATGGACCATGCCTCCCTGGATGAGATCGCCAACGCCATCACCGCCCGGCTGGACGAGATCGCCGCCGAGCAGGGCATCACCATCGACTACGGCCAGGTGTACAGCGGCCAGGGGGACGAGACCATCCTGAACCAGATCGGCGCCCAGGTAGTGGCCGATGGTGTGGACGTCATCATTCCGGTGGCCACCACCGCCGCCCAGCTGATGACCGTGGCCGCCGAGGGCACCGGCATCCCAGTGGTGTACGCCGCCGTCAGTGACCCGGAGCAGGCCGATCTGCTGGACCTGGACTATGTTACCGGTATGAGTGACGCCCTGAACACCCAGTTCATCCTGGACATGATGCTGGCCCAGGACCCGGAGGTGCAGACTGTGGGCCTGCTCTACTCCCTGTCTGAGCCCAACTCCACCAAGCCCATTGCAGAGGCGAAGGAGTATCTGGACGGCAAGGGCATCACTTATAAAGAGTACACCGCAAACAGTGTAGATGAGGTCATCGCCGCGGCCGGGACGCTGATCGCCGACGGCGTGGACGCAGTCTTCACCCCCACCGATAACAAGATCATGGAGGCCGAGCTGGCCATTGCCCCCGAACTGGCGGAGGCGGGCATCCCCCACTACACCGGCGCTGACTCCTTTGTCCGCAACGGCGCTTTCACCACCTGCGGCGTGAACTATACCGACCTGGGCACTCAGACCGCCGACCTGGCCTATCAGGTGGCGTCGGAGGGCATGGACGGCATGGAGGACTACTATCTGGTGGAGGGCGGCATCATCACCGTCAACACCGAGACCGCCCGGACTCTGGGCGCGGACTACTCCATGTTCAGCGACATGGGCCAGGTGGTGGAAGTGGCCACCACCGAGGACTAAGCACACCCTGACCGCACAATACCGCCAGTCCCTCCGGCAGGACGCCGGAGGGGCTTTGGCCTGAAAGGACGGAACCCGCTATGCTCTATATTCTCCAGACAGCCCTGGAACTGGGCCTGTTGTACGCACCGGTGGCCCTGGCTCTGTTCCTCAGCTACCGCATCCTGGACATTGCCGATCTCACCACCGATGGGGCTTTCACCCTGGGGGCGGCCGTGTCGGTGACAGTGTGCATCGCAGGCCACCCCGTCTTGGCGGTCCCTGCCGCCATGGCTGCCGGGGCGGCGGCAGGCTTTGTGACCGCCTTCCTCCAGACCAAGATGGGGGTGCCCTCCATCCTGGCGGGCATCATCACCAACACGGGGCTCTACACCATCAACCTGATGGCCATGGGGTGGACCTCCACCGCCAGCCTGCTCCGCCAGGACACTATTTTCCGCATGTTCCAGGCTACCGGTATCGGCGGAGCCTGGAGCGAGATCCTGCTGGGCGGGGTGCTGACGGTGGGGGCGGCCCTGCTGCTGGTGGCTTTCCTGGGGACCCGGCTGGGCCTGTCCATCCGAGCCACGGGGGACAATCGGGACATGGTCAGGGCCTCCTCCATCAACCCAAACTTCACCATCACCGTGGGGCTGTGCATCGCCAACGCCCTCACTGCCTTTTCCGGCGCTCTGGTGGGCCAGTCCCAGCGCAGCGCCAACGTAAACATCGGCACCGGAATGGTGGTCATCGGGCTGGCCTGCCTCATCATCGGTGAGACGGTGCTGGGCCGTGGCTCCATGCTGCGGGGGGCGCTTTCCGTCTTTGTGGGTAGCATCCTCTACCGGATCATCTATGCGGCGGCCCTCAGCTCCAGGATCATCGAGGCTATGAAGCTGCTGACCGCCATCCTGGTGGCGCTGGCCATCGCGGCGCCCACCCTCAAGCAGTGGGCTGCCTTCCAGAAGCGGAAGGCGGAAATGAGAAAGGGGGGACGCTGAGATGCTGGAACTTGCGTGTATCTCCAAGACCTTCAACCCCGGAACGGTGAACGAGAAGAAGGCGCTGAGCGGAGTTGCCCTCCGTCTGGAGAAGGGGGACTTCGTCACCATCGTGGGCTCCAACGGCGCGGGTAAATCCACCCTCTTCAACGCCATCGCGGGGGCCTTCTATGTGGATGAGGGCGCCATCCGCCTGGCGGGGGAGGACATCACCTTCAAGCCGGAGTACAAGCGCAGCCGGGAAATAGGGAGGCTGTTTCAGGACCCCATGCGGGGGACGGCGCCTCATATGACCATCGAGGAGAACCTGGCCTTGGCCTATCTGCGCACTGCCAAGAATCAGAACGCTTTTTTCAGCCGGACCAGCAAAGCGGAGAAGCAGTTCTTCCGGGACCGGCTGGCCCTGCTGGATATGGGGCTGGAGGACCGGATGAAGCAGCCCGTGGGGCTGCTGTCCGGCGGACAGCGTCAGGCGCTTACCTTGCTGATGGCCACACTGGTCCCGCCCAAGCTGCTGCTGCTGGACGAGCACACGGCGGCCCTGGACCCCTCTACAGCAGAGAAGGTGCTGGGCCTGACCCGGGAGATCGTGGCGGAGCATCATATCACCACCATGATGGTGACGCACAACATGAAAAATGCTCTGGAGCTGGGCAACCGCACCCTGATGATGGACAGTGGAAGGGTCGTGCTGGACATTGGGGGGGAGGAGCGGAAGGGCCTGACGGTGGAGGACTTGCTGAAGCGGTTCAAGGCTGGGGCCGGCAGGGAGCTGGACAACGACCGCATCCTGCTCTCGGAATAAAAGGAAAGAGCGCCGCCCCGCCGCGATCAGCGGCGGGGCGGCGCTGTATTCAGACCCAGGCGAGGAACAGCCGGGCCATGCACCAGCCCAGGGTGAAGCAGCCAGGGAAGGTGAGCACCCAAGTGAGGGCGATGGAGCGGGCCACCGACCAGTCAATCCGGCGGCCTGAGGTGCTCCCCGCACCCAGCAGGGCAGCGGTGCGGGTGTGGGTGGTGCTCACCGGAAGGCCCAGCAGGGTGGACAGCAGCAGACAGCCGCCGCCGCCCAGATCGGAGGCCAGCCCCTCCCGGGGACCCAGACGCACCATCTCGCGGCCCACGGTGTCGATGATGCGCCGCCCGCCCATCCCAGTGCCCAGGGCCATTGAACCGGCGCACAGGGCCATGAGCCAAAAGGGGATGAGGAAGGTCTGCTCGTCCTGACGGCCCTGGGACAGGGCAATGCCCAGCAGAAGGATGCCCAGAAATTTCTGCCCGTCCTGGGCACCGTGGAGGAAGGCGGTGAGGGCAGCCCCGGGGATCTGGGCCCTGCGGAACAGCCGGTCGCTCCAGGACAGTCGGCTGAGCGCCCTCAGGGCCCGGCGGCCCGCCCAGAAGCCCGCTCCCACTGAGACCAGCAGCCCCAGCACCACCCGGGCCCAGCAGTCCCACCGGATGCAGGACAAGCTGCCCTCCAGGGCGGCGGCCGCCCCGGAGATGCCGGCTACCAGTGCGTGGCTCTCGCTGGTGGGGATGCCGAACCACCAGGCCGCTGCCGCCCAGAGAACGATGGAAGCCATGGCGGCGCAAAGGGCGGCCAGGGCCGCCCGGGGACCGCCGCCGAAAGAGGCGATGGAGTAGATGGTCTCGGCCACTGATGTATTCACCGCCGTGACGCACAGCACGCCCAGAAGGTTGCACAGGGCGGCCAGCCCAACCGCCGGACGGAAAGGGAGGGCCCCGGTGACCACAGCGGCGGCGATGGCATTGGGGGCATCGGTCCAGCCGTTGACCAGCAGGACGGCCAGAGTGAGCAGCACCGTGAGGGTCAGGGCCGGGCTGGCCGTCATCTGGCACAGGAACTCAGGCAGGGACAGGGGCATGGGATCACCTCCACCCCCACTATATGGGGGCGGAGGCGGGGGTATGTCCCGAGAAGCTGTCACTTCAGGGCGGCGGAGACCAGCAGCAGGGTCTCCTCATGGGTGCGGTCCACCAGGTGGGTGTAGATCCGGCCGGTGGTGGCGGGGGTGCTGTGTCCCATGGCTTTGCCGATGTCGAACAGAGGGACGCCTTGGGCAGAGGCGATGGTGGCGAAGGTGTGGCGCAGTCCATGGAGGGTGAGCCGGGGAAGGTGGTTCTTCCGCACGAACCGGGTGAAGGCCAGGGACAGGGCGTTGGGGGAGTAGGGCAGTCCCTCTCTGTCCAGCACCACATGTCCAGAGGCGGCGTAATCCCCGCCCCGGATGGCCCGCTCCTGCTCCTGCCGGGCCTTCTCCCGGCGGAGCAGCTCATAGAGCTCGTCAGGCATAAACAGGGTGCGCATGGAGGAGCGGTTTTTTGTCTCCTTCTGGACCACTGTGGCGCCATAGGCAGTGCGGGCCTCCTTGATATGGACGACGCGGCGCTGGAAATCCACGCTCTCCCACTTCAGGCCGCAGATCTCCTCCCGCCGCAGACCCAGCCCAGCAGTGACCTTGACCACCATCTCCAGCCAGTGGCCCTCTACCAGCTGGTAGAGCACCTTCAGGTTCTCCTGGGTATAATAGGAGGCCTCGTGGAGCTTGGGGCGGGGCGGCTCCACCCGCTCCATGGGATTGACCCGGAGCATATCCTGCCGCACTGCCATCCGCAGGGCGGCGGAGAGCAGGTCATGGTGCCGGCGGATGGTGTTGGAAGAGAGCCCCTCCGTCCGCGTCATGGTCTGGTAGTACTCCTGGATCTGCTTGGGGCTGAGCTTGGACAGGGGGACGGCGCCCAGAAGCGGGTCCAGGTGGTTGTCGATGATCTTCTGATACGCATACACCGTAGTCTCCGCCCGGTTGGGGCGGATGATGTTCTCCATCCAGTAATCCAGCCACTGGCGCAGGGTCTGCTCCTGCTTGGGCGGGTGGAGGAGCTTGTCCCGGTCGGCGTAAAACTCCCGCAGGCCCGTCCGGGCGGAGGTCAGGTTGGGGAAGGTGCGGTACTGCTTGACCCGCTTCCCCTCGCTGTTCTTGCCCAGATCCATGCTGACATAATATACCTTTCGCACGTCATCAAAGGAAATGTTGCGTTCCACTCGTTTCCTTGCCATAAGATGATCCTCTCCTTTTGTCGAAAAATGTCGTTTTTGCAGGAACGTGTTACAAGAATAGCATAGGTGGGCGGGGAGCAGGGGGGAAATCAGTGACAAAACAGGCCGAAGGCCTACATTCATTATTTGCAGGTATTGGGAAAGCATACCCTCTGTACACTGAGAGCATCGAAAGAGAAAAAAGAGGGCAGAAAGCCCTCCGGACAGACCGGGCAAAATGGCAAAAGCAGGCGGTGCCCTTGCACGGGAGGAGAAGCTGTGGTACAATCACACCGCGAAACGGGGCCCTGCCCCGGGAGAAGAAAGGGTGGGACCTTATGATCCGGATCAGTAACCTGTCCCTTCCGGTAGACGGAGATTTGGAGCAGCTGCGCAAGCGGGCGGCCCGGGCCCTGGGGCTCCGGCCGGGGCAGCTGGGAGAGCTGGAGATCGTCCGGCAGTCCATCGACGCCCGGAACAGGAGCGAGGTCCACTATGTCTATACGGTGGAGCTGTCCATGCCCCAGGAGGAGCGGCTGGTGGAAAACGCGCCGGGGCGGAACGTGTCCCGGACGGAGCGGCAGGCATACGCCTTTCCGGCAGCGGGACGGCGCTCCGCTCTGCCCCCGGTGGTGGTAGGCATGGGCCCGGCGGGCCTGTTTGCGGCTCTGTTCCTGGCCCGGAACGGCTTTCCCTGTGTCGTGCTGGAGCGGGGCCAGGACGTGGACCAGCGGACCCGGGACGTGGACCGCTTCTGGACCGCCGGGGCCCTGGACGAGGGCTCCAACGTCCAGTTCGGAGAGGGAGGGGCTGGCACTTTTTCCGACGGAAAGCTGACCACCGGCACCCATGACCCCCGCATCGCCGCTGTGCTGGATACGCTGGTGGAGGCGGGAGCCCCCGCCGACGTGAAGTATTCCCATAAGCCCCATGTGGGTACCGACGTGCTGCGGCAGGTGGTGAAGCACATCCGGCAGGAGCTCATTGCCCTGGGCTGCGATGTGCGCTTCGGCCACCGGCTGGAGGGGCTGACCATACAGGGGGACGCCCTGACGGGGCTGCGGGTGGCGGGGCCCCAGGGGGGCTATCTTCTGAAAGCCGACACCCTGGTGCTGGCCCCGGGACACTCCGCCCGGGACACCTTTGCCATGCTCCATCAGGCGGGGGTGCCAATGGAGCAGAAGCCCTTTGCCGTGGGGGTGCGCATCGAGCACCTTCAGCGGGAGATCAGCGCCTGGCAGTACGGTCCGGCATGGAGACAGCTCCCGCCCTCCGATTATAAGCTGGCCTGCCACCTGCCCACGGGCCGGTCCGCCTTCACCTTCTGCGTGTGCCCCGGGGGGGAGGTGGTGGCCGCCTCCTCCGCCCAGGGACAGGTGGTGACCAACGGCATGAGCTTCCGGGCCCGGGATGGGAAGAACATCAACGGCGGCTTTCTCGTGGGGGTGGGGCCGGAGGACTTCCCCGCCGGTGCCGGACCGCTGGCCGGGGTGCGCTTCCAGGAGGAGTGGGAGCGGGCGGCATTCCAGGCGGGGGGTGGCGGCTTCCTGGCTCCTGCCCAGCGGGTGGAGGACTTTTTGAAGAAGCGGCCCTCCCAGGGACCGGGTGCCATCCGGCCCACCTACCGCCCAGGAGTGACCTGGACGGAGCTGGACCGGTGCCTGCCCGGGGCGGTGGCGGATACGCTGCGGGGAGCCCTGCCCCTGATGGACCGGAAGCTCCGGGGCTTCGCCGCGCCGGACGGGGTGCTCACTGGAGTGGAGACCCGGTCCTCCTCGCCGGTGCGCATCCTGCGGGACGAGACCTTCCAGTCCGCCCTGCGGGGCCTGTACCCCTGCGGCGAGGGGGCGGGCTACGCCGGCGGGATCGTCTCCGCCGCCGTGGACGGCATCCGGGTGGCCGAGGCCGTGGCCCGGGGATAAAAAACAAAACGCGCTGCCCAGCGGGCAGCGCGTTTTTGCTTGGTGGGGAGAAGAGGCCGTTCATTCCGGCAGACCCATATGAAAGGTAAGAATGTCTCCGTTCTCCAGAGTGACAGGCTGATCAAAGTCAAAGACCAGATCCCGGTGTCCATTGCCGCCGCTCCACCAGAGATTGCCTGGAATGGGCTCCCCATTCTTGGCGGCCTGGAGCCACTGAGCGGCCTGAGCCATCTGCTCCGGCGATGCCTCCAAATCAGAATCATCTTGAAAGACGGAGGGGAGTTCCAGGTCCAACAGCTTCTGATAGAGGAGCCCATAGGGGGTGCCGAAAAAGTCTTGACTGAACAACCCCTGCTCATGGACAACGGCGATGCCGTCCTGGCTGACGGTGATGGACATGAAGTAGGAAGGAAGGGAACCATCCAGACAGACCACTTCGGCTGTCCCCTCAGGCCGGCTCAGGGTCAGGGATACACTGCCGTCAGACAGGGGAGGCGTGGGCGGGAGAAATCCTTCCGGCCAGGTCTCTGCTTCATAATAGGCGGACCACTGGGTCAGCGTCTGGGACAGGGGCTGCATGGACCGCATGGTGCCGCTGACCAGATCGACTGTACAGAGGGTATCTCCCCAGTCCTTGGTTTCGCCGGTAGCCCAGTTTATTGTCTCTTTCACCGGGGAAATAAAGGTCAATACAGTTCCGGCATCATCCAGTTCGATGTCCCGATAACGGGCGAAAGAGTGAGACCCACCCATATAGGCGGGAAGAAGACTGATGATATCGAGTTTTGTTCCGTTGTTTCTCACAAAATATAGTTGGAAACTGCTCCCGTGGGGAACGCCGCCCATCGAGCCGGCAAATAGCGTCCCGGAAGCCGAGGGATACAGCTGATATTCCACATTGATAAACTCTTTTACATCCTCCATGCGCTGGATCAGATCATCCAACTGGATCTGCATGGGATCGCCGAGGGTCAGCTCGGCGGTGCGGCTGTCCTCGTCGAAGGAAACGGCACCGTAAGGAGCCAGGTCGGAGAACCAGATCAGGGTCTCGCCGCCGATGTTGCAGCTCCTGACATACTGCCCGGCCACATAGGTGTCAATGTCCGTGGACAGGATGGGCTGCGCCCGGGTCCCCACCGGCTGAGTGAGGGCGGGCGGCGTGTAGTCCGGCCAGGACGCCGGGAGGGCAGGGCAGCCTGTGCTGTCCGCGGCCCGCTCCACGGAAAGGGTGCGGTCCTCTGCATCCCAGAGGACCTGGAAGCCATATCCGCGCAGGTCCTCCGCCACCACGGCGGTGCTGCCATTCACATTGTAGGAGCGCAGAGGGTGGCCGTTGATCTGGGCGGTGATGTCGGTGTACAGGGCCCAGTCCACTGCCCGGCCGGTCCCGGCGGCGGAGGAGGGAAGGGCGAGGGACAGGAGCAGGGCCGCCGAGAGAGCGGCTGTGAAGAGCCGTTTCATGGAGAAGACCTCCTTTTTTGCTGGTCTCGCCTCTATTATAGTCTCCGGGGACTTGCAATACAAGAAGATTTGTGGTATATATACCTTTAGTACAAATGCGAAGAGCGGGAAAATAACGTGCTTTCGTTTCTCAGAGAGGGGTGGTCACCGGCTGAAAGCCGCCCTGAAGCGTGTCGTTTGGTTCGCCCGGGAGCGGCCCCTGAGAGGGGGACGGCTGTTCCGCCGTTATCGGGAAGTTCAAGTGCGTGTCTGACACGAATACGGGTGGTACCGCGGAAGGGTTGCCTTTCGTCCCAACAGGTTTGGGGCGGAAGGCTTTTTTGCTGTCCGCCCCCGTCCGATCAATTTACCTCTGAAAGGAAGAACACAGATGAAAGAACAGTTAGCAAAGATCCGTTCGGAGGCGCTGGCCGCCTTTGGGCAGGCCCAGTCCGCCGCCGAGTTGGACAGCCTGCGCGTCCAGTATCTGGGCAAGAAGGGTGAGCTCACCGCCGTTCTGAAAATGATGGGCAAGCTGTCCGCCGAGGAGCGCCCCGCCATGGGCCAGCTGGCCAACGAGGTCCGCTCCGCTCTGGAGGCGGCCATTGAGGCCGCCTCCGGTAAGCTGGAGGCCCAGGCCCTGGAGCAGCGCCTGAAGGACGAGGCTGTGGATGTGACCATCCCCGGCCGCGAGGTGAAGCTGGGACACAAGCACCCCATGTACCTGGCCCTGGATGAGATCAAGGACATCTTCATCGGCATGGGCTTCACCGTGCTGGACGGCCCGGAGGTGGAGCTGGCCGAGTACAACTTCGACAAGCTCAATGCGGAGGAGGGACACCCCTCCCGTGACTGGTCGGACACCTTCTACTTTGACGAGGACAGCCGGGTGATGCTCCGCTCCCAGACCAGCCCCATGCAGGTGCGGGCCATGGAGACTATGGAACTGCCTATCCGCATCATCGCCCCCGGCCGGGTGTACCGTAAGGATGAGGTGGATGCGACCCACTCCCCCATGTTCCACCAGGTGGAGGGCATGGTCATCGACAAGGGGGTCACCATGGCCGATCTGAAGGGCACCCTGAACACGGTGGTGGAGCAGCTTTACGGCAAGGGCACCAAGACCCGCTTCCGTCCTCACCACTTCCCCTTCACCGAGCCTTCCTGCGAGATGGACGTGCAGTGTCACAAGTGCGGCGGCGTGGGCTGTCCCACCTGCAAGGGGGAGGGCTGGATCGAGCTGCTGGGTGCCGGCATGGTCCACCCCAAGGTGCTGAAAATGGCGGGCATCGACCCGGAGGTCTACTCCGGCTGGGCCTTCGGCATGGGGCTGGAGCGCACCGCCATGCGCCGCTTCAAGATCGCTGACCTGCGGCTGATTTTCGAGAACGACGTTAGATTTTTAGAGCAATTCTGATTGCTCTAAAAATCAATTAGGAATTAGAAATTAGGAGTTAGAAATTGAAGCGGTTTCTTCCGCAGCTCAATTCCAAATATTCCGACAAAACCGGACACCACAATTCCTAATTCCTAACTCCTCATTCCTAATTCAAACAAAGGGAGTTTTATACTATGAATCTATCTCGCAAGTGGCTCAGCGAGTTTGTGAGCGTTGAGGCCGATGATAAAGAGTTTGCGGAGTCCATGACCCTGTCCGGCTCCAAGGTGGAGCTGACCCACGACCTGGGTGCCGAGATCCAGAACGTGGTGGTGGGCAAGGTGCTGTCCATGGAGCACCACCCGGACAGCGACCACATGTGGGTGTGCCAGATCGACGTGGGCCGGGAGGAGCCGGTGCAGATCGTCACCGGGGCCTGGAACGTCCACATAGACGACCTGGTGCCTGTGGCCATGCACAAGTCCACCCTGCCTGGGGGCAAGAAGATCGAAAAGGGCAAGCTGCGGGGCGTGGTGTCCAACGGCATGCTGTGCGGCCTGAGTGAGCTGGGCCTGGACACCCGGGACTTCCCCTACGCCGTCATCACTCCTGCCGCCATCCTGGGGGACTACAAGCCCCTGGATAAGGACAAGCCCTCTATCTCCGCGGACATCCAGCCGGGGGACAAGATTTATGGGCCGGTGATAGCTGCCCTGGTGGAGGGAGTAGAGCCCGCCGGAGAGGCCGGCTGGACCTGCCGCCTGTTCTGGGCCGGCCAGGAGGCCCTGTCCGTGACAGTCACCACCACCTGTGCCAATCTCCACAACGGTGACCTGGTGGCCTATGACACCAAGCGAGGGGCCGTCTGCACCCTGGATGACCTCCACGCCCAGCAGGCGGAGTTCCCCCACTGCATCCCCGACGGCATCTTCATCCTTCACGAGGACTGTAAACCCGGGGATGACCTGAAGCCGGTGGTGGGCCTGGACGACCACGTTGTGGAGTTCGAGATCACCCCCAACCGCCCCGACTGCCTCTCCATCATCGGCCTGGCCCGGGAGGCCTCCGCCACCTTTGACGCACCCCTGGCCCTCCACCAGCCGGTGGTGAAGGGCGGCGGCCCCGGCGTGCTGCCGGAGCTGCTGGATGTGGAGACCCCGGCGGCCGACCTGTGCCCCCGATACACCGCCCGAATGGTGCGCAACGTGAAGATCGCTCCCTCCCCAAAGTGGATGCGGGAGCGGTTGCGGGCCATGGGCGTGCGCCCCATCAACAACATCGTGGACATCACCAACTACGTCATGCTGGAGTACGGCCAGCCCATGCATGCCTTCGACTACCGCTATGTGAAGGGCGGCAAGATCGTGGTCCGCCGGGCGGAGGAGGGCGAGGAGCTCACCACCCTGGACGGAAGCGTGCGCAAGCTCAATCCCAATATGCTGGTCATTGCCGATGAGCACCGGGCCGTGGGTCTGGCGGGCATTATGGGCGGCCTGAACAGCGAGATCGTCTCCGACACCGCGGACGTGGTCTTTGAGTCCGCCAACTTCGACGGCACCACCATCCGCCGCACTGCCCTGGCCCTGGGCATGCGCACCGAGGCCAGCGCCAAGTATGAGAAGGGCCTGGACCCCCTGAACACCCTCCCCGCCGTGGAGCGGGCCTGTGAGCTGGTGGAGCTGCTGGGGGCCGGCGAGGTGGTGGACGGCGTCATCGACATCCTCAACTACGTCCCTCAGCCCCGGGTGCTCAAGCTGGAGCCGGAGAAGATCAAC
Source organism: Lawsonibacter asaccharolyticus (assembly GCA_003112755.1). Classification (NCBI taxonomy): domain Bacteria; kingdom Bacillati; phylum Bacillota; class Clostridia; order Eubacteriales; family Oscillospiraceae; genus Lawsonibacter; species Lawsonibacter asaccharolyticus. The sequence goes on along the minus strand of BFBT01000001.1, from coordinate 134,667 downwards.
GCCCTGCTGGGCACCGACATCGCCGCCGAGGAGATGGTGTCCATCCTGAAGAAGCTGGACTTCCAGGTGGAGGGAGACCAGGTCACCGTGCCCTCCTGGCGTTCCGACGTGGAGGCCATGGCCGATCTGGCCGAGGAGGTGGCCCGGTTCCACGGCTACAACAACATCCCCACCACCCTCATGCGGGGCCAGACCACCCGGGGCGGCTACTCCCCTGAGCAGGAGCTGGAGCGCGCCTTGGGGGCGGTGTGCCGTGCATGCGGCTATGACGAGATCATCACCTACTCCTTCATTTCCCCCACCTACTACGACAAGATCCGCTGGGCTTCGGACGATCCCCGCCGCCAGTCCTTCAAGATCCTCAACCCTCTGGGGGAGGATACCTCCATCATGCGCACCACGGTGCTCCCCTCCATGCTGGAGATCCTGACCCGGAACTACAACTTCCGCAACAAGTGCGCCAAGCTGTATGAGGTGGGCCGCATCTATCTCCCTGGCGGGGCCGACGGCCTGGCGGTGGAGAAGAAGGTGCTCTCTCTGGGCGCTTACGGCGAAGGAATGGACTTCTTTGCCCTGAAGGGGGCGGTGGAGGCCATCCTGGGAGAGATCCGGGCGGCGGACGTCACCTTTGAGGCCCCTCAGATCCCCAATCCCTCCTACCACCCAGGCCGCTGTGCCCAGGTGCTGGTCAACGGCCAGGAGGTGGGCGTGTTTGGTCAGATCCACCCCCTGGTGGCCCAGAACTACGGCGTGGACGCAGAGTTCTACTGCGCCGAGCTGGACTTTGACCAGCTGATGTGCGGGAAGGGCCCCGATCCCCAGTACGTGCCCCTGCCCAAGTTCCCTGCCGTCACCCGGGATATCGCTGTGGTGTGCGGCGAAGCGGTCACCGTGGGAGCCTTGGAGGACTGCATCCGTCGGGGGGCGAAGGGACTGCTGAAGGAGGTCACCCTGTTCGACATCTATCGGGGCAAGGGCGTGGCCGAGGGCAAGAAGTCTGTGGCCTTCAACCTGGTCCTCCGGGCCGACGACCGCAGCCTGACCGCCGAAGAGGCGGACGCCGATGTGAAAGCGATTTTGGAAACTCTGGAAAAGGAGCTGGGTGCGGTACTGCGCTGAGGACGCCCCGTGGCAGACGGGGCGCGCAGCGCGTACAAGCGTTTTCACTCAGACCCGCGAAAAGCTTTGACGGGGGCGAAACTTAGTTTCGCCCCCGCTTTTTATGCCCGATGTAACCATAAAACAGTACGAAGCCAGAGACGGCACTAGGGCGGGCGATCCTGTACCTGATGTATGGGATATGTTGTCTGTTTTTATATTATTCCTATTGGCATTTGATCCTTTTATTTGTGATCCCGGAAAGAAAGAGTGATGGACGAGATCGCGAGACCTGTACAGACAGCTGAGCCGGTCGGCAATGCACAGTGCTGTGAGCCGGAGGTTTACAACATCTTGCAGGGGACGCATCCTATGTGCCCCCTGCGGCCTGAGACCTGATTTTCCACTTCCGGAAACAAATTCCTGTCCCGCGAGAACAGATTCTCACCCTCCGGGGTGGCGGCGGGAACGTTTTTCCGGTATGATAGAGGCAAGAAAGGATCACAGGAGGAGACACCATGGATGAACTGGAATTTGCCCAGCGGCTGAAACGGTACCGCCGGGAGCGGGGGCTCACCCAGCAGGAGCTGGCCGATCGCATCGGCGTGTCCAACAAATCAGTCTCCCGGTGGGAGAGCGGGAGCTACCCGGATGTCCCTACCCTGCTCTCTCTGGCCCGGGCACTGGATGTGACGGTGGATGCCCTGCTGGACCCAGGTGCCCCTGTCCCCACATTGCAGAAAAGCGACTGGCAGAATCTGCTCTCCTTTGCCTTCGCCATCGGCGGAGGACTGGCCTTTTATTTACTGCGGAGGTTCGTCCCCGTGCCGGTGTGCTGGGCCCTCTATCTGGGCTGTCTGGCCTACGGCATCTATCTCCAGGCTCACTACACCTATCACGCCCGCTGGTTCCGCCTGGGCAGCTGGGCCATGTGCTTTTGCGTCAGTTGGACCCTGGCGGAAGAACTGGGGGGCGTGGTGTTTCAGGTGCTTTTTCCCACAGTTCTGAGCCAGTGGAAGAACATGATTTTCCAACTGCTGAGAGGGGATGCCGGCGCGCTGCTTCAGCTGGTCCTTGTTCTGGGACCCCTATGGCTGGCGGGTGCCTGCGGCCTCACCGTTCTGACTCAGCTGGCCGCCCGGCGGCTGGCGGAGGAGAGAGGGGATCTCCCGGTGCGGCTGCCCGACCTGCGGGGTCATCCCCGGCTGGCCCGGGCCCCCTTCGCCTGGAGCAAGGCCATGCCCGCTCTGTGCCCCATCGTCCTGGCCGGGTTCTGGTATCTCTACCGGCAGACTCTCCTGCCGAGATTCTGGTACCAGCACCAGCAGGAACTCTATCTGGCGGTCTGGACGATGGCAGGGGTGCTGGCTCTGCTCCCCTGCCTGAAGCGGAGGCATTGGGGGATGCTGCTCCCGGTCCTGGCCATGATGCTGGCTTGCCTGGGGTTCCGGGGGATGCTGGCCTATCCCCAGGTCTATTCCCTGTTTTCCGGCAGGCTGATGGAGGAAAAGGCAGAGATGTCCACCCAGTATTATCTGCGCTTCGGCCAGCCCAGCGAGGAGCTGGCGGTGGCCGCCCTTCTGGTGGCCGCTGTGTACCTGCTGTGCTGCTTCCTGCGGGTGGAGTGGGTGCCGGCGGAGCAGAAGGGCCGGCAGGAGCCGGAGGAGTCCTAAATTTTTCTTAAAATTTTGCCCCATACCCTTTACACCGCCTCCTTTTTGGAGTAAACTAAGCACAAGTGTTCCACTTCAACGCTGCAGGAGGTGTGTTCGATGGATGAGATGGATTTCACTCGGAAGTTCCGGCTGGGCGATCAGCGGGATCTGGAGATCAAGGCGATCTTGACTACGGTGTATCAGGCGCTTCAGGAGAAGGGCTATAACCCAGTCAATCAGATCGTGGGCTATATCCTCTCAGAAGATCCCACCTATATCACCAACCACAATAACGCCAGGGCGCTGATCCGAAAAGTGGACCGGGATGAGCTGCTCCAGACTTTGGTGAAATATTATTTGACCCATTGACAGCAGATCGAGGGCCCGCTGCAAGGCGCAGCGGGCCCTTTTCTGATGTTGGGGAAGGGGAGAGACAGATGGATATTTTGGTCAGTGCCTGCCTGCTGGGGACTCCCTGCCGGTACGACGGGGCCTCCAGGCCCTGCGGGGAGCTGGCGCGGCTGGAGGTGCTGGGGCACCGGCTGATCCCCGTGTGCCCGGAGGTGATGGGCGGCCTGCCCACGCCCCGCCCGCCGGCGGAGCTCCAGAGAGACGGCCGGGTGGTGGACCGGGCGGGAAAGGACGTGACGGAGGCGTACCGCCTCGGAGCCGAAGAGGTGCTGGAGCTGGCCCGGGCCCATAGGTGCACCCTGGCGGTGCTGAAGGAGAGGAGCCCCTCCTGCGGCAGGGGGCAGATCTATGACGGCAGCTTCACCGGCAGGCTGACTGAGGGCTCCGGTGTGACCGCCCGCCTGCTGGAGGAACACGGGGTCCAAGTGTACGGAGAGTCAGAGGCCGGCACATTGGCGGAGCGCGGGGAGGCGCGGGAGGAGGGGCAAAGGGCGCCCTGCCCTTTGCCCTCCAAATATCCCGGGAAAAACGATTGACATATCGGAAGTTCTATGCTATATTTTGTAGCAATCTGACTGGAGTTTATCTGGCCAAGAATACTGGGACCACTCCTCCGGGAGTCAAGGCCATACGGACAGCCGGGTCCATTGCCGATCGGCGGGTCACCGCCCTTATTGATTGAGTTAAAAGCTCAAATTTTATAAGTTGGTTACTTCATAACCAGATGCGTGTTTGCGCAGACTTGTGAAACGGTCAATAACAGAGTGGTAAAAGTATCTTGTTGCTATATAGACTCTCAGTACCAGACATATCTCCCGCCCCAGCTGTTATTTGCAGGCGTTTGTCCGCCATCGCGGCCGGACAGGGGACTTGGAGCTTATCGTGTACAAATTGATCCAAACACAAGCTGTTCAAATGCAGCTTGTGTTTTTTTGTGCTTCGAGGTGTTGGCAGATGAAAGAAGAACATACCCTGGACCAGAACAAGGCCCCGATCTACGAGGCGCTCCAGACCTTCCGGCAGATGCGGGTCGTTCCCTTCGATGTGCCCGGGCACAAGCGGGGCCGGGGCAACCCGGAGCTGACCCGCTTCCTGGGGGAGCAGTGTGTCAGCATCGACGTGAACAGCATGAAACCCCTGGACAACCTGTGCCACCCCATCTCTGTCATCCGGGAGGCGGAGGAGCTGGCCGCCGACGCCTTCGGCGCGGCCCACGCCTTTCTGATGGTGGGGGGCACCACTAGCTCGGTGCAGAGCATGGTGCTGTCCACCTGCAAGCGGGGGGACAAGATCATCATGCCCCGGAATGTCCACCGCAGCGTCATCAACGCCCTGGTGCTTTGCGGTGCCATCCCTGTCTATGTCAACCCGGAGGTGGACCCGCGCCTGGGCATCTCCCTGGGCATGAAGCGGGAGCAGGTGGCCCGTGCTATCCGGGAGAACCCAGACGCTGTGGCGGTGCTGGTGAACAACCCCACCTACTACGGCATTTGCAGCGACCTGCGGGCCATCGTGGAAATGGCCCACGAGGCGGGCATGTACTGCCTGGCGGACGAGGCCCACGGCACCCACTTCTACTTCGGGGACCACATGCCGGTGTCAGCGATGGAAGCCGGGGCGGACATGGCCTCCGTGTCCATGCACAAGAGCGGCGGGAGCCTGACCCAGTCCAGCCTCCTGCTCATCGGCCCCGGCATCCACGAGGGGCATGTGCGGAAGATCATCAACCTGACTCAGACCACCTCGGGCAGCTATCTGCTGATGTCCAGCCTGGATATCAGCCGCCGCAACCTGGCCCTCCGCGGCCGGGAGGTCTTTCGCCAGGTGTGCGCCATGGCGGAGTACGCCCGGGAGGAGATCAACGCCGTGGGCGGGTACTACGCCTTCGGCCGGGAGCTCATCAACGGCGACTCCATCTTCGACTTCGACCCCACCAAGCTCAGCGTCCACACCCGGGACGTGGGTCTGGCCGGCATCGAGGTCTACGACCTGCTCCGGGACGAGTACGACATCCAGATCGAGTTCGGGGATATCGGCAACATCTTGGCCTATCTGTCCATCGGGGACCGGCCCCAGGAGCTGGAGCGGCTGGTCAGCGCCCTGGCGGAGATCCGCCGCCGCTATCAAACCGACGGCAGCGGCCTGATGAACCAGGAATACATCGCCCCCGAGGTGGTCACCAGCCCCCAGGAGGCATTCTACGCGGACAAGCGCAGCGTCCGCCTGGAGGACAGTGTGGGACAGGTGTGCAGCGAATTCGTTATGTGCTATCCCCCCGGCATCCCCATCCTGGCCCCTGGGGAGCGGATCACGGCGGAGATCCTGGACTACATCCGCTACGCCAAGGAGAAGGGTTGCTCTATGACCGGACCCGAGGACCCGGAGATCGAGGAGATCAACATACTCACACAGGAGGCGCGGTAAATGGAACTCTGGTTCAGCGAATTTCATACCCCCGACGTGAAGCACAGCATGCGGGTGGACCGGCACCTCTACTCCCACCGGAGCGAGTACCAGCAGATCGACATCTACGACACCCCAGAGTTCGGCAAGGTCCTGGCCCTGGACGGCAATGTGATGCTCACTGAGCGGGACGAGTTCATCTATGACGAGATGATCACCCACGTGCCTATGGCCGTCCACCCCCATGTGCAGGACGTGCTGGTCATCGGTGCGGGGGACGGCGGCGTGGTGAAGGAGCTGGCCCGGTACGAGTGCATCCGGTCCATCGACCTGGTGGAGATGGACGAGCAGGTGGTGGAGGCCTGCCGGCGCTATCTGCCGGAGAACGCCTGCCGCCTGGATGACTCCCGGGTGCACATCTACTTCGACAACGCCCTGCGGTTCATCCGCCGCCGCCACGCCCAGTATGACCTGATCATCGTGGACTCCACTGACCCCTTCGGCCCCTCGGAGGGCTACTTTACCCGGGAGTTCTACGGCATCTGCTACAACGCCCTCCGGGATGACGGCATTATGGTCAATCAGCAGGGCAGCCCCTTCTACCGCCACGACGCGGAGGCCATGCAGCGCAGCCACAAGCGCATCGTCAGCACTTTCCCCATCAGCCGGGTGTATCAGGCCCATATCCCCACCTATGCCGCCGGCTACTGGCTGTTCGGCTTTGCCAGCAAGAAGTATCACCCGGTGGATGACTTCGACCGGGACAAGTGGCTGGGGCTCCATTTGAAGACGCAGTATTACACCGTCCGCCTGCATGTGGGGGCCTTCTGCCTGCCGGCGTTTTTGGAAGAGATGCTGAAGGAGGTAGAGTGAAGATGGATCCCAATATCGAGACCTTTATCGGCTGCGACAGCAGCTTTGAGAAAGCGCGCATCGTTCTGTTCGGCGCCCCTTTCGACTCCACTACCAGCTTCCGTCCCGGCGCCCGGTTCGGCCCCTCCGCCATGCGCCATGAGAGCTTCGGCCTGGAGACGTACAGCCCTTACCAGGACAAGGACCTGACCGACTATCGCATCTTCGACAGCGGTGATCTGGAGCTGTGCTTTGGCAGCGCGGAGCTGGCGCTGCTGGACATTGAGAGCCGGGCGGAGGAGATTCTGGCCGCAGGCAAGCTGCCTGTGCTGCTTGGGGGCGAGCATCTGGTGACCCTGGGCAGCTTCCGGGCCATCCAGCGGCGCTGGCCCGACGTACATATCATCCACTTTGACGCCCATGCCGACCTGCGGGACGACTACCTGGGCGCGAAACTCAGCCATGCCTGCGTCATCCGCCGCTGCCACGACCTGCTGGGAGACGGGCGCATCCACCAGTTCGGTATCCGCAGCGGGGAACGGGAGGAGTTCCGCTTCGCCAGGGAGCACACGGACCTGCACCCCTTCACCTTTGACGGCCTGGAGGAGCTGGTCCAGACCCTGGAGGCCAGCCGGGCCCCGGTCTATCTCACCATCGACCTGGACTGCCTGGACCCCTCCGCCTTCCCCGGAACCGGCACCCCCGAGGCGGGCGGCGTCACCTTCCCCCAGCTGCTGGAGGCCATTCAGATGGTGGCCAAAACCAACGTGGTGGGGGCGGATGTGAACGAGCTGGCCCCCATGCTGGATCAGAGCGGCGTGTCCACCGCCGCCGCCTGCAAGGTGCTGAGGGAGCTGCTGCTGGCCCTGTCCCAATAAAAAACACAATATCTGGCCCCTGGAGGGGACCGGGGCGTATAAAATGAGAAGAACAAAGGAGAAGTGATTATGAGCAGAGTATTAGTGATCGGCTGCGGCGGCGTGGCTAACGTGGCCATCCGCAAGTGCTGCCAGGTCAGCGATGTGTTTACCGAACTGTGCATCGCCAGCCGCACCAAGTCCAAGTGTGACAAGCTGGCCGCCGAGCTGGCGGGCAAGACTGCCACCAAGATCACCACTGCCCAGGTGGACGCCGACAAGGTGGAAGAAGTGGTCGCCCTCATTAAGAGCTGCCAGCCCGACCTGGTGATGAACATCGCCCTGCCCTACCAGGATCTGACCATCATGGACGCCTGCCTGGAGTGCGGCGTCAATTACATGGACACCGCCAACTACGAGCCCGAGGACATTGAGGAGCCGGAGTGGAAGGCCGCCTATGAGAAGCGCTGCAAGGAGAAGGGATTCTCTGCCTACTTCGACTACACCTGGCAGTGGGCCTACCGGGAGAAGTTCGAGAAGGCCGGACTCACCGCCTTGCTGGGCTGCGGCTTTGATCCCGGCGTGACTCAGGCCTACTGCGCCTACGCCAAGAAGCACGAGTTCGACACCATCGACACCATCGACATCCTGGACTGCAACGGCGGCGACCACGGCTACCCCTTCGCCACTAACTTCAACCCCGAGGTGAACCTGCGGGAGGTCTCGGCCCCCGGCAGCTATTGGGAGGACGGCCGCTGGGTGGAGATCCCCGCCATGAGCATCAAGCGGGAGTACAACTTCGACCAGGTGGGCGAGAAGGACATGTACCTGCTCCACCACGAGGAGATCGAGTCTCTGGCCGAGAACATCCCCGAGGTACGCCGTATCCGCTTCTTCATGACCTTCGGCCAGAGCTACCTCACCCACATGAAGTGTCTGGAGAACGTGGGCATGCTGTCCACCACCCCCGTGGAGTTCGAGGGACAGCAGATCGTGCCCATCAAGTTCCTGAAGGCCCTGCTTCCAGACCCCGCCAGCCTGGGGCCCCGCACTCACGGCAAGACCAACATCGGCTGCATCTTCACCGGCAAGAAGGACGGCCGGGAAAAGACCTACTACATCTACAACGTGTGCGACCACCAGGAGTGCTATCGGGAGGTGGCCAGCCAGGCCATCAGCTACACCACCGGCGTGCCCGCCATGTGCGGCGCCCTCATGCTGCTCACTGGTAAGTGGACCCAGAAGGGCGTGCACACCGTGGAGGAGTTTGATCCCGATCCCTTCCTGGACGCCCTGGACAAGTACGGCCTGCCCCGCAGCGAAGACCACGACCCCGTGCTGGTGGACTGATGGGATATAAGACCTTACAAGATCCCCAGTTTGCGGGCCTGGCAAACTACGACCCCCGGGCTCTGTTTGCCCAGCTGCCCACCCCGGCCTACGTCATCGACGAGGAGCGGCTGCGGAAAAACGGAGAAGTGCTCGCCGCTCTGGCGGAGCGTACTGGCTGCCGGGTGCTGCTGGCCCAGAAGGCTTTTTCCAACTACGATTTCTACCCCCTCCTGTCCCGGTACCTGGCGGGCACCGAGGCCAGCGGCCTCTATGAGGCCCGGCTGGGCAAGGAGGAGATGCCCCAGGGGGAGGTCCACGTGTTCTGCGGGGCCTACCGGGAGGACGAGTTTCAGGAGCTCCTGCAATACGCCGACCACATCGTCTTTAACTCCATCCACCAGCTGAAGGCCTTCGGGCCCCGGGGCAAGCAGGCGGGCAAAAGCCTGGGACTGCGGGTGAATCCGGAGTGCTCCACCCAGGAGGGCCACGCCATCTACGACCCCTGCGCCCCTGGCAGCCGCATGGGGGTGACCCGGAACGTGTGGGACCAGGAGATGGACGAGGCCACCCTGTCCCTGCTGGACGGCATTCACTTCCATACCCTGTGCGAGCAGAACTCCGACGATTTGAAAACCACCTTAGCGGCGGTGGAGGAGAAGTTCGGGGACATTCTGCCCGAAATGAAATGGATCAATATGGGGGGCGGGCATCACATCACCCGCCCGGACTATGATTTGGGCACCCTGGAGGACTGTATCCGTCACGCCCAGCAGTCCTGGGGGGTAAATGTCTACCTGGAACCTGGGGAGGCAGTGGCCCTGAATGCCGGATATTTGGCCAGCCGGGTGCTGGACGTGGTGGAAAACGGCGGTGTCAGGATCGCCATCTTGGACGTCAGCGCCGCCTGCCACATGCCCGACGTGCTGGAAATGCCCTACCAGCCCCCCATCCTGGGGGCCAGTACCGAGCCAGGGGAGGGCCATATGTTCCGCCTGGCCGGCCCCACCTGTCTGGCCGGGGACGTGATCGGGGACTACGACTTTGACCGGCCCCTTCAGGAGGGCGACCTGGTCCTGCTCGGCGACATGGCCATCTATACCACCTGTAAAAACAATACCTTCAACGGCATGCCTCTCCCCAATCTCTGGAAGCTGGACAGCGCCGGGGGTTTGGAGCAGCTGACCGCCCACGGCTACAACGCCTTCAAAAGCCGGCTGGGCCGCTGACGGGATATCTGCGTCCGCCCCGACGGTCCTGCGCCGCAGGACCGTCGGGGCTTTTCTGGTCCTCCGGTCCGGCGCCCCGGCTGATTTTGCCTTGAAAAAGAGGGAAAATTAGAGTATAATGCCTTTGACTTTTGTGTCAGGGTGTTTTCCCGGATGGGGGCGCCCCCAAAATTGCGCTGCATCCGCAGATGGCGGAGCGGCAGCAGGAGGAATTGAATATGGTAAGGGCAAAAACAAGTCTCACGTATCTGATGGAATTGGCTCTGTTGGTGGGGATCCTGCTGATGATGAACATCACAGGATTGGCCATGATCCCACTGCCCGGACAGTACGCGTCCATTATGACGGTACCAGTGGCCGTGGGCGCTATGATGCTGGGTCCGCTGGCTGGGGGCGTCCTGGGGGGCGTGATGGGCTGCATCAGCTTCTACACCGCCATCAAGACCGGGTTCAGCACCCTGTTCCTGGCCGGCTATACCGGAGGTGTGGTGGTGGTGCTGAGCTTTGTGAATAGCATCATCCCCCGTGTCCTGATGGGGGTGTGCGTGGGCTGGGTCTACCGGGCCGCCCGCAGGCTGGACAGGGGGAACACCATTTCCTATTACATCGGGGGGCTGGCGGCGCCGGTGCTGAACACCCTGTTCTATATGACGGTGCTGATCCTGATCTTCCTGAACGCCCCCACGCTCCAGGTCCTGCTGGGCGAGGAGCTGATGGCCAAGTTCCAGGACAACATTTTACTGTTTGCCGCCGCCTATGTGGGCATTCAGGCCGTGATCGAGGCCGCAGTGGGCTGCGTCATCAGCGGCTCGGTGTGCAAGGCCCTGCGGGTCGTGCTGAAGGAGTGAAGGGGAGAGATATGATGAGAGAGATCGGGATCATGGAGGTGGGCGGTTTCCAGGTGGGCCACGCCCAGGATCTGGAGGCGGCTACCGGCTGCACGGTGATCCTGTGCGACCGGATGAGCTCCGCCGGGCTGGATGTCCGAGGAGGGGGCCCCGCTTCCCGGGAGTCACAGATCTTGGCCCCGGTGGCTGCCGCCCAGGGGATCAACGCAGTGCTGCTCTCCGGCGGCAGCGCCTTCGGGCTGGACGCTGCCGGGGGTGTCCAGCGGTATCTGGAGGAGCGGGACATCGGCTTTGACGTGGGGGTGACCAAGGTACCACTGGTGAGCCAGTCCTGCCTCTTCGACCTGGGGGTGGGCAGCAAGGAGGTACGGCCTACCGCCGAGATGGCCTACCAGGCCTGTGAGAATGCGGGGCGCTCTGCCCCCGCTGAGGGCAATGTAGGGGCGGGTACGGGCTGCTCCATCGGGAAATACCGGGGGATGGGCCGGGCGATGAAGTCGGGCTTCGGTACCTATGCGCTCCAGACCGGACCTCTGAAGGTGGGGGCGCTGGTGGCGGTGAACGCCCTGGGGGACGTGTACGGTCCCGACGGACGCCCGGCGGCCGGCCTGCTTAATGAGAAGAGGACGAGCCTGTCCTGCACCTTGGAGGAGATGTTTGCAGACATCGCCCCGGCGGAAAATCTGTTTGCGGGCAATACCACCCTAGGCGTGGTGGTCACCAACGGGATGTTTGATAAAACGCCCTTGACCAAGCTTGCCGGCATGGCCCATAACGGCTACGCCAGGGCTATCCGGCCGGTCCACACCACCGCAGACGGGGACAGCATCTATGCCCTCTCCCTGGGGGATGTCCCGGGGGACATCAATGTGGTGGGGGCCATGGCCGCCCTGACCATGGAGCGGGCCATCCTGCGGGCGGTCCAGTCCGCCGGTTCCGCCTATGGGCTGATAGGCTGGGAGGACCTGCCTCGCTGACCGGCTGCGCTCTGCGGCCCACCTCCTATCGGTTCCCAACGCGCCATTTCTGAAACCTAGGGAAACAGCTCACACCACCTACCTTTACCATCTCCATGCTGAGATACAGAAAGCCCGCAGGTCTTTGCGTGACCTGCGGGCTTCTTGGATATGCAATGTGTTGACCCCGCTTGATGGCGGATATGCAGCTTCTACGATATACAGCCCATGTTGTGGGTTTGAAAATACCATATGTATGAGGCTTCGAGGTGGAGTTGAATAGGTGTGTGATCACATCGACCTGCAGCTATTCACCACAATAGTATTTGACCCGGAGGTCAACTGCTTCATTGGTAACCTGTGGCTGCATATGTGACTGAACATCCAGCGCCATATATGCTGGTGAGGTACGGTCATAGGGCGTCCATACTGGTAGCGTACCTCCGTTCGGATCACCATTTTTGATAAAATTAGCCCAGTAATTGCTGACAGCTTTTGCCAACTGATAATCACTTCCGTCAAAAGGACGCCAGCAGTGGTCTAAGGTACGGAACACATACCAATGTTCCGATGCGTGGAATGCGCCGGCATCGTCGCCAGGCAATTCCCGTTCCAGACGATAGAAGTAGACCGGGTTTCTGCCATGGAGACTTTGCATCCGGCAGAATGCAGCGCAATAAGCTAACATGTCCTCGGTAAATCCATGATTGAGTTGAAAATCGTAAATTTCTTCGTCTGTTGAATATTTTACGACCCTTTGATATGCTTCGGAATAGTGGCCATAAGCATGTTCCAGCTTATGGGCAATTTCTTCGCTGGTGGCATGGAAGCGGTTTCGCATGGACCATGCCTCTTTGTTGGTACATCCTACCATGTAGCAGATATCATGAAGATGGCCGTTTTGGAGGGAATCTCTGACCCCTTCAGGCAGAATAACCCCGTCTATGCAAGGCTGGATAAATGGAGACTCACCGCGATCCAGGTCGGGACCATACTGGCAGAGGATAGAAGCATCTACCTTGCGGGCATCTTCGATAGAGTACAAGCCGTATCGCTCCAGCAGGGCTTTCCCCATATTTTCGGCCTCCGACTGTGAAAAATTTCTTTCTAGAAGAGGACCGCTCTGCATGATGGCGCCTTGAAACCATCCTTTGACTAGTGGACATGCAGACAACATGAGTACGCTGGATGCGCCAGCAGAACCGCCTGAGATAGTGATCTGTTCTGGATTCCCGCCAAAAGAGGCAATGTTTTCACGCACCCAGCGAAGAGCCAATATCTGGTCCTGAAGACCATAGTTTCCGGCTAGTCCATGAGGAGACTCGTCCCGCAGATCTGGGTGCGCAAGAAATCCAAAGAGTCCAAGCCGATAGTTGATCGTTACTACTACGATGCCTTGGGCGGCCATCAGTTCACCGTCAAATTGGGGAGCGAAGCTGTAATTGGTCTGAAAACCGCCGCCGTGGATAAATACCAGCACGGGGAGATTATCGCTCTTTGAGTCTGCGGGAGTCCAAATATTGAGTTGGAGACAGTCTTCGTGGTGAGTCTCCAGATGCTGATAGGAGAAGAATTCCTTATGATAGAAGGTGCCTGGCTGAGGGATTACTTGGGGACAGATATTTCCAAAGCGGACTGCATCGAAGGTTCCGGACCAAGGCTTTTTGGGTATGGGGGGCCTCCACCGATTATTTCCAGTGGGAGCCTCCGCATAGGGAATGCCTTTAAATGCAGTAACCGCAGGATTACCAGCCGCTATTCCACGGATATGTCCACAAAGGACATCAGTTTCACGTATAGCCATTATATTCGCCTGCCCATTTACTGGATGACAGAAACCAAGGCATCCACAGCCTCGTCTCCGATCTCGCTGCGTACCATATCATAGACGGGCTGAGCGATCTCACGCATGGCAGCCATATCCTCAGCACTCAGTTCGTTGATCTCCATGCCGCTTTCGATCAGTGTATCATAAGCGGTCTGATCAGCCTCCTGATAGACAGGGATCATCTCAACAGTTGTTTCAGCGACGGCGTTTTCAATGATCTCCTGATAGGCGGCAGGAAGGCTGTTGAAGTAGCTCTCACTCATGACCATCATATTGGTGTACAGAGTGTGGTTAGTTAGGGTGATGTAGTCCTGAACTTCGTGCATTCCGCCCACAACAACGGTGTCCAAGGCGTTCTCCTGGGAGTCTACCAGCCCGTTCTGGAGAGACATATACAGTTCGCTGCCAGGGACAGGAGTCGTGTTGCAGCCCATATCACTCCAGAATTTGATCTGGTATTGGTTGTCCATAACCCGCATGTTCAGTCCTTTGAAGTCTTCGATGGAAGTCAGCTTTTTATTAGAAGAGAACTGACGAAAAGAGGCACCTTGGGTAAAGCCAAGGCATTTCAGGCCGGCATTGGCGAAGTAACCGTCCAGCTTTGTCTTGAAATCGCTCTGGTTCAGCACCTCGTTGATCTCCTCGGCAGTGGAGGTGGAGAAGGCACAGGGCAGATCAAAAACACCCAACTCGGGGACAAAAGCGACACAGGGAGAAGGCTGCATGGCAGCGATCTGAATAGTATTATCCAGAACGGATTCAATGGCCTCAACATCGGAGCCCATCTCGCCATTCGAGAAGATATTTACAGTGATCTTGCCATCAGAAGCAGCCTCTACCTTCTCTTTGAACAGGATACCCCATGCCCCTACCATGGAGCTTTCAGCCCCCATATGTGCATAGGAAATCTGAATGCTGTCTTGAGTATTAGAGGAACCAGACGGAGGAGCAGAAGCATTACCGGGATTGCCGCCGCAGGCGGCCAGGGGCAGAGTCAGAGCAAAGCTGAGTGCCAAAGCGAGAAACTTTTTCATAATTATTTTTCCTCCTAAAATTTATTTGACCAGCAACATGCTGAACTGCGGCACAAAGGCAATAATGAACAGTGCGATGACAAATACACCTATGTAGGGGATGGCGGACTTGCCGATAGTCATGGGCTGTTCGCCAGAGATAGAACTAGTGACAAACAGGTTCAGGCCAAAGGGAGGAGTGACCAGACCTACAGCCAGGTTGCAGACCATCAGAACACCCAGATGGACGGGGTCAATGCCATAACTCTCTGCAATGGGACAAAGAATGGGACCGAGGATGATAAGGGCAGGGCCGGTATCCATCACCATGCCTAGCAGGAAAAAAGCGATGATAACTACAATCAGGAAAGAGATCTTGTCAGTGGCGATGGTCATGATGGCATTTTGTACGATATCAGCGGCATGAATCAGGGATAGTGTGCGGCCGAAAGCAGTAGCAAAGGCCAGCAGGAAACAAATAGGGGCCGCAGATTTGACGGCAGAGCGCAGTAATTCAGGGAGCTTTTGGAAGGAGACTGTTTTGTAGATAAACAGGCTGACAAAGAGCGCATAGAACACCGATACAGCAGCGGCTTCGGTAGGAGTAACAATGCCGGCATAAATTCCGCCCAGGATTATAACAGGGGAGAGCAGAGCCCAAAAACTGTCCTTGAGCAGGGGCAGAAAGCCGGCAGCGGCAATTTTTTGATAGTTGGATTGAATCTTTGCCTTGTCCTCGCCATGGATTTTACAGTATGTGACGGCATAGAACATCAGCAGACAAGCAACTAGGATGCCGGGCAGAATGCCGGCCATAAACAGTGCACCGATGGAGGTCTCGGTAGCCATGCCATACATCATAAAGGGGCCGCTGGGAGGGATGATGACACCTAAACCACCGGATACCGCCACAGTAGCAGCAGCGAATTTGGCGTCATAGCCCAATTCAATGAGCAGTGGGATAGTCATGGCACCGATTGCAGCGGCAGTGGCAGCGCCAGAGCTGGAGATCGCGCCGTAGAACAAGCAGGTGATAATGACGGCACAGGGCATTCCACCGGTTTTATTGCCCACAAAGTATGCAAATACATCAAACAGCTTTTTAGAAATGCCGCCCTCTGCCATGAGAACGCCTGCAAAAATAAAGAGAGGCAAACAGAGAATATTGGGAGAGTTTGCACCACTGAATGCGCCGCGGATCAAAGCTGCTATACTGGTGGCCCCAACTGCATCCATAGCCAGTGGAGTGACTGCGCCGCCAATCATGCACATAATAATGGGATACCCCAATGCCAGTAAAACAAAAAAGATCAAAAATACTAAACCAGCCATTTAATTACCCCCTTTTTGATTTCGGAACAGCTGCTGAGAAGCCTCATCCAACTCCTCCTCCACCGCCGTCATGGCATCGACCTTAATGTCTCCACCGGTGAGTAGAAGCTTGATTGACTGGAAGGAGGACTGGACAGAACGGATGATTGCGAGGAAAAAGCCAATGGATGTGGCCAGATAAGGGATAGTCATGGGGATCTGCAGTGCGGGGGAACGCTGGCCGGAAATGATGGTAGCTTTCACACAATCGATGCTGCCCCCAAAGAATATGATAAACACGATCAGCATGGATACTTGAATGAGGATATCCAACGCCATACGGAGAACGCGGGGGAGATGGTCCTGCAATAGAGTGATATTTAGCAGACAGCGATTTCGCACCGCGTATCCCAGGCTTATGAAACAAAAGTAGATGTAGCAGAACCGACAGAACTCTTCTGGCCAAGGCAAGGCGTGGCGAAAGACGTAGCGCATGATGATTTGCATCATAATGACGATGCCGATCAGGCTGCCTGTGATGATCAGGATAGTTTCTTCCAGATGAAGGTCTAGCCATGCGATGACACGCTTTAATGGGTTTTGTTTCATGATTATCCTCCTCAAATAGAAATGGCGCCTCAATTCATGCTGTGATTTTGTACTTCGTATACAATATATAAAATACAAATCTGGAAAAGTCAAGATTTAAAAAGCAAATAAAAAATATTTATAGAAACCCCCAATTATAGGCGTTTAAATTTGGGGGAAATGTAAAAATAGAAATGAGAAGACAAATCAACTTAATCAATTTGGAAAATAAGCTTGCATTTCCACATAAAAATAGATATAATTAAAAAAGTATTTTGTATACGAAATGAGGCGGTCAAATGGACTCAGTGATTTTGGAGAGTGTCAACCTGAACGACTTGGCCTATGAAGAAATCAAAAAGAGAATCATCAGCCGAGAGTTTGCACCTGGTCAGCGATTAGTAGATTCCCAGCTGGCAACAATTTTTCAAATCAGCCGGACACCGATTCGGGATGCGATGCGCCGCCTTACAAAAGAGGGATTGTTGACCAACACATCCTCCCGTGGTTTTTATGTGTTTGCGCCGACGCTCAAAGATATTGACGAAATCTTCAGTATTTCAGGAATGATCGAGACGGAGGCTGCCGCTAGAATTATTCGCCGCCTTAGGGAAAACCCCTCACCTAGGCTGGAGGAAGAGCTTAATATCTTAGAGAAAAAGGCTAGTGAGGTTTTTCCTATGGAAAAGGATGAAGAGTTCAAGCGTTACATGATGGAGCTCGCCGAAAATCAGAGGCTATACGATATCTATTTGCAAAATCATGGACAGCGGGTTTTGCTGGCAAACATCATTCATCATGGGAAAACCGACGAGATAGACAGCTTTCGCGCTGAAAAGTCCAAGCTTATACACAATCGCATTGTATTAGGTATTCGAAATCAAGATTTTGAATATACCCGTCAAGCAATTGAGGAACATAATGGCTATGGGATTGCTGATGCCACCGATTATGTCCTTCAATTGAATGCTTAATGTCCGTTGTAGACTGAGAATTGTGATTTATTGGGTGTGGTGTGTTACATCCAATATCTCTGCTTTTGACAAATTTCAGAATCGGAGCCAAAGAATATCATGAATCAGTCAGGAGTAGATACAAGAGATATTGATAATTTGCAAAGCGTTTAATGTTCACTTCTATGCTTCAGTGTCGTAGATTTTGTATGGGTTGATTCTTTTCAAACTGCTTCTGCCACAGATTTGCCCCCAGAACAAGCCACAGACAGAAAAAATCATGGCTCCGGCGGGACTGTCCCGCCGGAGTCATGCGCTTTCCGCTGGCAATGGAGGAGCACAGCCGTCCGCCATGCCTTGGTTTTGGGTGGAGAGGCCATCAGCTCACCCCGGACTCGATGGACCTGCCGCTCCACTTGGAGCTCCCCGGTTTTCGGATTCAAGTTATCCCACTGGAGGGCGCAGATCATACCCCCGCGCAGGCCGGTGGTCAGCTCGGTGAAAAAGTCCCGCCACACCTCGTCCTGCTCAATGGCCTCCAGAAAGGTGCCCAGCTGTTCCCCATTCAGAATCTGCTTTGGGAGGTAATTGGGCTTTAGAATTGCTGTGCCCCGTCGAGTTTAGTGCTATGCTCCGTATCCTCAGACGAGTCAATGGCGTGGCTGACACTGGAACTGCCGCCGCCGCTGGAGGGGAGGACGTCCACATTGTTTAGTATCAGCTTGTAGGTTTCGGTATTCAAGCTGTTTTGGACAATGATTTCCCACTCGGTAGTACCATAAGGCAGAGAGTGCGTGGAGCGAGCAGCCACTTCATAGGACTTGCCATCAAAAGTGATCTTCGCGTTTTTGGGGTCCTTAGCCCCGATTCCCGGGACGCCGCTGGTCAGCCCTGCGCCGGTCGTCGTATAGGTCTTGGTGGCCGAGGCATAGGTCATGACCGCCCCAGACAAGGAAACGTGATCCAACTCTGTGCTGCTTCCTTCGAAGATTAAGCCAGAAAACTCCGCTAGGACCAATACGCCCTTTTATATAACGGTAAAGGACTGTGTGGCACTCCTCTCGTTGGAAAGCTCTAGCAAGCCATCCTGCTTCGTACAGCTCTGTTGCTTTTCCAGAGGCTGACCGTTGATGTCTAGCAGTATAACGATCAGGTTGCCGCTGGCTGTCCCCCTCATTTTGTTGTACTGGAACGTAACTTCGACAGTCGTGCCGTCTTCATCGATGCTCATGGTATGGATCAGAATCACATCTTTGTTCCGGCGCACCGCCAGATCCAGTGTCACGGAGAAATCATTGTTGCCCTGATAACTCGTTCACAGTGTCATATTCGGCATTCCTTGCCATAGACTTACAAGTGCCTCCACCCAGGCTTTCACATGGGCGGGGATACCGGGCCACCACCCGGAAGTACTGGAGGCCGAAGAGGATGTCTTTTCGGCCAGCACTGCTCTGCTGCTCCCTGAAACACGAGCATAAAAGAACTCCGCCGTCCCAGTTTCAGGGAACGGCGGAGTTCTTATTTCAGAGATTCCACATAGCGGGCCATAAAGTCGGGAGAATACGGCGGCTGGCGGGAATGGATTCGCCTGTATTCCCGGGGTCAGGGTATCCCACTCCACCCGTGTCACATGGGACAGATTAACCAGACAGCTGAAATGGCTTAGGCAGAAGTCCTGATTCTGGAATTCCTCTTTCAATTTGAAGAGAGACGGCGTGCTCAATCTGCCTACTGGTTTGTATGGCAGCCTTACGGCCCGAGGTATTCAGACAGGTGATCTCGTCCAGAGGAAATAGCACGGCCACCCACACGCAGCACCGGGCGCTTTTGCTGCCGGGCCCAGTCCAGAGCGGCGGCCAGCCGCCACTCGTCCACCGGCTTGAGCGGATATTCTAGTGGGGAGACAGAGAAGCTGTCCAGCGCGAAACCGGGATAATCCGTAATGTAAATAATGGAGGCGTTGACCTTGCGTTCCCGCAGGAAACGGGCCAGCTCCACGCCGTTTTCTGACCACAGAAATTGCCATAGACACGCTCGGAACACATGAAAGTATTGCAGTTAAAGCGTGGCGGAAAACAAATCAAGCGGAGCAAAATAGCGAAAAACAAATGAAAGTTATTCAAATTGTCTATAGCATAGCACGCCTTGCGGTGGCCTGATGGTGGAAATATCTTTTACAATTACTACAAGTTATAAAATAGAAATGGGGACCTATTGGAACTGACCAACGGGTTCCCATTTATTGAACACATCGACAACCACAGACAGTAAACAATCAGAAATTGTGCAAAAAGCTTTCTAGTTTCGCTGCTAATAGCATAGCAGGGAATGATGGTTCTCCCTCATGAACATACTGCCGGAAGCCGGACCAAAAATCGATTCCAGCCAGCCTGATTTTCCTCCACCCATACGCTGCCGCCGTGGATTTCTGCAATGGCCCGGACCAGGGCCAGCCCCAGGCCGACACCCCCCAGTTCCCGGGAGCGGGCGGTATCCGCCCGAAAGAAGGGCTCGAAGATCCGCTCCCGTAACTCCGGCGGGATACAAGGTCCCTGATTGGCCACGGTGATGACAATATCGGCTCCACTCAACTCCGCACAGAGCCGTGTCTGTCCGCCATCCGGCCCGTATTTGACCGCATTTTCCACCAGATTGAACAGTGCCCGGCGGAGCAGCTCTCTGCTGCCGGTGATCGTGCCAGGGGAGGCTTCCACCAAAATGGCGATGCCCTTTTTGGCGGCCAGAGGGGAAACATCCTCGGCAGCTTGGTGGAGCAGTTCTCCCAATTTGATCCGGTCGCTGCGGGGCACCTGTTCCAGATTGGTCAACTTCAGAAGGCTGTCCACCATGCCGGAGAGTCGATCCACCTCGCTCTCCATAATACTGAGGAATGCCTCTGTGGTCTGCGGCGCAAAATCTTGTTTCTTACGAAACAGACCGATCCGGGTCTTGAGGACGGCCAGCGGGGTACGAAATTCGTGGGCAGCATTTTGGGAGAAGCTGCGCTGCATCAAAAAAGCCCGGCTCAGCCGCTGAGACAGGTCATCAAAGGAATGTGCCAGTTGTGTTACCTCATCCCCTCGATCCGGGATGGAAAGGGGCTGATCCAGATCCTTGGCGGTCCGGCCCTGGATCTGGTCATTCAGGTCTTTCAGCGGCGCAAGAGCCCGGCCCACCAACAGGTAGATCAATAGAAGTCCCGCCGCCAGGATTACGGTAGAGGCCAGAATACTCTGGATCTGAAATAGCTGCTGGGCCTGCTGGACCACTGGAGCTGCCTGTGTGGTAAGGAGAGGCATAGTCCCTTTCGCGGCCGCCTCCGGATCAAGGGCAGGTGAGAGGGGAGCGGCGGCGATGGTGTCTGTCAGATGGATGGCAGACAGATTGCTGGTAACGGCCAGGGCGGCACAGCACAGCGTCAGCAGCAGGGCACACAAGAGGGTGATACGCAGCCGCAGGGAACGAAAGGGTTTCATAGAGCCTCCTTTTCCATCAGACGATAGCCCTGACCGACCTTCGTCTGAATGGGGTCATTACCCAGAGCGTCCCGCAGTTTTTTCCGCAGGGAGGAGATATGCATCCGGACCACATTGCTGAAGGGGTTGGCGTCCGACTCCAGCACATGCTCCATCAGCTCCTCCTGACTGACCCAGCGGTCCCGGTGGAGCATCAGGTGCTCCAGAATGGCAAACTCTCTGGGCGTCAGCTCCAGCGGCCTTTCTCCGGCGGAGATAGCACGGGCGGATATGTCCAGCATGAGACCACCCACAGTAAGTACCGTATTTCGGGAGACAAACTCCCGGCGCAGCAGGCTGCGGACTCGGGCCTCCAGTTCCTCCAGGGCAAAGGGTTTCGTGAGATAGTCGTCTGCCCCCAGATCCAGCCCCGCCACCCGGTCGGATAACTCCGCTCTGGCCGACAGGATCAGCACCCGCAGCTCTGGCTGCTCCGCGCGAACGGCCCGCAGCAGGTCCAGCCCGTCCATGCCGGGCAGATTCAGGTCCAGGATCAGCAGGTCGAAGGACTCGCTCAGGAGCAGGTCATAGGCTTCCGCGCCGTCATAGCACCGTTCCACCGTGTATTTTTCAAGTTCCAGATCCTCCGCAATACCATCGCACAGCAGCTTTTCGTCCTCGACCACCAGAATACGCATCATCAGCCCTCCTCCGCATGATATACCATGATAACAGAACACTGTAAATTTTTCATCAAGGGCAAATGAGCGGTTCTTGGACACGGCTCATCATCCCTCCACGAAGGAACGACTCATAATATAAAATTCTTCTTGGCTTGGAAGGTGCTTCTTTTCCATAGGCTCCAATGCAGCATCATAGCGTTCCGCCTCTTCCTCACTGATTGCCATAACAGGACTATCCTGATAGACCCATTTATGACCATCCAGTGCATGAGGACGCAGTTCTTTGACCATCATCGCAGCAGGGTATTTCCCACTTTCGATACAGACATTATATTTTTTGCAGCTTTTGAATCCACGGCTGACATAGTTGACAGGACTTCCAAAGATAACAATCGTATCATATCCTGACTGTATGGCTGATTGGAATGAATGCTCCATAAGCATTTTTCCATACCCCATTCTCTGATAACCTGGATGGATACTAACTGGACCAAATGTTAAAATTTCTTTTTCAGTTCCATTTTCATCGATCAATTTTGCTTTTGTATAAATGATATTGCCGATCACCTGTCCGTCCAGTTCCAATACAAAATCCAGTTCCGGAATAAAATCCTCATGTTCCCGCATGATGTGGACCAAATAGTGTTCCACACACCCCGGCACATAAAGATTATAGAAGGCTTGTCTTGTGATTTTCTCTACAGTTTCCCAATCTTCTTTCTTTTCATTTCTAATAACAATATCCTCTGGAGAGCATCGCTATCAATATGACTACCTGGGAGAAACTGACCCCCGAAGAGCAGGAGATTATCACCCAGTGTGGTGACGAGGTCGCTCAGTGGTTCACCGCTTATGTTAAGGAGCAGTGGGAGGCAGATAAGCAGACTATTATAGACGAAGGTGGCCAATTTGTAGAGTTTGACAAGCAGACCTTTATCGATGCCATGGCGCCTTTGGCCCCCCAGCTGGAATCTGAAGGCTATTGGGCTACTTCGGGTCTGTACGATGCAGTTCAGGACCTTGAGTATTAATTATCAAAAGTAATCACCAGATGTACAGCTTGGGCACACAGTGCCCAAGCTGTACACAAAATAGAGCGTAAGGAGTGACGAATCTTGAGTTATATGATTGGCGTAGATGTTGGGGGAACATTTACTGATTTCTCGTTTTTTAATATTGAAACGGGGGCGTTGAGGCATTATAAGCGCAGTTCTACTCCGGAAGATCCGTCCAAGGCCATTATGGGCGGCATTCAGGAGATCCTGAGTGAACAGAGCATTGATACCGGGGAGATTACCTATTTGGCCCATGGAACTACGGTCGCCACCAATGCGCTGATTGAGAAAAAAGGAGCCCGAATGGGGCTTATCACGACTGAAGGTTTTAAAGACCTGATGGAAATCGGGTGGCAGCGCCGCCCGTCACTGTATGACTTGCGTCGTCCCAAGCCGGAGCAGCTTATCCCGCCTGGAATGAACCAGGAAGTTAAGGAGCGTATTCTTCACGACGGCAGTATTTTAACGCCGTTGGACGAAGACAGTGTTCGTAATGCGGTGCGCTTCCTCAAGGAAATGGGTGCAGAGACCATTGCGGTGTGCACATTGTTCTCGTTCATCAATCCTGTTCATGAAGATCGCATCAAGGAGATCATTGAAGAAGAGTATCCGGGAGTGTATGTTTCTGCATCCCACGACTTGGTTGCTGAATTTCGTGAATACTCCCGCATGAGCACTACTATCCTGAACGCATATCTCGGCCCAGTAATGAAAGAATATGTACACAACTTTGAAAATTCTGTCAAGGAAGCCGGTATTACTGTATCGCCTTATGTGACCCAGTCCAACGGTTCGATCATCTCGATCAAAGAGACGGTCGATTGTCCGATTAAGACTGCGGTTTCCGGGCCCTCTGCCGGCGTTATTGGTGCCATTTACATTGGCAAGCAGTGTAATCTGGATAAAATTATTACCTTTGATATGGGAGGTACCAGCATTGATGTCAGCCTGATTGAAAACGGTAAGGCCCAGCTTTCCAATGAACGCACTGTGGAGGGATACCCCGCCCGAATTCCTATGATCGATATTGTGACAGTGGGCGCAGGTGGTGGCTCCATTGCCCAAATTGATGCGGGCGGAGCATTAAAAGTGGGGCCGCGCAGTTCAGGTGCTACTCCTGGGCCCGCATGCTATATGCGCGGTGGTGAGCTTCCCTGTGCCACTGACGCCAATATTATTCTGGGCAAGCTCAACTCCAAGAAAATCTTGGGCGGCAGAATGGATGTTGACATCAAGCTGGCTGAAAAGGCGATCCGCACCCACATTTGTGAAAAATCGAACTTGGATTTGCAGCGGGCTGCGGCAGGAATCGTTTCCGTGATCAATTCCAACATGGTTCGTGCTGTACGAGTCGTAAGTGTTGAACGCGGATATGATCCCAGCGAATTTACCCTTATGGCATTTGGCGGCGCAGGACCTCTGCACGCCTGTGAGGTTGCTAGGGATATGGGAATCAAACAGGTCCTTATTCCCCCCTCTCCCGGCACCCTGTGCTCGTTAGGTCTGCTGATGGCGGATACTAAATTTGATCTCAGCTGTTCAAATCTGACCACTGCAGAGCTAACATCTCTGCCTAAGGTTCGGAAGATCTTTGATAACTTGCTGGACGATGGCAATGCCCTGCTGGATAAGGAGCATGTTGCAGAAGACAGACGCAAGTACGCCTATTCCGTTGACTGCCGCTATCTCCACCAAAACTACGAGATCCCGATCCAGGTAACGGTGCCCTTTGACGAGGCGGCTATGGAGGACATGATCGAGCAGTTCAATCTGGAGCATGAGCATGCGTATGGCTACTGTGATCGGAATATGACAATCCAGATGGTGAACTTCCGTATCAGCGCCATCGGTGTTATGGAGAAGCCCGACTTGGTGGCCGTGGAACTGGAACCTGATGCTCAGCTCCCTGAGCCGATTGAAGTTCGTAAGGTCCTGTTTGACCGCGAGGAGCAGTACATTGACACCAAGGTGTACCAGCGCGGCGAACTGAAAGCCGGTACGACGGTAGAGGGGCCGGCAATTCTGGAGCAGATGGATTCCACCACGGTAATTCCGCCCAATTGGAATGCCTACACAGATGCCCACTACAACCTCATCGCGACTTATCAAGGGGGTGGAGAAGAATGACACGGAAAACAGATGCGGTTATGCTTGAAATCATTGGAAATCAACTTCTCTCCATTGCGGAGGAAATGGGAGTTGCCATCATCAAAAGTGCATATTCCAATAATATTAAGGAACGCCGGGATATTTCTACAGCTATGTTTGATCCCGAAGGTAATATGATTGCTCAGGCCGAACACGTGCCCATGCACCTGGGCTCATTACTTGGGATCATCGGAGAGGTCTTCAAGAAATTCGCAGTCTCTGACATCAAACCTGGCGATATGTTCGTTGGCAACGATCCCTACAATGGAGGAGGGACTCACCTCAATGATATCACCATCGCCGCCCCTATTTTTGCATCCAATGGAAAGCTGATTGGCTGGGCGGCAAACCTTGCCCATCACAGCGATATCGGCGGCAAGGAGCCGGGGTCCACCTGCGGTGATGCTGTAAGTATCTTTCAGGAGGGGCTCAAGATCCCGCTGGTGCGTATTTGCCGCAATGGCGAGCCCATCGCGGATATTGTAGACTTCATTCTCTGCAATTCTCGGATCCCAAACGAGCGCTATGGTGACCTTCAGGCTCAGATCGCTGCCAATCGTGTGGGTGCCCGCCGTCTTCAGGATGCCTATACGCGTTATGGAGACCTGTTGATCGATTGCATGCATGAGCTTCAAAATTATGCTGAGCGCCGTCTGCGCGCCGGTATTCGGAACCTGAAGGACGGCGAGTACAGCTTTATTGATTATATGGATGATGCGGGTGTGGCGTCTCCGGACCCAGTAAAAATCTGTGTAAAGATTACGATTAAAGGCGATGATCTGCATGTCGATTTTGCAGGCACACAAGGACAGGTTTCTGGCCCGATCAATCTCACAAAAAACGGTATGCTGGCCGCAGTATTCTACTCCTTGAAGGCGCTTATTGACCCTGGCACGCCGTCCAACGCAGGCATATATCGGGCGTTTACAGTAGCCGCCGAACCCGGCATGATCTTGAATGCCAAAAATCCTGCTGCCGTCGGCGAGCGAATTGATACGGCAATGCGTATTGCGGATGTTATCTTCGGAGCACTGGCTCCGGCGGCCGGAATTCGCTCCATGTCCGGAAGCAATGGCAGTTGTACAACGGCGTTGTTCAGTGGCTATGATCCTAACGACCCTGAGCAGTACCATGTGTATCTTGAGACCATTGCTGGCGGTGCCGGTGCGCACCGGGATATGGACGGTCAAAACGGTGTACAGATCCATATGACAAACACCTCGAACCTGCCTGTGGAAGCGCTGGAGATGGAATTCCCGCTGATCATGGTCAAAAAATATGGACTTCGCCCGGACAGCGGCGGCGCAGGTCTGTACCGTGGCGGTCTTGGTATTGAGCGCGTCTATGAGGCGGTAACAGACCATGTAATATATACTGGCCTTGGAGACCGCCAGCGGTTTGAGCCATGGGGGATTGACGGAGGGCATAATGGTGCGGGCGGCTGTTATGATTTGACCCGCAGCGGACAGACGGAATCTCAGCGGCTGACATCCAAATGTACGGGCCTTGTGATGAATCGCGGCGATGTGGTCTGCGTCAGAACGCCTGGAGCTGGAGGTTGGGGGGATCCCAAACGGCGCGATGTACAGAAGGTGCTTGAAGACGTCCTGGAGGGAAAGGTGTCTCCTGGAGCGGCAGCTTCGGAATACGGAGTTGCGCTGAAACGTGATAAAATGCTCTGGACTGTGGATGAGGAACAGACTGACGTACTTAGAAATACCCCCTGAAGATATGGGAAGAAAAACCGTAACGGATACTACGGAAAGACGGTTACTAAGACCAACAAGGAATGCCCGATAAACGAAACATAATCACAAAAGGGGAGTTGCGGGGAAAGGCAAAACCACCGGCTTTGCCGTCATCTCATTAAGATAAGCGACAGACCGGACTGCGTGCAAAGCAGTTCGGTCTGTGTTGTAGGCACCAAAAACACCCACCCCGGCTATGCCGGTGGTAAAAAATAGCTTAAAGCGAGGAGAAGAGTAGAAAAAGAAAAAACTCCCTGATAGGGTAGAAGTGGGTTGACGACCACACAACTACGATAACAGGGAGGTCTTCATCGTGAAAGACAAAGACATAAATAGTTTAGAGCATACAAGTTGGAGATATCAATATCATATCGTATTTGCACCCAAATATCGAAGGATGGAGATATATGGACAGATAAAACAGGATATAGGAGTGATATTAAGGAAACTGTGTCAGCAAAAAGGGGTAGAAATCATAGAAGTCAGAGCGTGCCCAGACCGTATACACATGCTGATAAACATCCCTCCCCAATACAGTGTATCACAGATCATGGGGTATTTGAAA
Organism: Lawsonibacter asaccharolyticus; assembly: GCA_003112755.1. Lineage (NCBI taxonomy): Bacteria > Bacillati > Bacillota > Clostridia > Eubacteriales > Oscillospiraceae > Lawsonibacter > Lawsonibacter asaccharolyticus. Next base: position 107,682 of record BFBT01000001.1, on the reverse strand, counting down.
GGGAAAAATAGTCTGATGATATTTGACCGGCATGCAAATCTGAAATATAAGTATGGAAATCGGCACTTTTGGGCCAGAGGATATTATGTGGATACAGTGGGCGGAATAAAAAACAGATAGCAGAGTATTTCCGAAACCAACTGGCATCAGATCAAATCGCAGACCAGATAGGGCTGAAAGAGTTTGTTGACCCGTTTACGGGCCGCGAGAACAAGAAGGCGTAAAAAGTGCCCCTTAAGGGACTTCGTCCGTATCAGGCCCTTATAGGGCCTACTCAAGCCTCCGGCTTAGCCGGAGGCTTTGACTTGGCCGACTGCCTGATTTTTTTATCGTATCGCGTCCTTCATGGTTTTGACATACGCACCGATGCAGCCAGGGGCATCCTTCCCGTGCTGTTCCAGCAGCTTGACGATGGCAGAGCCGACGATCACGCCATCGGCGAGCTCTGCCATCCGCTTGGCCTGTTCCGGCGTGGAGATTCCAAAGCCGATGGCGGCCGGGATATGGGTGTTCTGCCGCACAATTTCTATCATTGAGGCCAGATCCGTTTTGATCTCGCTTCTGGCTCCGGTGACGCCCAGGGAGGACACCACATAGAGAAACCCATCCGCCTCTCTGGCGATCATGGCGATTCGGTCCTTGGAGGTAGGTGCGATGAGGGAGATCAGCTCCACCCCGTACCGCCTGCAAACCGGCAGGAATTCCTCCTTCTCCTCAAAGGGCAGATCGGGGAGGATCAGTCCGTCGATCCCCGTCTCCCGGCAGGCGGAGAAAAAGCGCTCCGCTCCATAGGAGAACACTACATTGGCGTAGGTCATAAAAACCAGAGGTATCGTTACATCCCGGCGCAGGTCCCGCACCAGTCCGAAGATCTGGTCTGTGGTGACCCCGCCCTGCAAGGCCCGGAGGTTAGCCCCCTGGATCACCGGCCCCTCGGCGGTGGGGTCGGAGAAGGGAATGCCCAGCTCGATGAGGTCCGCGCCGTTTTCCACTGCGGCCCGGACGGCGGCGGCGGTGGTCTCCAGATTCGGGTCGCCGCAGGTAATAAACGGGATAAATGCCTTTCCGCGGGCAAATGCCTGTGCGATCTTACTCATGGAGATCCTCCCCTCTGTATCGGGCGATGGCGGCGCAGTCCTTGTCGCCCCGGCCTGAAATAGTGATGACGATGATCTGCTCCCGCTCCATAGCGGGAGCAAGCTTTATGGCATGGGCCACGGCGTGGGCCGACTCAATGGCGGGGATGATACCCTCCGTCCGGGCCAGATACTCGAAGGCGTTGACCGCCTCCTCGTCAGTGACCGGGACATATTCCGCCCGGCCGATGTCATGGAGGTGGGCGTGTTCCGGGCCGATGCCCGGGTAGTCCAGTCCGGCGGAGATGGAGTAGACCGGGGCGATCTGGCCGTACTGGTCCTGACAGAAGTAGGACTTCATCCCGTGGAAGATGCCCAGCTTCCCGGTGGCGATGGTGGCCGCCGTCTCCGGGGTATCCGCCCCCCGGCCGGCCGCCTCGCAGCCGATCAGCCGGACCTGTTCGTCCCCGATAAAGTGATAGAAGCTGCCGATGGCATTGGAACCGCCTCCCACACAGGCGAGCACCGCGTCGGGCAGCCGCCCCTCCTTCTCCAGAAGCTGCGCCCTGATCTCCCGGGAGATTACCGCCTGAAAGTCCCGGACGATGGTGGGGAAGGGGTGGGGCCCCATCACAGAGCCAAGGCAGTAGTGGGTGTCGGCCATGCGGGAGGTCCACTCCCGCATGGCCTCGGATACGGCGTCCTTCAGCGTGGCTGTGCCCGTCTTTACAGGAACCACCTCCGCTCCCAAAAGGCGCATCCGGTACACATTGAGGGCCTGGCGGACGGTATCTTCCTCCCCCATAAAGACCACGCACTCCATCCCCATGAGGGCGGCGGCAGTGGCGGTAGCCACCCCGTGCTGCCCCGCCCCCGTCTCGGCAATCAGGCGGGTCTTGCCCATCCGCTTGGCCAGAAGGGCCTGTCCCAGCACATTGTTGATCTTGTGGGCCCCGGTGTGGTTCAGATCCTCCCGCTTCAGATAGATCTTCGCCCCGCCCAGATCCTCCGTCATCTTTTTGGCAAAATACAGCCGGGATGGCCGCCCCGCGTATTCATTCAAAAGCTCGGTGAGCTCCCGGTTGAAAGCTTCGTCGTTCTTGTAGTGATCGTATGCCGCTTCCAGTTCAATGACCGCGTTCATCAGCGTCTCGGGGATATACTGTCCCCCGTGGACGCCGAAGCGTCCTTTTGGATTGGTCATGCTCTCGCTCCCTTTCTGACTGCGGCCACAAAGGCCGCCATTTTTTCCGGATCCTTGCCCCCATCCGTCTCAATACCGGAGCTGACATCCACCGCATAGGGGTGAAGCCGCTCCACCGCCCCTTCCACATTATCCGGCCCCAGCCCGCCGGCCAGGAAATAGGGCCGCCGGAGCTGCCGGAGCATACTCCAGTCAAAAACGGTTCCCGTACCCGCACCGGCATCCAGCAGGATATGGTCAGCAGCACTGGCCTCGGCGCGGAGGACATCCTGAACCGTGGCGATCCGGAATGCCTGGATAATGGGCTTTGGGGTAAGCATCCGCAGCCGGTCAACATAGTCCCCGCCCTCGCTGCCGTGAAGCTGGGCCAGGTCGATCACACCGCGGTTCAGCAGGCGGGCCACTGTCTCTGCTGTCTCGTTGACAAATACGCCCACCGCCTGAATGTTCGGGTCCAGTAATTCCTTCAATTCAGCGGCCCCTTTGGGTGCGATATATCGTTTGCTTTCAGGGGCAAATACAAATCCGATATACTCCGGCCTCAGCTGATTTGCGGCCAGAATATCCCGGGGGCGGGACAGGCCGCACAGCTTGATTTTTGTCATGCTCCGCCTCGCAGTCCGGCCAGAGCGGCCTTTTTATCGGCCGCCCGCATCAGAGTTTCTCCAATCAGGACTCCGTCCGCTCCCAGCTCTCGGAGCACTGCGACGTCTCCGGCGCTGCGGACGCCGCTTTCGGAAACAAACAGCACCTCGCGGGGGATCAGCGCCCTGAGCCGGCGGCTGTTGTCCGGGTCCACAGAGAAATCCTTCAGGCTGCGGTTGTTCACCCCGATGATCCGCGCCCCTGCCCGGAGGGCAGTTTCCGCCTCCGCCTCGTTGTGGACCTCCACCAGTGCGGACAGGCCCAGCTCATCGCAGGTGTGCAGGTACTCCCGGATCTGCCGCTCCGTCAAAATGGCACAGATCAGCAGGACTGCCGACGCCCCCAGCACCTTCGCCTCATAGATCATGTATTCGTCTACGGTAAAGTCCTTCCGCAGGCAGGGGATGGAGGCCGTCCGGGCGATCTCCTGCAAATGCCGGCCGCTGCCCAGAAACCATTTGGGCTCAGTGAGCACTGAGATGCAGTCTGCACCCGCCGCCTCATAGTCCAGTGCAATTTGCAGGTAGGGATACTCCGGGGCGATGAGTCCCTTGGAGGGCGAGGCCCGCTTGCACTCACAGATGAAAGAGAGTCCGTCTTTTCTCAGGGCTTTCTCAAACCCAAAATCTCCTTTGAGGAGAGAAAGGGCCTGCAGACGCAGCTCCTCCAGAGGGACAGAGCTCTTGGACGCCGCCACCCGCTCCCGGGCATGGCCGGCCAGCTGGTCCAGTATGGTCATGCCTCCACCTCCGGGCCGTTGCTGACCGCGATCAGCTGCTCCAGCACGGCGGCGGCCTTTCCTGTATCAATGAGCTCCGCCGCCAGGGCCACGCCGTCCTTCATGCTATCGGCTTTGCCGCCGATGTACAGGGCCGCCCCGGCGTTGAGCAGCACCGCGTTCCGCTTGGCGCCCCGCCCGCCGCTCAAAATAGTCTGGGTGATGGCAGCGTTCTCCTCCGGCGTCCCGCCCTTCAGTTCCTCTTTTGTGCAGCGGTCAAAGCCAAAATCCTCCGGGGTGATGACCGAGGACTTGAACCAGCCGTCCCGGATCTCGCAGATGGTGGTGGGCGCACTCAGGGAGATCTCGTCCAGCTTGTCCTGTCCGTATACCACCATGCCCCGCTTGATCCCCAGATTGATGAGCACCTGAGCCAGGGGCTCCACCAGATAGTCGTCATAGACCCCCAGCAGCTGCCGGACCGGCGTCCCGGGGTTGGTCAGCGGGCCGAGGATATTGAATACCGTGCGGAAGCCCAGCTCCTTGCGGATGGCTCCCACATATTTCATGGAGGTGTGGTAATCCTGGGCGAAGAAAAAGCACATTCCCACGTCCCGGAGTAGCTCCACGCACTTTTCGGGGCTCTGGTGGATGTTGACCCCCAGTGCCTCCAGACAGTCCGCCGTGCCGCACAGGGAGGAGGCCGCCCGGTTTCCGTGCTTGGCCACCTTCATGCCCCCTGCCGCCGCCACCAGGGCGGCGGTGGTGGAGATGTTGAAGCTGCCGGCGTTGTCTCCGCCGGTGCCCACGATCTCAAAGAGCTCCATGCCGGTCTCCACCTTGATGGCGTGGCCCCGCATGGCGGCGGCGCATCCGGCGATCTCGTCGGTGGTCTCCGCCCGGGCGCTCTTGGTGGAGAGGGCGGCAAGAAAAGCGGCGTTTTGGGTGGGCGTGGTCTCGCCGCCCATGATCTCATTCATCACGGTGTAGGCCTCCTCGTAGGTGAGGTCCCCTTTATTGACGATCTTGACGATGGCTTCTTTGATCATGGTTTACATCTCCTTTATGAAGTTTTGCAGCATGGTTTTCCCGTCGGGCGTCAAAATGGACTCCGGGTGGAACTGTACGCCGTAGATTGGATACGCCCTGTGCTGTACCGCCATGACCTCTCCGTCCTCGGTTCTGGCAGTGATTTTCAGGCACTCCGGAAGGGTTTCGGCGTCCGCCGCCAGGGAGTGATACCGCCCCACAAGGGCTGTTTCCGGACAGCCCCGGAACAGCGGGCAGTCCAGATCGAATCGGACCTGGGACTGCTTCCCGTGCATCAGCGCCTTGGCGTAGGTAATGGAGGCGCCAAAGGCGGCGCAGATGGCCTGGTGCCCCAGACAGACCCCCAGAATGGGGATCTCATGCCCCAGGGCGGTCACCACCTCCATGGTGATTCCCGCGTCCTCCGGCCTCCCCGGGCCGGGGGAGAGGATGATCCGTTCCGGCTGAAGCGCCCGAATTTCTTCTGCGGTCATCTCATCATTGCGGATGATCCAGATATTCGGCTCGAATTCCCCAACAAGCTGGTACAGATTGTAGGAAAAGCTGTCATAGTTATCGATCAGCAGGATCATAGCTCCGCCTCCTGTGCAAGCTCCAGCGCCCTCAGGGACGCCCGCGCCTTGTTCATACATTCCTCAAATTCCTGCTCCGGGACCGAATCGGCCACGATCCCTGCTCCGCTTCTCACAAACACCCTGCCGTTCTTCTGATAGGCGATCCGGATGGCGATGCAGGTGTCCATATTCCCGGTGAAGTCGATGTAGCCGATGGCCCCGCCGTAGATGCCCCGCTTGTTGTTCTCCAGCTCTGCGATCAGCTGGCAGGCCCGGAGCTTAGGCGCTCCGGAGAGGGTCCCGGCGGGCAGCACCGCCTCGATGGCGTCCAGCGCGTCCTTGTCCTCCCGGAGCTCTCCCCGTACGGTGGAGCCGATGTGCATGACATGGGAGAAGCGCTCAATGGTGTGGAACTTCTCCACCTGGACCGTACCGAACCGGCTGATCTTCCCAAGATCGTTCCGCCCCAGATCCACCAGCATATTGTGCTCCGCCAGCTCTTTCTCATCGGAGAGCAGCTCTGTCTCCAGAACCTGGTCCTCCTCCGGGGTCTTTCCCCTGGGCCGGGTGCCCGCGAGAGGGAAGGTGTGGAGCACGCCGTTTTCCAGCTTGACCAGAGTCTCCGGCGACGCCCCCGCCACCTCCACATCTGTTCCGGAAAAATAGAACATATAGGGGGAGGGGTTAAGGGTGCGCAGCACCCGGTAGGTGTTGAACAGGCTGCCCTCAAAGGGGGCCGACAGGCAGTTGGAGAGGACGATCTGAAAAATATCCCCTTCCCGGATGTGGACCTTGGCCTGCTCCACCATTCGGCAGAAGTCCTCCCGGCCGAACAGCGGCGTCACCGGGCCCAGGAGCCGCCCGGCACGGTCCTGCTTCTTTGCTCCGGTCCGCAGCAGCTCCACAAGCTGTCTGAGCTCCAGCACCGCCTTGTTGTAGCTGGTCTCCGGCTCGTCCAGGGACATATTGACCATGAGAATGAGCTTCTGCCGCAGATGGTCAAAGGCAATGACCTTGTCAAAGAGCATCAGATCAAGATCCCGAAATTCCTCGCTGTCCTCCACCTCCGCCCGGACGGACGGCTCGCTGTACCCCAGATAGTCATAGGAGAAGTATCCCACAAGCCCGCCGGTGAAGGGAGGGAGATGGTCAAAGCGGGGGCTTTTGTGCTCCTCCAGGACCTGACGCAGGTAAGCGGATGGGTCCGCCGTTGGGAAGTGAAGGCATCCGGCCCGCATCTCCCCGTTCCTGCAGGTGATCTCAAGACTGGGATCAAAGCCCAGGAAGGTGTAGCGTCCCCAGGTCTCATGGCTGGCTGCGGACTCCAGCATATAGCAGTGGGTGGAAACCTGCTTCAGGATGCGCATGGCTTCTATGGGCGTGGTGAAGTCAGACAGGATCTCACAGCTCACCGGCAGCACCCGGTATCGTCTGGCGGAATCGATCTCCTGGACTTTCTCCAATGTGGGAACGATCTGCATGGTCTGCACCTCCAAATAAAAATGCTCCTCTGGCGTTTCTGCCAGAGGAGCAAAAAATCGCCCTTGACAGAAACTACGGTCTGTCAAGGACGAATAAAACACATTATCCGCGGTGCCACCTTGATTCACGGCATGACCCGTGCGCTTAGCGGGATACCAACATATCCCCGGCAAATGACGTCTGCCTGCAACGTCGCAGCATACTCTGTGAATCTCACATTTGACTGCGCCCTCAGCGGTCCATTTGACAACTTGTTTCTTACCTGACTCTCAGCACCACAGGCTCTCTGTAAAGGCATGATTGCCGTTATCTCCGCTTCAACGGTTTAGGATATTAAATTTTTTATCACTATACTACTATGCCCTCTACTTGTCAAGGGCTATTATAAAAAATTCCCTACGAACGTGTATTGTATTCCTACAAATACGCAACAGCAACTTTTTAATTACCCCTTGACTTAGTAGGAAAATGGTGGTATAACATTATACATACCAATTCCGTGGGTAAAAGGAGCCGGTTATGCAAAAACACTTTTTCAGACTTCTGCGGAATAACTTCCGTTTCGGACGAATGTGTTATCTGTTCTTCCTAGCAAAATAAATCATGGAACAGAAAGGAACACAACTATGTCTGATTACAAATTTGAAACGCTCCAACTCCATGTGGGCCAGGAGCACCCTGACCCTGCATCTGATGCCCGTGCGGTTCCCATCTACGCTACCACTTCTTATGTATTTCATAACAGTCAGCACGCAGCAGATCGCTTTGGTCTGGCTGATACAGGCAACATCTATGGCCGCCTGACCAATTCCACCCAAGGTGTTTTTGAACAGCGCATTTCCGCATTGGAGGGCGGTGTTGCCGGTCTGGCTGTCGCCTCTGGCGCCGCCGCGATCACCTATACCATTCAGGCGCTTGCAAAACAGGGAGAGCACATTGTAGCACAAAAGACCATCTACGGCGGCACCAGTAATCTGTTGGCCCACACCTTGCCACTCTACGGCATCAACTCCAGCTTTGTGGATGTCCACGACCTCGCCGCCGTGGAACATGCGATCCAGCCCAACACCAAGGCCATCTACATTGAGACCCTGGGCAACCCCAACAGTGATATTCCTGACATTGACGCCATTGCTGACATTGCTCACAAATATGGACTGCCGCTGGTAATCGATAATACATTCGGCACCCCCTATCTGATCCGTCCCATTGAACACGGCGCTGACATTGTGATCCACTCCGCCACCAAGTTCATTGGCGGCCACGGTACGACCCTGGGCGGTATCATTGTGGACGGCGGCAGCTTTGATTGGGCGGCAAGCGGAAAATACCCCTGGATCAGCGCAGCGAATCCCAGCTACCATGGCGTAAAGTTTACAGAGGCTGCGGGAAAGGCCGCTTTTGTTACCTATATCCGCGCAATCCTGCTGCGGGACGAGGGTGCCTGCATCAGTCCCTTTGCGGCTTTTCTGCTGCTTCAGGGTACGGAAACCCTGAGTCTCCGGCTGGAACGTCATGTGGAGAACGCAAAGAAAGTGGTGAAATACCTGACTTCCCATCCCCAGGTGGAAAAAGTCAATCATCCTTCTCTGCCGGAACATCCGGATCACGCGCTGTACGAAAAGTATTTTCCGAACGGCGGCGCTTCCATTTTTACATTCCAAATCAAGGGCGGACGGGAGGATGCCTTCCGGTTTATTGACAATTTGAAGATTTTCTCTTTGCTGGCCAATGTAGCGGACGTCAAAAGTTTGGTGATTCATCCAGCTTCCACCACACACAGCCAGCTTACGGAGGAGGAACTGGAGAACGTGGGAATTTACCAGAATACCATCCGTCTTTCCATCGGCACAGAGCACATTGATGACATTATCGCAGATCTGGAGCAGGCGTTCCAGCGTGTCAAGGAGGTATGACCATGGCAAACATTTATACTTCTGCTGACCAGTTCATCGGCAAGACGCCTTTGCTGGAGCTTACCCATATTGAAAGATCCGAGGGCCTGGAAGCCAGGATCTTGGCAAAGCTGGAATACCTCAACCCCGCCGGATCTGTTAAGGATCGTATTGCGAAAGCCATGATCGATGATGCCGAAGCGAAGGGAGCGCTGAATACCCGGTCAGTTATTATTGAACCTACCTCCGGCAACACGGGAATTGGCCTGGCATCTGTTGCCGCGGCAAGGGGCTACCGCATCATCCTTGTCATGCCCGACACCATGAGCGTGGAGCGCCGCCAGCTGATGAAGGCGTATGGCGCGGAGCTGGTGCTCACCGAGGGGGTGAAGGGAATGAAGGGAGCCATTGCCAAAGCAGAGGAGCTGGCAAAGGAAATTCCGGACAGCTTTATTCCCGGCCAATTCGTCAACCCGGCAAACCCCGCCGCGCACCGCGCCACTACTGGCCCGGAGATCTGGGCAGATACCGACGGCGAGGTGGATATCTTTGTTGCCGGTGTGGGTACGGGCGGCACCATTACCGGTGTGGGCGAATATCTCAAGAGTCGGAACCCCGCTGTCAAGGTGGCAGCGGTGGAGCCGGCGGCCTCTCCGGTCCTTTCTCAGGGAGTGGCCGGAGCCCACAAGATCCAGGGCATCGGCGCAGGCTTTGTGCCAGACAACCTGAACACCGAGATCTATGATGAAGTCCTGGCAGTGTCCAATGAGGATGCCTTTGAATATGGCAGACGTGTGGGACAGCAGGAGGGAGTGCTGGTGGGCATCTCGTCCGGCGCCGCTGTCTGGGCTGCTGTAGAGCTGGCAAAGCGCCCCGAAAACAAGGGTAAGACCATTGTGGCCCTGCTGCCGGACACCGGCGACAGATACCTTTCCACTCCCATGTTTGCAGATGAAAGACCGAGGAGTATATTATGATTTACGCAGACAATGCTGCAACCACCAAAATGAGCAAGGCGGCTATCGATGCTATGCTGCCCTATATGGAAGAATATTACGGCAACCCTTCCAGCCTCTACGCCTTTGGACAGCAGGCCAAGGAAGTGCTGGAAAATGCCCGGAGCCGGATCGCGGCCTGCCTCCATGCCGATCCGCGGGAGGTCACGTTTACCTCCGGAGGCAGCGAGGCGGATAACCAGGCCATTATGACCGCCGCTGCGCTGGGGATGCGCAGAGGCAAAAAGCATATTGTTTCCACGGCGTTTGAACACCATGCCGTTTTGCATACCCTGGAAAAATTGAAAAAGCAAGGCTTTGAGGTCACCCTTCTGGATGTACACAATACAGGACTTGTGAGGCCGGAGCAGGTGGCTGAAGCCATCCGGGAAGACACCTGCCTTGTGACCATCATGTATGCAAACAACGAGATCGGTACTATTCAGCCCGTCACAGAGATTGGGGCTATTTGCCGGGAGAAAGGCGTGCTGTTTCATACAGATGCAGTACAGGCGGCGGGACACCTGCACATTGATGTAAAAGAACAGAACATCGATATGCTCTCCCTTTCCGCACACAAATTTCACGGTCCGAAGGGAATCGGTGCTTTGTATGCCAAGCGCGGTATTATCCTGGAAACTATAATCAACGGCGGCGCGCAGGAGCGCGGAAAACGCGCGGGTACAGAGAATATCCCTGCCATCATGGGCATGGCAGCGGCGCTGGAAGAAGCCTGTGCGGCCATGGACGAGCACAGCGCAAAACTAACGGTCCTGCGGGAGCGGCTGATCCATGGATTGGATCAGATTCCTTATAGCGAACTGAACGGCGATCACAAACATCGGCTGCCCAGTAATGTGAATTTCTGTTTTGAGGGCATCGAAGGTGAATCGCTCTTGCTTCTGCTGGATGACAAGGGTATCTGCGCTTCCTCCGGCTCCGCTTGTACAAGCGGCTCTCTTGATCCCAGTCATGTGCTGCTGGCAATCGGCAGACCCCACGAGGTCGCCCATGGTTCTCTGCGGCTCAGCCTCGGCGAGGACATGACAGAAGCAGATATCGATGAGATCATTCTTGCCGTCACAGATGTGGTAAACTATCTGCGGAATATCTCTCCTTTCTGGAGAGATTTGGTCAATGGTAAACGGCCCCACATATTTGAAAGATAAGAGGTGTGTCTATGGCGTTGTATAGTGATAAAGTAATGGATCATTTCCGAAATCCTCGGAATGTAGGTATCATAGACGATGCAGATGGTGTTGGAGAGGTTGGTAATCCTGTCTGCGGGGACATTATGAAGATCTATCTGAAGATCGCGGATAACACCATTACCGATGTGAAGTTTGAAACATTCGGCTGCGGCAGCGCCATTGCTTCCAGTTCTATGGCAACAGAGCTGATTAAGGGCAAATCGTTGACCGATGCCCTTGCACTGACCAACAAGGCCGTTACTGAAGCATTAGATGGACTTCCCGCTCATAAACTCCATTGCTCTGTATTGGCGGAGGAGGCTATAAAAAAGGCGGTCAAGGATTATTACGATAAAAATGGCATTCCTTATGACCACAGCCTGTTCCCGGATTGTGAGCATTGTGCTCACTGCAGCAGGTGAAAGCTTGATCGCTATGAGCGGCGGCGTTGACAGCAGCGGCGCCGCTCTGCTGACACAGAATAGAGGCTATGACTACGTTGGATGCACCATGAAGCTATTTGATGATCCATCTACGGAAACTGCTCGGAGCCGAACCTGCTGTGCACTGGAAGATGTAGAGTATGCGCGAAGTGTTGCGTTCAGAACAGGAGTGCCCTATTATGTGTTTAATTTTAGAGATAACTTCCGCAGTAAGGTAACTGAAAAATACATCCAAAGCTAATATTCAAAAGACCACAGACTTTGTTGCCACCTGTTAGGGTATGGAAAGAATGCAGAGATATCAAAAGTTTGAATGGTTGACCATCGCTTTAGATAGCCAAATATGCAGAGCCTATATACCGTAAAAGATACTATCAGCAGAAAGAGAGCTAACTGACGAATCAAGATCAGTTAGCTCTCTTTTTATGAATCATGAAAAAATGTTGCAAAATCGTTGGAACAGAAGGTCTTAACCCCTCAAAAACCTAGTAAAATCAGGCTTTTCTAGGCTTCTGAACTTATTCCCACTCGGCAAATTCAGATATAGGGGAGTGTATTTAGAGTATTTTTACAGGGGAAATATTCGCAAATATGTTAATGTTCTGTCTGCTTATTGGGGGCAGTTCGTTTTCTTAGTATCAAAATAGTATCACAAAAATCCTGAAATTGCAAGGTTTTCCCGGCATTACATAACTTTGTCGAAAGTTGCCTCAATTTGAGGCAACTTTTCTATCACCTGGGAGCGTGAATGCTCCCAGGTGAAAAATAAATCCCACCGTGGGACGCAATTCGACAACCAGCCCTTCCCAAAAATCAAAAAAGGCGGGTAAGCCCCAAGGGTGCTTGCCCGCCTTGATGACCGCAGAGCAAGACCAGGCGGGGCAGTCAACGGCGGCGCATTTCATGCGCCGCCGTTGACTGGCTCAGCCGGCCTTGCTGATGTCTTTGAGATCGTCCCTTTTCCTCCATTTTAACAGCAATGCTGAATTGATTATTACAAGCACAGAGCCAGCATTATGAACAAGCGCTCCTACAACGGGATTTAACACACCTTCTAATGCAAGGATAATGGCCAAAAAGTTAAGCCCCATTGAAAATGACAGATTTATTTTTATGGTTTTCATCATGCGTTTTGATAATGCAATTAAATGGGGCAATTCTTTTACCTCATCATTGACAAGGGCAATATCCGCAGCGTCTACGGCAATATCGCTGCCTACACCGCCCATTGCAATTCCTACAAAGGCTTTTTTCAATGCTGGTGCGTCATTCACACCGTCACCGATCATACAAATAGGTGTATCGTTTGTCTGCGCGTGTTCGATATAATTCAATTTATCTTCCGGCATACAGTTTGCACGAATTTCTTTTATCTGAAGCTGCTTTGCAATAAATTCAGCCGCATTTTCATTGTCCCCGGTAAGTAAAACGGGCTGAACCCCAAGATTGCCCAAACCTTTAATCATTTGGGCACTTTCTTCTCTAAGCGTGTCAGACAGGACGATTATCCCGGCTAACACATCATCTATCAGAATATAAATAACTGTACAACCCTCACCAATTTCTTCTGTTACAAGCCACGCAAGAGCAGCGGCAGCCAAAGCAATCACAACGATCCAAGTGGCCCATTTATCTGCAATTCCTACAATTTTCGCTTTCCCTGCGTCAGCAGATTGAACAAGCCGTATCATTCGTTGGATAGAACTATCCTCACCAACCTTTGTCGCTTTCATTTCAAATGTTCCGAACTGATTGACAGTACCGCTGGAAACCTCGTCCCCGACAGTTTTGTCAACCGGCATGGACTCACCCGTCATAACCGCTTGATTGACAGAAGTCTGTCCAGACAAAATCATGCCGTCTACGGGAATGCTTTCTCCGGGCAAAACACGCAAGATGTCGCCAACCTGTACCTTTTCAGCAGGAATAATAAGTTCCTTTTCATCTCTTAGAACACGTGCTGTTTGCGGTGTTAAATGCACCAGTTTTTCAATGCCTGCTCTGGCTTTTGCAACGGTTAGATCCTCCAACAATGCTCCTAATTGCATGATAAAGGCAACTTCACCAGCAGCAAAATATTCACCAATACAGATAGACGCAATTAAGGCGATAGAAACTAAAACGTCGGCTTTAATGTCAAACGCTGTTACTAATCCGATAATTGCTTCTAAAATAATCGGAACGCCGCACAAGATAATGGCAATCCATACTGGGTTGAAACCGAAAAAGGTTACATGCAAGAGATTAGCAACAAGTGCAAGCCCTGAAATCACCAAAAAAGCAATTTCCTTTTTCGTACCTCCCCATTCCAACATATTTTCTAACTTTTTCAAAATAGCCTTCTCCTTTCTTATACCCATAGGGGTACCGGCTTATTATACATATAGGGGTATTGGTTTGTCAATAGTAAAAGAAAAACCAGCCTAAAAAGGCTGGCTTTCACATCAAGTCATATTTGCAAAACGTTCTACTGCTTTTGTAAAATTAGAAATCGTTTTATCGGCGTCACCATGTTCGATACCGTCCCGCACACAATGCTTAATATGCCCCTCAAGAACAACCTGACCTGCTTTATGGAGCGCAGATTTTGCAGCGTTGATTTGGGAAAGAATATCTTCACAAGGAACATCTTCGTCTATCATGCGGTCAATCGCTTGTACCTGTCCTATAATTTTCTTCAATCGCCGGTGAAGGTTTTCAGAGTCCATACACTGTATCATACAATCACCTCCTGTCAATACCAGTAGGGGTATCTGTATAATGTATTATCTATGATTTTAATGCTTTTGTCAAGGACACAAATTATACAGCGGAATAATGGGCGGCTGTCTATCAAATTCTTGTGTATCACTTTATTTTATCGTACATGAGCATTTTCATATAGTATAACACAACAAATCATATAAATTTATTGAGGCTTTCGTACTGTAATTTTCTTATTGTCCGCCCCGATCAAAGGAGCGCCGGGGCCGCTTGCGGCCTTTCTCTGCCTGTTCCCGCTGTTTGTCGGCCTCTATCGCCGCCGCCACCTGCTCCGGGCCAAAGGCCCTCTTGACCCGTGTATAGTCGGCGGAGATCTGGCGCAGTTTCTTGTTCTCCAACTTCACCTCCATCAACCGATCAGACAGATGGGCGTTGCCCTCCCGCACTCGGTCATAGTCCCCTTGCAGACGCTCAAACTTCCCCCGCAATTCCACATAGGCCAGATACAGGGAACGCAGCACCTTGACGATTTTTTCCAGCAGGGGCTTTGCCTTTTTCTCCCGGTAGGACTTGGCACTCTCCAACGTCCCGGCCTCCGGCAGAATTTCCTCCGGGTCGGCGGAGAAATCCGCCGCCAGCCGCTCCATGTTCTTTACCGCCGGGGCAAGTTCTTTCAGCCGCCGTTCCTGGCTCTCCACCTGGCTCTCTTTCTCCGCCTTGACTGTCTCCAGGGCGGCGATCTCCTTTGTCCGCTGCTCTTTCTTGTAGTCCAGCACAGACAGGTGCTTGTCGTGGGTGCCCTTGTCCTCCCACTCTATCCCGTGGCGCTCCATCAGGTTGGAGAGTTGTTCTTTCTCCGAGCGCACCCATTGGCTCCACTCTGTGTCCCCTCTGGTGCCGCCCTTGAAACCCTGTGCCGCTAACGCCTGTTTCAGAGAGACCCGTGTGTCCAGCCCCCGCTTGCTCCCCGTGGTGTAGGGAACAAAGTCAATGTGCAGATGGGGCGTAGCCTCGTCCATGTGGAGGTGGGCCGAGAACACCCGGAGATTGGGGTTGCGCTCCCGAAAGTCTTTCATGTACTCATCCAGCACCGCCGCCGCAAGCTGACCGTCCTCGCTGTCGGCGCTCATATCGTCCTTGTTGCCTACTTGCAGGATGATTTCATGGAACGGCTTTTCCTGCTTGCCGGATCGGATTTTCTCATAGTAGTTTTCAATCTTGCGGTCTGCTCTGGTCTGCTTGGCGTTGTACCGTTCCAGGGCCTCGTCAAAGAGTTCATGATACACCGCCTTGATATTCTCCCGGCAGTATGTTACATTCAGGTGGGAACGCTCTGGATCGGTATTCTTGGCGTGAAACCTCCTGCTGTTATGATTGACCGAGCCTCGTCCCACCATGACGCTTATCGTCCTTTTCAAATCAATCCCTCCTTCCTTTTCCGCCGCGCCAGCGGCGGGCCTTTGTTACTTTCTGCGAAAGTAACGCAAAAGCACTTTTGACAGCCTAACGGCCATCAAAAGCGCATTTGCGCCCTACGGGGTGGTGTGGGGGCCTTGCCCCCGCCGTCTGCGGACGGCTCCCCCAGCAGGGCCGCCCTTTGAAAAGGGCACCCTGCACCCCGCCTAAACCTTGTCACTCGCCGTTGGACAGGGGGGAAAGGCCAGCGGCCTTTTCCCCCGCCCGGTGAGTGTTGTCCGTGGGCCGAAAGTCAAGGGGTACGGGTTGTATTGCCTTGCGGCAATCTCCACCCGCAGGTATGCCCCCTTGACTTTCGCCCCCGCTCCCCGTGACGGTTGTGACGATGGTGACGATGTTTCAGACACCGCCCCACTCTCTATTTCATCGTCACAACCGTCACCATCGTCACACTTCCTCTACCAAAGCCAGCCTGATACGGCTCCCGGTGCGGATATGGGTGTTTGTATAGCCGATATGGAAGTCAAGGAGCAACTTCCCGGCCCGGACATTCAGCCGCTTTGTCAGCGCATTGGGCTGAATATCCAGCCCCAGGACGGCGGCAAGGTCGGTGGCTGTTCCGTTCCATTCGGGCCGCTCTGCCGTTACCAGGGCGGCCACGGCCTCTAAAACCGGGTCGGGCAGCTCCTTGTGCAATTCCGTTTCCCGCCGCTCCAACTCCCACGCAAGCCGCTCCTCGTCTTTTTTCAGATATAGCCTTTGGTCTTGCAGGTCACGCCCGGAAATATCCAGCGTGGCGGCGCTGTCCGTTCTCCGCTCCTTTTGGAGCAGGAAGGCCCCGTCTGCCGCCCCCATCAGGCCATTGGTGCCGGAGATTTTGTCAAACCTGTCATCGGCCTGTTGTTTCCGTGTATGGTGTACCAGCAGGACGCAGACCCCGCTTGCGTCAGCAAACCGTTTCAGTTTGGTTATCACCTCATAGTCGCTGGCATAACTGTACCTTTCGTCCCCGGTCTCCCGGATTTTTTGCAGGGTGTCGATGATGATAAGCCGGGTGTCCGGGTGTTCTTGGACAAAGCCCTCCAACTGCTTTTCCAGACCGCCGCCCAGCGTGTGGGCGCTGATGGAGAGGAACAGCCCCCCGGCGCTGTCTGCCCCGAACATTCGGTATAGGCGCTCCTGTAAGCGGGGGTAATCGTCCTCCAGAGCCAGATAGAGGACAGTCCCCTGGCGGACTTCGTACCCCCACAGGGGGAGGCCCATACTCACATGATAGGCAAGTTGGGCCATGAGGAAGGACTTGCCGACTTTGGGAGCGCCCACAAAGAGGTACACCCCCGGATAGAGCAAGCCCTCCACCACGGGGGGCTTGCCGGGAAACACATGGTCATAAAGTTCGTTCATGGAGAGAGAGGGCAGATAGGCCGGGTCATTGACCCGGTCTATCTGCCACAGGATTTCCCTAAAATCCCGCTCTTGGGGCTTGTGTTCGGTCTGTTCCTCTGCTATACTTTGGTTAGGTTTTTGTGAGAGCGGCTGTCCCCCGTCTGCGCTAACAGGCGGATATGGGGCAGTCGTTTTCTCTTTTCCTCTATCCATCTATCAATCCCCCCTCATGCCGTCCATGATGGCGGCGATCTGTTGAATGGTGTCCAGCAGTTCGCCGTCCACACCACCCCCGGCCTCTATCCGTTGCAGTTCCGTCAGTACAGCGGCACACTCGTTCCGCAATGCCTTGTAGACCCGTGGATTGCCCTGCACTATCACCTCCCGGCACAAGAGCCGCCGGGTGATATAGTCCTGTTTCGTCAGCCCCGACAGACGCACATAGGTGTCCAGTAAATCAGCCTCCTCCGGCGATAGTCTGAACGCTACCTGACGATTTCTCCATCGGTTGTGCCTGTCAAGATTTTTCGCTGACATGATTTAAGCCCCCTTTCTCTCCATGTCCAGTCTGTCCGCCATCTCCGTCTGCCGGGTGGGGAACAGGTGGGCGTAACGATAAGTAATGTCGATACTCTCATGCCCCACCCGGTCTGCAATCGCAAGGGCCGTAAAGCCCATGTCAATCAGCAGGGAGATGTGGCTATGCCGCAGGTCATGTATTCTGATCCGCTTGACCCCGGCCACTTTTGCCCCCCCTGTCCATCTCACGGTGAAGATAGGACTTTGTTACCGTGAAGATACGGTCTGCCGGCTCCACGGCGTACAGGCTCTTGATGTAGTCCGCCATCTCGTCACAGAGGAAAGAGGGCATTTGAATGACCCGGTTGCTCTTGGGCGTCTTGGGGTCGGTGATAACATCCCGGCCCTTGATACGCTGGTAGGACTTGGAGATGGTGACGGTCTGTTTCTCAAAGTCGAAGTCGGCAGGGGTGAGGGCCAGCAGTTCCCCCTCCCGCACCCCGCACCAGTAGAGCATTTCAAAGGCGTAGTAGGACAGAGGCTTGTCCATCATGGCCTCCGCAAATTTCAGGTACTCCGCCTTTGTCCAGAACAGCATTTCCCGGCCCTTGGCCTTGCCCATGTTCCCCACCTGGGCGGCGGGGTTGACTTTCAGATTGTAGTGCCGCACCGCATGATTGAACACGGCGCTCAACTGGTTATGGAGCGTTTTCAGGTACACCGGGGAATAGGGCTTGCCCTTTTCGTCCCGGTAGTTGAGCATTTCATTCTGCCACGCCATGACCTCTTTTGAGTGTATGTCACACATCTTCCGTTTGCCGAAGTAGGGCACCAACTTCTTGTAGAGGATATGTTCTTTTGTGCCCCAGGTGTTTTCCTTGATACGGCCCTTCATGTCCGCCACATAGACGGCCACAAAGTTCTCAAAGGTCATTTCCAGATCGGCGGTCTGCTGTTGCAGGAATGTCCGCTCCCATTCAAGCGCCTCTCGCTTGGTTGGAAAGCCCCGTTTCATCTTTTTGACCTTTTTGCCTGTCCAGTCCTCGTAGTAAAAGGACGCATACCATGTACCTTTTGCCTTGTCTTTGTATGCTGGCATTGTGTTCCCTCCTTACTGCCCGTCCCGCAGTCCGTAGAATTTTTCCTCGAAGTAGCGCCTGCTTACCCGTCCTGGGATGGTGATAAAACCTTTCTCTTTTAGTTCCTCGTTCATCTCCCGCACCAGTTTGTAGGCGTAGGGCTTGGAGATACCCAGTTCTCTGGCTACTTCCTCCGCTTTTATAAACAGTTCCTTGCTCATGTTCTGCACCTCCTTATTTTTATTTCGCAAATATGTTAATGCTTGCATTTTCATTATACATTAACAAAAGTGTTAATGTCAAGAATTTAATTCGCATTTTTGTTAAACTTTATCTTGCATATTTCGCTTTTTTGCGCTATACTATTTTCAAAGGCGGTGGGATATTATGACAGTCGGAGACAAGATAAAGAAAATCCGCACCTTTCGAGGCATGACGCAAAAGGAATTAGGGCTTGCTATCGGCTTTGAGGAAAAGGGAGCAGACAACCGTATCGCACAGTACGAAACGAATTACCGTGTCCCCAAGCGGGAGTTGCTGGACAAGATAGCGGAGGCGCTGCGGGTAGACCGCCAGAACTTCTATACCATTCAACCCGGCTGTGCCGAGGACTTCATGCGAACATTCTTCTGGCTGGACGAGGACAGCCCCGGTTCTATCTGCCTGTTTCCGCTTGTCCGTGTCCCCGGTAAAATCAAAGAGGAAACCGTTGTCCAGTATAACGACAGTTACGATTGGCCCGCACAACCTCCCGTGGGCATTTACTTCAACTATGGGCTTGTAGACGAGTTCATGCACGAATGGCTCTTGCGTCAGCAGGAGTTACACGCCGGGGAGATCACCAGGGATGAGTATTTTGAATGGAAACTGAACTGGCCCGCTACCTGTGATGATGGCAGGGAAAGCCAATACTATATCCCGTGGCGGAAAAATAAATAAGACAAGCAAAAAACCGCCCTGCTGAATTTGTCGTTCAGCAGGGCGGTTTTGCTTGTCCTTTTGGGATTATTCTCTTGAGAGTACCGGGTAGACACGAATAGTATCAATCCAGTATCAAGAGCCTTATGGACGGGCAAAAAAGCCTGTATTCATGCGGGTTTGCGCCGTTTCGAGCGTCATTCCCACTCGCTCTTGTCAGAAGTTTTCTAAACAGATTTGCTTATGGGATTTCGCTCAGAGTATTGGCATTCTTTTCATTATTCAGATAGTAGGGGCTATCTGATTTTTTGTTGCCATGGTGTTGCCAGTAAATTGAGGTGATTTACATCTTGCGGACTGATTATATCATACAATGGATTCTTCATCAAAGCATTTTAATTATTGATCATCATTGCTCACAACCCAAATCTTTTTGAGAGGGATTAGTTCTTTGATTTCATCGTCCATCTGATCGTAGTATCGCAGGAACTCCTCAATAATTTCTTTGTGGGTCCAAAGCCGGATTTCAAAGAACTGTTTGGCCGTCTCGTTGATGACTGACGATTTGAACCCACTCCAGGATACTAACAAGCCATATTCGGCACCAAAGTTTTTCATCACGCCGCCCAACTGATCTAAAACACTCCGATCCACTGGCGCGTCCGTGGACTTAACCTGAACACAGATTTTGGGGCTTCCAAAACCAAGTGTGCCCGCAGAAGCCAGAATATCCACACCTTTATCCGGTCCGGCTGGGCTAACATATGTAGTGAATCCCTTTGCCCGAAGAATTGCATCTACAATTTTTGCTAAACCATGCCCCTTAGTCTTTTGGATAATCAGGTTTGTGATAACGCCCAAGGCTTCATTTTCAATATCCCGTGCTTCTTCATCATCCTGCGGCTCTTGCAGAGCAATTTGAGGCGCTTTCTTTCCCTGCTTATGGGCATGGATGACCGCTTTTATGCGTTCTTCTTGCTTAATACGGCAAATGGTCATAAATGCCCCAAAGGAATATAAGATGTCCTGGTCAAAAGCTGTACGGGGGATGTCACAGGCAAACCAGTCCACTTGATGAGCGTGATAATAAGGATTATCGTTGTCAGGCAAGAATTCATAGTCCCCTATGATCTTGCCAAAATGAATTACAGGCTTGATCTTGCTGGGCAGGACAACGATCTCTCCCTTTTTCATCTCGTGGGCAAACGGCCATACCTGGCTTGCCCAGTTCATCGCTGTTTTTACCTTTACATCTGGGTTGTTGTCCACAAAATATTGCTGCAAGTCCTGCTTGGTGTGGAACTGCATGATTGGTTCAGAGAGATTGTCCCAAGTACAGTATACCTTACTGTCCTCAAGAAATTTATTCTCAAACTCGCCGTACCGTCCAGCACGGCATAACCACATTGGCATTAATCGTCCACCTCAATTCCAAAGAACTCTCGGATTTTTCTCAAAAGTATAGGCCGCAATTCAACCTGATTTTGGAATCTTACCTGATCGTGCATCGAGATATTGGACCCAATTTCAGAATTTGCAGGCACTCCATCTCGTGTTTTATAGAGTAGCAGCACTTTCTTTGCAAGCCCCTGAGCGTATCCTATTTCATGATGAACATTTTTATTGCCGAATGAAAGATCAGCAATCACCAAAGAGGACTCTTTGATGCCATTAATTATCCGATGATATATCTCATCAGAATATCCATCATGATGCTTATCTACTCGTATCAACTTTATATCAAGACCATTTTCACGTTTTAAAGTGGCCTTCACATCTTCAATAGTCTGGTATGTATCTGCTGTTTCTACACTAAACTGCATTGAAACAAATATTGATTTCGGCCTATTCTCATATATCTGGTCAAAGATTTGTATTAAATCATTCATGTGGAGCTCAGGGACTCTTGTAATGCTATTTTCTTTTACCCAAGACAGAAAGTGTTGATACTTTAACGCATTTGTCAACTTATAAAACGAAATTGCCCCAATAACAGCGAGATTGTTCGGTATCACATGAAGCCGTGCTTCTTGCAGTGCAGCTTCAATCTGAGGCAACTGTTCACGAAAACTATCCACTGCCTCATCGCCTCTGGGTAAAGTTTGGTTTTCAATTAAGAGCTGGCACACTTGAAGCAAATATGTATATTTGATTCCACGAATCAATAAATTAATGAATGGGTATTCTTCAAAATTTTCTTGTTGAGAAATCTTACGCGCCAAATAGTATGGCCAACCGAAGGAGGGATCGGTCTTTAGCTTTTCATCACTAAATACCCCGTCACTTTCCAATATAACTTTTAAATTTTCTTCAAGATTTAATGGAACCTGTTTGGCATTGATGTTATGAAATATAGCTCGCGAATACTGTCCATTTTCTTCTGGATTTTGGAACAAAAGCAAGCAGAACGGAACGGCAAAATCCTCTCCAACGCTTGCTGCCGCACTGAGTCTATGGTTTCCATCAATACGTGTAATCCTGTGTTCTTTTTCATCAAATTTCAAATGAGCGATGTTAACTCTATCGATTCTTGGTGAGGGATCAAATGTACTTAAGACATTCTTTGTAACATTCTGGGAAATACTAATTTGGAATCCCCCAATAGATTTATTCCAGGTTTGTCCAGAGCGCAATTCCGAATGAAACAAATCGATTTTGTCGAATTCGCTTTTACCATCGGTCAAATTTAAAGACAAGATGACTTCAGGAAAAAAGCGATACTCTCCTCCGTTTAAAAATTCTGCCATTTCGCCCTGATGCTGCGCTATAAGGTCTCTTTGCACTTCTGGATTGGGCTCAGAAATAGCGCTAAGCATCTTAAACGAAGCAAACCCTCGTAAGCAGAGGAAACCTCCCATCGAGTACTCTAATATACCGCTTAGCTTAACCATTGTATTTCTCTCTTTCTTTGCAGAACTATTCCATAATTCCAGAATACTTTACTGCCTCGTCAATTTTATACATCAACATACTGGCAAACATCAGACGATGCATTGCATCATCCTTAGTAATGGTGATATTGGTATGAGCTTTGGGATTTCTCAGTGCAGACATGGCTCCTGCCAGCATCTGCATATAGCCTTTTTGTATGTTGCTTCCTGTCTCGGTCAAGCGATCACAAAACTCCAGCAAAGGAGCGTTATCAGAGAATACCGTATTCATCACAGATTGACCATCTGGGACCTTGGTTGCAGTGGGATTTAGTTTCATAAAAAGTTTCTTTACCCGGTCATTTATCTCAACAAACGCATCCTCAGCGGCATTTGCATAGTGACCGTCTTCAAATAGCTTTTGGGACACCGCAACAATCTTTGGGAGTATGAGATCCCATACTCCCATACCCTTTGTATTATCTGCTTGCTGAAGTGACTTCAAAATTTCTATGACTTGTCCGAACACAACCGGATTAATCGTCCCATATCCAACAAACATACGATCTTTCATCTCAAACAGCTCTTGGCTGAAATATGGGGATTCCCTTTCAATGTCATGAGAAATTTTGATTAGGCCATTCTTAATATTTTGAATATTGGATGGTGCAATGGGAAATGTCATATAATTAGGGTTGTTTGCAATATTGATTAGCCATCCATAAACTGTCCTAACTCTATTTATGTCCATATCACTCACCCAACAATTCTTTCTCAAACTGCTTTCTTGCGTTTTGCCAATCATATTCTGCCTTTGCTCGCATTTTTTTAGTTTTCTCTAACGCTTCAAATACCTGATCTGCTAATTTAACCTGCACTTCATAGGGTGGCAAAACTATGGGGAATTTTTTCAAAAAGGTATCGGGAACTCGTTGCTGACCAGCAGAACCTCCAAACATCCCCTGTGCTGCTTCCAAAATATGTTCATTGGAAAAAATCACCCACAAATAAGGCATATAAACTCGTTTGGGATTTTTTGCTCTCAAAACATGAAACTCTGTGGATCCAAATCCAATATCAGTTGGCATATCTGATGCCACAAATGATTTTCCGTTTTGCATGCAAGGAGTAATCTTTGCCCAAAGAAGATCATTTTTTTTGAATATAGTAAATCCTGTTTTGACTTCACTATAAGTCTTGAATTCATAAACAACTTGGTTCGTTTTTTCTGTTACCGCCGTCATAGGGACAAATGAAACATCTGATTTATCTTGCAGACCCGCTCTACTTGTTTTCGGATTAATTTCTACAAAGTCTTCAACATGACCAGCAAAGAAATTGTTAGTACGCAGTTTAGAAAAAACATCATTTAGATAATCACTGTGCGGATTGCAATATATTCCTAATTCTCGTATATCTTCAAGCTTATTGACACTATATAACGCGGGTTTATATTCACGGAAATGAAGATTTAAGAATGAAAAAACGCTGTCTTTACATGCACTAAGTAATCTATCAGCTTGATAAAGCATCTTATTATGCTTAGCCAGTGCAATATCCATATAAGAAGATAGTTGTTCCTGTTTGGATCTGCTCGGAACAAGAATCTTATATGACTTATATTCTTCTTTGTTAATATTAGGCTGACCTGAGGGGCGCTGGATGCCGTTAACCCATGATAGAAATGTGTCAGTTTTTGTATACCAATAAACAAATTTAGGCATTACTTTATTTTCGTCAAATCGAAATCGAATACAATAGCCTGCAAATATTGCCTTTCCAATACTACCATCATAGAAATAGGTTTTGCCGACAGTGGCTCCTGTGCGGGCAAAAAGAATATCATTCTTTTGTAGTTCATGCTTGGCTGAGTAATTTTCTGCAGTCATAAAAACATGATCTGCTTCAATGCCAAAATCATCAAAGTCAGTAATTCGAATATATTTTGGCTGCAATTCATTAACTCTCTCAATAGCCGTAGCCGATGTTCCATAACAAGGCTCTTCACTGGTTAATTCACCAAGAGGAATCCTTGATTGATTGTCATTTGAAAAAATAAGTGAATAGCGGATATTTCTAACATCAAATCTTCCCCCAATTCTCCCCCGCTCCACCGCAAAGACACAAAGTTCATTTGCGCCGGGGGTCAGACGAAAAAAGGGGTAGGGTCCTCCTGAAACTTTTTATATTGTTCAACAATCTCATCCAGCTGCGACTCGGTCTTTCGTCCAGTGGCATCATATCCGATCAGTTCCGGCGCCGCCATGAAAATGGTTTCTTCATTGTTTACAACCTCATCGTTATCACGTTTTCTAACGAAAATAACCGAAGCCTTTACACCGGCGCCAAAATGCGCAAAGGCGCACTGAGGCAGGCTCACAACCGCCAGCAGTTGGAACCGCTCTAAAATAAAATCTCGCACGTATTGGGAAGAACTATTAGTTAGGATTCCATCAGGCAAAACGATGGCCGCTTTTCCCGTGCCCGGCTTGAGAAACTCACAAATGCGTTCAACAAACAGGACCTCTGAACTCTGGTTTTTTCTGGGCTTTGCTTTTCCTTTTTTGTCATAGGTATTGCCCAACTCAAAGGTGCTGAGATACGGTTTTTCAGCCCCGTTCACCGTAGAACCAAAAGGAGGATTGGTCAAAATGAGATCAAATTTATCTTTTTGAAAACCAGGATTATGTGCCGCAATCTTATCAATGCTTTCTAATGCATCATAGCTGATCACATTGGTATGTCCATCATCATGCACAATCATGTTCATCTTTGCGACACGTGCAATTTCATCATTGATTTCGATTCCGTAGAGGTGCTTCTCCGCAAAATCATGCCAATAACGATAGTGGTCAGCACTGCCTTTTTCGTAATACTCGGTAGCCTGATGGCGAATGTAATCCAGTGCATACAGCAAGAACCCACCCGACC
The DNA here is from genome assembly GCA_003112755.1 of Lawsonibacter asaccharolyticus. Lineage (NCBI taxonomy): Bacteria > Bacillati > Bacillota > Clostridia > Eubacteriales > Oscillospiraceae > Lawsonibacter > Lawsonibacter asaccharolyticus. The sequence goes on along the minus strand of BFBT01000001.1, from coordinate 82,608 downwards.
CACAGGAAGTATCCAGCACATCCCAGTCGTGTTCCGGCTCCATCATTTTTACAGCAAATTCAATGATCGGACGAGGAGTAAAATACTGGCCAAAATCACCTTTGAAAAATCCGTCCATGAACTGTTCAAATGCAACGCCTTTTACATCAAGGTCCGTTTTGTTCAGGTTAATTGCTTCAAGATGGGAGACCACCGTTCGCAGCACTCGATCATCCACTTTGATAGAGTCAGTAAAGACCTCAGGGTCTTTCTTTTTCTGCTCATCGTACAAAGCATTGATTCGTTCAGCCAGTTTAGAAGCAGGCTCGTGCGTCTTTATCTGAAACTGGTAAGGCTCACCTTTTTTCCGAGGTTTTTGCTCATCACTGATTTTTACAAAAATCAATTTACACAATTCGCCAAAAGCGGTCGGCGGGGAAAGGCGACCACCTCCCCACAGCGTTTGATGGCATTTTTTAATAGCAGCAATTAGATCTTCGCGATCTACCGGCTTAATATCATTTTCGCTTCCCTTATAGAATCTAAATTCTTGGGGCTTTCCGTATGCATGAGGCAAATCGGCCAAGATGTTTTGCTCACGCTCCAATGCGCCAAATTTATCGGTAACATCCAGGACACGACGAGTACCACCAGCGATAATTACAACATAGTCAGCACGCAGCTTCACCCAAGTTGCATTGCCAACGCCCTGCTCTATTGCTTGGTTAAATTCGGCATCCGTAACACCGTCTTTTTTGCACTCAACCACAGCATAGGGGCGCTTACACTCGTCATCACGGAAAACAACAATATCAGCACGATCTGTCGGCAGACGATCAGGCACAGTCACTTCGATTTTAATTCGATTGACTGGATATTCGTATTTATAAATCAGTTCAGCCCAGAATTCAGCACGGACCTTTTCTTCTGGATCGCTATAATTTTCTACATGGTTATCAGAAGAAACATATGTGATTTTCTGCTTGCCTTCTTCTCCAATAATATGTGCATAACCATCTTTTATTGCTCGTTCGAGATTTGTCATCTTCGTTCCTCCTGAACAACTTTATTTCTGCTTCTGTTTCTGCTTTTTCACTTCACGAGTACGTCCGTCCAGCGGCTTTTCTGCGCTTTTAGGAATTAGCCAAACATTGCCCAACCGCTCGACACCATCAACTCTACCTTGTTCGCAGAGGACTTGAACTCGCCGTACTGAAAGTCCCCACTTATCAGCGGCTTCTTTTGCGTTCATGTAATCCATATCGGCCACCTTTTCTTACAGGGAATACAAATATATAATTTTATTATACAGCGCATTTGCGAACAATGCAATCACGCACTTACACATTAGGCAGTGTGATTTAAAGCCTGATTCTCGGTATCCGTTGATTTCTGCTCAGATACGACAGGCAAGCAATGCGAGTGTTAATACACACTCACATTTCCTGCCGTCTGCTTGTTGAGGGCAGCGCCCCCAAACCCCTTTTGAACACAGGATTTCATTCTGTGGCTACGCGTTCTCCGAACGCTTCTGAGGGATACGCCAAAACGCCGTACCCCTTTGGGGAAGGGTGTAACAAATCGTGACCCCCCTTATAGCCTTTGGGGCTACCGTGAAACAGTGTAGCCCTGGGAAGATAGGGGTGGCAAAATACCACCCCGGTTTTTTCTTTCCGCGACGGTGGCGACGGTCGCAACGGTGCTGGGAGTACCCCTCAAAACACCGTCGCGACCGTTGCGAGCGTCGCGCTTTACTCGATTACTTCAAACGCGGATGCTTCCACCACCATGTAAGTCAGCCGGATGCGCCGTCCAGCATGTTTGGTTTTGTTCTCGTACCTCACTTGATGTTCTTCCAGCAGACGGCTGGCATTCACATTCAGATGTTTGGTGAGCCGGTTTACCGCCATATCCGTTTGAATCGCCTGGGCCAGCTCAGTGGGACTGCCTTCCCATTCCTGGTTGTCAGCAGACACGATCTTCGCCACAGCTTCCAGCACCGGGTCTGGAGGCTGCTTCCAAAGCTCATTCTCTGCGTGGTCAAGGTCCCACACCAGGCTTTCCTGGTCTTTGCTGAGATACAGCCGCTGATCCGGCTGGTCTCTGCCTACCACCTCCAGGGTGGCCTTGCTATCTGTCCGCTTCTCCTTCTGCATCAGGAGCGCACCATCTGCACACCCCAGCAAGCCCGTGGTCCCCGAGATCATCTCAAAGCTGTCTCCCGCAGGCTGCTTTCTGGTATGGTGGACGATCAGAACGCAGACGCCATACTGATCAGCAAATTGCTTCAGATTGCCGATTACCCCATAGTCGCTGGAGTAGCTGTAACTGTCGCTCACCGACTCCCGGACTTTTTGCAGGGTATCCACAATAATCAGCTTGGTATCACCGTGTTCCCGAACGAACTTTTCCTGCTGTTCATCCAGGCCGCTGCCGATCATTTTAGCGTTGGTGGCGAAGTGGAGGGAGCTTGTCCCCTCTACGCCAAACATACGAAACATCCGGCGCTGCAAACGGCTCTCATCATCTTCCAAAGCAAGATAAAGGACGGTTCCCTGGTGGACTTTGTAGCCCCACAAATCCTGCCCGGTACTGACATGGCGGGCGATCTGCGCCACCAGGAAAGACTTGCCGATTTTGGGCGCTCCGGCAAGGATGTACGCTCCTGTATAAAGCAGGTTCTCAATCACCGCAGACTTGCCTTCGAACACATTGTCCATCAGCTCGTCCAGGGTCACAGTATGCAGATAAGCCGGGTCGCTCATGCGGCGCATCTTCCGGTAAAGTTCCTCCAAATCTCTTTCCGGGGAATTGCTTTTTTCGTCCGGGTCTGGTATAGTGGTCTTGGAATTTTGAGAGATTGACTGCCCATCATCTGCGCCAACAGATGAACTCTGGGCGGTCATTTTCTTTTTTTCATCGGTCATAGGCAAAATCCTCCTGCATCCCGTTCATAATGGTGGCGATCATACGGATGGTGTCCAGCAGTTCGTCGTTCATGCACTGCCCGGCTTCGATCAGGCGCAGCTCATCCAACACAGCGGCCAGCTGGTCCCGCAGGGCCTTGTAGACCCTGGGATTGCCCTGGACCACCACATCCCGGCAGAGCAGCCGCCGGATGATGTAGTCCTGTTTGGTCAGGCCGGTGAGCTTGATTGCCGTTTCGATCTGGGCGTCCTCCTCCGGGGAGACCCGGAAGGCCACGGTCTTGTTCCTCCAACGGTTGTGCTTGTCCAAATTCTTTGCTGACATTTTTAATTGCCCCTTTCCATGTTCAATTTATCCGCCATTTCCGCCTGCTTGGACGGAAACAGGTGCGCGTAGTTGTAAGTGATGTCGATGCTTTCATGGCCCACCCGGTCCGCGATGGCCGTGGCAGAGAACCCCATGTCGATCAGAAGTGAAACCGCGCTGTGACGAATATCGTGGATTCTGATACGCGGTACTCCTGCTTCTTTGGCTCCCCGGTCCATCTCCCGGTGGAGATAACTCTTGGTGACGGTGAACATCCGGTCATCCGGCCCGATGCCGTAGAGCATTTTGATGTAATCCTGGATTTCCTCAGCCAGAAATTGCGGCATGGTGATGACCCGGTTACTCTTTTCCGTCTTAGGGGTGGTAATCAGATCCTGGCCGTTCAGCCGCTGGTAAGACTTATTGATGGTGACAGTGTGCTTCTCAAAGTCAAAGTCCGCCGGGGTCAGGGCCAGCAGCTCCCCCTCCCGGATACCGCACCAGTAGAGCATCTCAAAGGCGTAGAAGGACAGCGGTTTGTCCATCATCGCATCGGCAAATTTCAGGTACTGCTCCTTAGTCCAGAACATCATCTCTCGGTTTTTCTTTTTGCCCATGCTGCCCGCCTTCTTGCAGGGATTTTCCCGGAGGTTGTAGTACCGAACCGCGTGGTTGAAGATGGCGCTGAGCTGATTGTGGACCGTTTTCAGGTACACTGGCGAGTAGGGCTTGCCGTTCTCGTCCTTATGGTTTAGCATCTCGTTCTGCCAGGTAATTATCTGCTGAGCGGTGATGTTACACATTTTCAGCCTGCCGAAGTAGGGCAGCAGCTTAGTACGGATGATGTGGTCTTTGGTGGCCCAGGTGTTTTCCTTGAGCCGGGTCTTCATATCCGCCGTGTAGAGGTCCACGAAGCTTCTGAAGGTCATGTCCAGATCGGCGCTGGTCTTGTTGAGCTGTTCGCGCTCCCAGGCTTGTGCCTCCCGTTTGGTCTTGAAGCCCCGTTTCTGGGTCTGCTTGCGCTCGCCGTTCCAGTCAGTGTAGCGATAGACTGCCCGCCAGGTGTTGGTCTTTTCTTCCTTGTAAACTGCCATGATTAGTCCTCCTCGTATAATAAGTTTCAAAGTTAATAGTTTCAGGTATCAGCAGGCTTTGAGGTGCCCGTGATACAATAGCTGTAGGACAGCAGGGTCAAGTTCTGAGTCCTCCGGTTGAGCCGTAAGGCTACTTCACTGAAAGTCTGTTCCCCTGAACCGGAAGTTAGCTGCAAACTCATTGGCTGTTTGCCTGGGACAAGACCGCCCTTTCAGCAGTGAGGGCTATCGCATTGGTCTGCCCAGGAATGATTCTGATAAGCGAGGGTGCCAGATGCTCCGGTTATCATGGGTATCTCAAAGCCTGCTGGCCTGAAATCTCCATGCGGGGAGGTGAAAATTGTGAATCCACTATTCGTTGGCATTGATGTGAGCAGCAAGAACAATGTGGCCTACCTGATGAAACCGGACGGCAGCAAACACTCCAGCTTCTCCGTGCAGAATAACCTTGGCGGTGCTAAACTGTTATCAGAGAGAATCGTATCGGCACTTGGCTCCATGCAGCTTGAGCGTGTGGTGATTGGCCTGGAGGCCACCTCCATCTACGGGGACAGCCTAGTCTATGCTCTTCGTGAGGATGGCCGCTTGGGGCGGTTTCAGAGGAAAATCCATGTTCTAAATCCAAAGCAGGTGCGGAAATTCAAGGAAGCCTATTCTGACCTGCCAAAGAACGACTGGGTGGACGCCTTTGTGATTGCCGACCATCTCCGTTTCGGCAGAATCAACAGGGAGGTCTACATGGACGATTACCGCTACAAAGCCCTGCAAACCCTTACCAGAGCCAGATTTGATGTCATCCAAAACTTGACCCGGGAGAAGCAGCGGTTCGCCAACTACTTATTCCTCAAATGCTCCGGCATGGCCCAGGACAAAGACATTCAGAACACCAGCGCCACCACCATCGCACTCATGGAACACTTTGAAACCGTGGATGACTTGGCGAATGCCGACCTGGAGGAACTGACTGCCTTTATTACTGAAACAGGCCGTGGCAAATTTGCTGACCCGGATGCTACCGCCAAGGCAGTTCGGGCTGCAGCCAAAGGCTCCTATCGGCTGCCCAAAACAGTAAACGACACTGTAAACCAAGCAATGGCTGTTTCTATTGCCTCCATGCGCGCCTTGAAAGGGCAGGTCAAAGTATTAGATAAGGCCATTGAACAGCAGTTTGAAATCATTCCGAACACTTTGACCTCCATCCCCGGTATTGGCAAGGTCTACTCCGCCGGTATCATTGCTGAGATTGGTGATATCCACCGTTTTGATTCCCAAGCCTCGGTTGCCAAATACGCCGGCCTTGTCTGGAACAGGAGCCAGTCTGGCGACTTCGAGGCCGAACACTCCAGAATGATTAAATCCGGCAACCGCTATCTCCGCTACTACCTGCTGGAAGCCGCCAACTCCGTGAGAAGATGCGACTCCGAGTTCCGGCGTTACTATGACCTCAAATTCAAAGAGGTCAACAAGTACCAGCATAAACGCGCACTCGCTTTAACTGCCAGAAAACTGGTCCGGTTGGTCTTTCGGCTGCTAAAGGACAACCGCCTGTATATCCCGCCGGAGGGCTGAGAGCGCAGCTTGCCACTCTGACTCATAGGCCCTGTTTCAAAATTTCTCAGGGACAGGGCTTTGGTTGGTGTTGCCTTTTTGCTGTCTACACAGTGCTTTTTACTCTGTTTCGCTTAAAATTTTCTTGCATCACCTACTTGACTTCATACCATTGGACTTTCCCGTCTTGCCGTAGCAAAACTTCTCCATGAAAAAGTTTCGGTTGACCCGCCCGGAGATGGTCAGATAACCCTTCTCCCGGAGCTCAGCGTTGAGCTTGTGGATCACCTTGTAGGCGTGGGACTTGGAGATGCCCAGCTCCTGAGCCACTTCCTCCACGCGCATAAAGTTTTGTGCCTGCATTGAAAATACCTTCCTTTCCTCATTGATAACTTCTGCGGCTGAATGTTGTGTTCCATAAATGCCTCCTCACTTTCGTCCGCCACTTTTTTCCCGGATGTATAATCAGGGATTGCGGCAGTTCTTTTTTATTTATTGGATCTAAGCTATTATGCTTAGTCTATTGTCATTATACTAAGCAAAATAGCTTGTGTCAATCGGAGTACGCAAAATAAATTAAATAAAATTGTTTAGGATTCTCTTGACTTTACTAAGCATTTCTGCTACGCTTTTCCTAAAGACAACCAACGATTGGAGTGGATGATATGGCGATTGGCGAACGGATTCACTTTTTCCGTCTCCTGCGGGGGATGACACAGAAATATCTTGGTATGGCGCTGGGTTTCCCGGAGAAGTCTGCCGATGTGCGCCTTGCTCAATACGAAACAGGATCAAGAACCCCTAAGGCGGACCTGACTGCTGCCTTAGCCCAGGTACTGGATGTCTCTCCCCATGCCCTCTCTGTCCCGGACATAGACTCCTATGTGGGGCTGATGCACACCTTGTTTACTCTGGAGGACAACTACGGGCTCAAGATCAGCGAGGTGGATGGAGAAGTCTGCCTGAAGGTCGATGTGCGGAAGAGCAAGGACGCCGCCCGGCTGCATGAGATGCTCTGTTCCTGGCAGCAGGCCGCTGCCATGTTGGAGGCTGGCGAGATCTCCAAAGAGGATTACGACAAGTGGCGCTACCGCTACCCGGAGTTTGATAAAGCTCAGTCCTATGTGAAGGTGCCGCCCCAGGACCTCTTTTGACCCTCTCACTTGTAGGCCACGGGAGAGGCTGTTTGTTGCACAGAGTAATAATAAAAAGAAAAAGAGAGCTAACTGACTAATCAAAATCAGTTAGCTCTCTTTTTATGAATAATGAAAAAATGTTGCCAATTCGTTGCCACAGAGGGCTTTAAACCTTCAAAAAGCTAGTTATATCAGGCTTTTCCGGGCCTCTGAAATCATTCCCACTCAATCGTTCCAGAGGGCTTCGGTGTCAGGTCATAGAGCACACGGTTGACTCCCTTGACCTCGGAGGTGATGCGGGCGGTGATCTTTTGTAGCAGGGCAAAGGGCACATCCTCTACCGTGGCAGTCATGGCGTCCACGGTATTCACCGCACGGAGGATCACAGGCCAGTCAAAGGTGCGCACGCCGTCCCGTACGCCCACGGACTTGAAATCAGGCACCACGGTGAAGTACTGCCAGACCCTTCCCTGGAGCCCGGCGGCAGCAAACTCCTCCCGTAGGATGGCGTCGGATTCCCGAACGGCCTCCAGGCGGTCACGGGTGATGGCGCCCAGACAGCGCACGCCCAGACCCGGTCCGGGGAAGGGCTGGCGGTACACCATGGAATCGGGCAGGCCCAGAGCCTTGCCACAGGCCCGGACCTCATCCTTGAAGAGCATCTTCAGAGGCTCCACCAGCTCGAATTTCAGATCCTCCGGCAGGCCGCCTACGTTGTGGTGGCTCTTGACCGCCTTGACGGTCTTGGTGCCGGACTCGATAATGTCGGGGTAGATGGTGCCCTGGGCCAGGAATTCGATGCCCTCCAGCTTACGGGCCTCCTCCTCAAACACTCGGATGAACTCCGTGCCGATGATCTTGCGTTTCTGCTCAGGATCAGCTGCGCCGGCCAGTTTATCCAGGAAGCGATCCACTGCGTCCACATAGATCAGGTTGGCGTCCATCTGATGGCGGAACACCTCCACCACCTGTTCTGGCTCGCCCTTGCGCAGCAGCCCGTGGTTGACGTGGACACAGGTGAGCTGTTTGCCGATGGCGCGAATCAAAAGGGCAGCCACTACGGAGGAGTCCACACCGCCGGAGAGGGCCAGCAGGACCTTCCGGTCTCCGACTTGCTGCCGGATCAGCTCCACCTGGTCGGCAATGAAGTTCTCCATATTCCAATTGGGCTGGGCGCCGCACACACCGAACACGAAATTGGAGAGGGCCTGCTTGCGTTCCTCCTCATCGCTGGGCCAGGGCTGATCACCCTTGTGGTCGGCCAGAAGGACGGGGACATCGTGGTTGTAGATCTCCTTGGCGGCGTCGATCTCAACACCGTCCACCACCCGGTTGGGGCCGCCGTTTAGGATGATCCCCTTCACGTTGGGGAGGGCCTTGACCTCCTCCAGTGTGATATCGTGGGGGTGGATTTCGCTGTAAACGCCTAGAGCGCGGATCTCACGGGCCAGACGGGGGTTTTCCTCGCTGCCAAGATCGAGAATAAGGATCATGTCCTGTTTCATTTTGGTACCTCCACTTCTTGTTGAATGATGCCTCTATCCTACCACAACAGACGCCGGGCCATCAATAGAAAAATAGAAAAAAGGCGGATCTTGCGGGAGAGGAGAAAAGCGGGGGAAGGGCGGCTCAGCGCCGGAGAGCAAAGACGCCAGAACGGGTGGGGTAGAACCGGGGAGACTCAGTCGGACGTGTGACGTGTGTTGTATCTGGCCTGTGTATCCCGGCTCTAAGAAATATTTTGCAATAAAATTGGCGGAAGCCCTTGACAAAGGTAAGTGCGTCTGCTAAAATAGTTCCTGCCCTGTGAGGCACAATATGGGGGTATAGCTCAGCTGGGAGAGCGCTTGAATGGCATTCAAGAGGTCAGCGGTTCGATCCCGCTTATCTCCACCAAAAAGCCGCAACAATTTGGATATAGTAGGCTGTAAGTCTACTGTGCCAAGGTGTTGCGGCTTTTTTATTTTCAAAATTTCTGAAGTTCAAAAAAAGATGCCGAACAGGAATTTTTTAAACCGAATGGACTTGAACTCTGGATTTAGACTTTTTGAAACCCAAGGCAGCAGCGGGCGCCCTTTTTCAAGCCAAAAAGGGCGCTTGAGAACAGAAAAATTATATACGAAAAATAGAGCCCCGGTTTGTTGGTATCAGAGAATCAACAGACCGGGGTTCTTCGTTTTCCGGCGCAAATGAAAAAGGGCGCTAAGCCCAGGAAAGGACGGAATCAGAATGGACAACACACAGCACACCTATTTTGCGGAACTTAAACTTGCTCTCCAGAAAGCCGGTTACACCGTACAGCCTGTGGAGGATGGTCTCCTGCCAATTGAATGGAACGACCGCAGACTGTGCCAAGTCACCGAGAGCAGCGGCATCCGCTTCCGAACGGATGATACTACAGACCCGGAAGCAGAAGTGGCTCGAGGCCGGGTCACAGATATTGCCGGTGTGGTCAGGGAGTACATGACACTCATCGAGCAGGCCCCAGACCTGAAAGCAGATGGACTGGGCGAGAACTATAAGCATCTGGCGGAGTTTAACGGCGCTGTGCTTGCCGGCCACCCCAGCAGGTACGGAGTTGAGTTTGTCACATGGGAGTGGAGCTATGGTCGAACCGGGCTGTGGCAGGGCCATTACTATGACCCCGGAAGCGGCCCCAATGGGTACCTGTCCGCGAAACAAGACTTCTGCGTCCGCTCCGGCCTCATAGATCAGCACCGCCTGTTCACCAATGAACAGCTTGCCGAGGTCTACCGCTGTGTCAGCGAAACATTGGAGAGCGCATATCCCATCACTCCGGAACGGCAGAAGCTGCTGGAGGGCGTGTCGGAACAGATCAGATGGGCTGTGCCGGATCTGCCGGAGCTGGTCAGCCAGTCCAATGAAAGAGAACTGGAGACAATGTCAGAGGAGGAACAACCGGACGTGACGATGGAAATGTAGATCGGGTCTTCTCCTGTACCGTTCAAAAAGGGCGCTAAACGCAGAAACACAAAAAAGAAGCAAAGCAATTAATTTTTAATCTGCGGGATATATTTTTCCATAGAACCAATGAAACATTTGTGCTATAATCAATGGTATCCCACAAGCTCGGCGGGCTCTCATACAAACCGGGAAAGCTCCGCAAAAAGGGCGCTATCCACGGTCAGATGGACAGAATGAGCGGCTATCACAGGGCACACACTATATCAGGACTTGAAAGGAAGTGGCCGGGGCATGAAAGAACGGACCTATGTTTGCTGTGATTTGAAAAGCTTTTACGCTTCGGTGGAATGTGTGGAGCGGGGGCTGGATCCCATGACCACGAATCTGGTAGTGGCAGACAAACGCCGCACAGAAAAGACGATCTGCCTCGCCGTCACTCCCTCGCTGAAAGCCTATGGCATCTCCGGTCGGGCTCGGCTTTTCGAGGTGGTGCAGCGGGTCGCTGAGGTCAACGCCCAGCGCAGACGGAATGCGCCCGGACATCAGTTCAGCGGTACCTCCTGGAATGACCCGGAGGTGCGGCGGGATCCGTCGCTGGAGCTGGACTACATTGTGGCCCCGCCCCGGATGGCCCACTATATCGATTGGAGCACGCGGATCTATCAGGTATATCTGAAATACATTGCTCCGGAGGACATCTATCCCTACAGCATTGATGAGGTGTTCATGGACATTACCGACTACCTGGATACCTACAAGATGACAGCACGGGAACTGACCCGGACCATCATTCTGGATATTTTGAAAACTACTGGTATCACCGCCGCGGCGGGAATGGGCACGAACCTGTATCTGGCCAAGGCGTCCATGGACATTGTAGCGAAGCATGTTCATGCGGATAAAGACGGAGTTCGTATAGCCAAGCTGAACGAAATGACCTATCGGCGTCTTCTGTGGAACCACCGTCCCCTCACCGATTTCTGGCGGGTCGGCAAAGGCTACGCGGCAAAGCTGGAGGGCTGCGGCCTCTATACGATGGGCGACATCGCCCGCTGCTCCATAGGAAAACCAACAGATTACCATAACGAGGAACTGCTGTATCAACTCTTCGGCGTCAACGCCGAACTGCTCATTGATCACGCATGGGGATGGGAACCCTGTACCATCGCGGATGTAAAAGCGTATAAGCCGGAGCATAAAAGTATCGTCTCCGGCCAGGTGCTCCAGTGCCCCTATACGTTTGAGAAAGCCAGACTTGTCGTGCGGGAGATGGCGGACGCTCTGGCCTTGGACCTGGTGGATAAGGGACTGGCCACCAATCAGCTGGTACTCACAGTCGGCTACGATATTGAAAATCTCTCTGTAGAAAATCATCGCTATCAGGGGCCGGTGACCACCGACCGCTACGGGCGGAAAATCCCCAAGCACGCGGTTGGCACAGAAAACTTTGACTACACCTCCTCCGCCAACGATCTGCTGAGAGCGGTTTGCAGCCTCTATGACCGGATCGTGGATCGGGACCTGCTGATCCGCCGGCTGAGCATCAGCGCCAACCGCCTGCTGGATGAATCAGCTGTCCCCATGGATGATGGGTGCGAACAGATGGACCTTTTCACCGACTATGCGGACAGAGAAAAACAAAAGGCGGAGGCAAGCGCCACCCATGCGCGGGAGCGGAGGATCCAGGAGACCATGCTGGATATAAAGAAGAAATATGGGAAGAACGCCATTCTCAAAGGCATGAATCTGGAGGAGGGCGCTACCGCAAAGGAACGAAATGAAACCATAGGAGGACATCAGGCATGACGGGACCCTACGACGATATGCTGAACCTGCCGCACCCCACCTCCAGGCGGCATCCCCGGATGTCCCTCTCGGACCGTGCCGCCCAGTTTGCCCCTTTTGCGGCTTTGAGCGGACACAGCGCAGCTCTCGTGGAGACTGCCCGGTTAACAGAGCGGCGCATAGAGCTGGATGAGGATGTGAAAGCGGCTCTGGACCTCAAACAGCAGATGCTGGTGGATCGGATCGATGAACATCCAGATGTGTCGGTGACATGGTTCCAGCCTGACGGGAAAAAGGATGGCGGGCGCTATGTTACAACGACCGGACGATTGAAGCGGATCGATGAGGTTGAGCGTGTTCTGGTCATGGAGGACAAAACAACGGTTCCCCTGGACGATATCATCAGCATCGACGAGTGCCGCAGTCCTGACTTTACCTCCGACCTTTAAGCTTCTCCACGCCGCAGATAAGGGACGAAGCTGAGAAACAGACCAATAGGAAAAACGGCCCCGGTGTGATCGGTCACAAACGATCACACCGGGGCTGGTTTTCTGCCCGATTCAAAAAGGGCGTCAAGTAACTGTATGTAAATTATAAAACAGGACGAGGCCGTGATCCCGCAGAGGGAAACGGCCTTTTTGGGCGCCCTTTTTCGGGATCACTGCTCTGTCCGGAAAGGACAAGCGTATGACAAAGTATTTTCTCAAGGACACACCCCTGGCAGAACTGGAGCGGCAGATGATGACGCCGCCCAACTTTTCTCCCCGAGGAGGAGGGCAAACCGTCCTCTGCCGGTTCCGATACCGGCCGGAAGACGTAGTCTGCAAGCACTGTACGGAGTACCGGCGCGGTGGCTGTACGGAGGAGGTCTGCCCCTGGCTGGAGGAGCGTGTCGAGGCTGGAACCGTCACCTATACATCTTTGGCCGCTGAATTTTACCGGAAGTGGCTGGGAACCGCACTTGGGGAGCGGATCCAGGAACTGCTCCGGGGAAAACGGTCTATCGCTTACTATGACTCCGCTCACACTGACCGGCTGGCACTTTACGCCCTGTTTCTGGCCAGACACCGGAGCGATCACCGGGCACTGGCGGCGATGTACCTGCTGACCGTAACGGAAACACTCCGACGCTGCGCCATCCCCCGCATATTTGATCTCTGGGGTATTGACATCAGGAGCTGGAGTGCCGTGCGGACACTCAGCGAGCAGGAGTATGTGCTGTTCCAGGCCGCAAAGGGGATCTGGCAGAGCCAGAGGACCATCACTATTCCGGAACTGTGTGACCGGAAACTGGTGGAAGACAAGACTTTGGAGCTGATCCTGAACGCGGCGCTGATCGCCCACTACGGCAGGGCCATGCTGGCCTTTGACAGACTGGAGGGCAGAGCATGATGCAGATGGCGCTGAGCAATGCCGTACACCCGGAATATGGCGTGGTGACTATCCCGTTCCCCATCCCGGAGGAGGAATACGGCCACTGTTTGGAGCTGCTGGAGGCACTGGAGATCGGAAATGCCGTCAACCGTGACTGCAAGGTGCAGGAGGTCCAGGATGGCCCGCCCATCCTGAAGCGGCTGGAGGGGAGCAGGGTCAATCTGGATGAGCTGGACTATCTGGCCAAGCGGCTGGACAGCTTCACGGACCAGGAGCTGGCACAGTTCCAAAGTGCGGCTGTCAGCTATGACTATTCCGACATTGTCGATCTCATCAACCTGACCTTCTCCTGTCAGGAGGTCACGGTCATCACGGATTTTTCCGACCTGGAGAGTATTGGACGAAACCACTACATGACCCTGAATGGCGGAAGCGCCAGAATGGAGGAACTGGATAACCTGGACGGGACTGAAACCGCCCTGCTCCTGATAGAGAGCGGAGATGGAGTCATCACCCCCTATGGCGTAGTGTATGACAACTGCATGAGGCTGTCACAAGACTATGACGGGCGCCATCTCCCGGAGTATTACTACACACGCTGCACGGTCTCTGTCATGCTTTCTGCGGATGGACGCCCGGAACAACAGGAAATGCTTTATTTTCCCTGCGCGGAGAGCAAAATCAGCCGTGCTGTGCGGCGGCTGGGCGTAGACAGGCCGGAACAATGTACAGCAACGCTGAAACTTGCCGAGGTCAGCGACGCAGTTAGGGGTGTATTTGGGCACGAATGCCCACTGAATGAGCATCTGGACACCCTGAACGCGCTGACCAGATACCTCCAAGCGTTCGATGAACAGGCATTGGAGAAGTTCCATACAGTCTTCGACACAGCCTGGCCCCAGACGCCGGAGGAGGTCCTGTCCCTGGCGGAGAATCTCCATGAGTTCACGGTGGTGCCGGACATCAGCACCGCGGAGGAATATGGGCGGTATATCATTCGGGAGTCCGGCCATTTTGAGGTGGACCCAAATCTGGAGGACTACATCGACTACCAGAGCTACGGGGAACGCCGTGTCCAGGAGGAAGGCGGCCTCTTCGGGGACCGGGGCTATGTGGCCTATCTGGGAACAAAGCCGGAAATGAATGAGATCATGGCCCGGAATATTCCGGCAGAGCGGATGGAACAGGGGCCACAGATGGGAGGACTTACATGATCACAATAAAACTGGCCCGCGGGGACAACTATGAGAGTGTCCCTCTACGGCTCCCCACCACCTCTGGCGAGATGGGCGAGGCGTTTGCCGCGCTGGACGCGGCCAGCCGCTATGCCGGAGAAGTCCAAATCATTGGGGTGGACAGCGGCGTCCCCAGCCTCGCCAAATACCTCAAAGGCGCCGGTCTCACCGATTCGGACGCCTTTGACAAGCTGAACCGGCTGGCGGAGAAAATCGACGGCATGGACGAACGGCAGCAAGATATCTTCTCTGGGGCTTTGGACGCGGAGAGCGCCGACAGCCTGGATGATGTGCTCCGCGTCTCAGACTCGTTGGAGGCGTACACGTTCGTCCCCAATGTGCGGTCCGATGAGGAACTGGGCAGATATGTCGCTGTTGCCGGCCAGATCCATGGCGACCGGCGGTTTCCCGAAGAAGCGTGGCCGTATTTGAACTTTTCCAAAATCGGCGCGGAGTATTTCGCCGGCCACGGCGGCGCCTATACCCCCAGCGGCTATGTGCTGCGGCGGAAAGGTGGACAGCAGCAAGCACAGGAGAGTAAACCCATTTTTGAGCTTTATCTGCTCCACGGCCAGATCAGATACCGCCTGGACCTCCCAGCGGAGGAGATCCAGCTGGATATGACAAAGCGGAGCCTTGGGATCGAGGACTTTGCCCAGGCTGCCATCTACCAGACCAGGTGTGAGATGGAGCCTCTGGCCGGCCTCCTCCCTATGGATTGTGTCAGCGTGGAGAGCGCCAACGAACTGGCGAAGACGATCCAGGAGATGCCGGACGGAGATCTGCTGAAATACCTGGCGGTCCTGTCGGTGGAGCAGCCAGCGGACTTCCCCGGCGCCCTGCGCCTCGCGCTGGAGCTGGATGACTATGAGCGGATCACCGAGGGAACCTGTGAATATGGACAGTCTGTACTCCAGCGGTTTGGAGCGGATGAGGAGCTGATCAGCGTCATAGACGGCTACATGGATTTCGAGCAGTTTGGTGAGGACTCCATGAAAGAGGACGGCGTCCGTCAGACGGAGTTCGGCCTGGTGCGCCGCCTGAGCAGTCCTTTTGACGGACAGACGCCGCTCCAGCAGGTGTTCTGAGCGGGGTGCGGCCATGGGAAAGAAAAATACCGGCTGTGAGTATTTCAACCGCCGCCAAGGGGGTGTGAGATGAGCGGGAAGAAACGGGGGTGGCCCGCGGAGACCAACTTTGCCGCCCTGAAGACGCTGGCTCACACACTGCTGTGGTTCGATATCCAGCCCACGGAACTGTCGCCGCTGGTTGTCAAGCACCCTTTTACGGACAGTGGACTGGTCGGTATCCGCAATGAGGACGGCAGCTTGTCGGCTGGAAATCTGCTGGATGATCCCAGCGTGCTCCACTCCTGGAGAGAAAACGTGAGACAGCAGATCAATGAAGCGGAGACTGCCGCGGGGCTGCTCCTGCTGGTCACCAAGCCGTACCGGTTGGGTTACTTGAAATTGGCGGCGCCGCATCTGTGCGAGCAGGACGCGGCCCTGTTTCTCTCGTATGCGTGGATCAGCACAGAATCCCCCAACGATGACCCGAATCTCAGCAAAAGGAGCCTGCTGGCCATGTTCCGCTCCATCGACCCTCAGATGCTGATGGATGAGGAGGAGCGTGGGCTGTTCCAGAGCCTGGACGATGTGGTAACGGTCTACCGCGGCGTGACCTCCTACAACGCTCAAAATGTTAAGGCGCTTTCGTGGACGTTGAACCGTGAGGTTGCTGAGTGGTTTGCTCATCGATTTGGTCAAAATGGCACGGTATATGAGGCGCAGGTCAAAAAAGAGAACATCTATGCCGTATTCTTGGGTAGGAACGAGGAGGAAGTAATCGTGGACCCGGAACGCCTCATGGGTCTCTCCCAGCTGCCGGAACAGGAGCAGGGACAGGGAATGGAGATTTCTATGTAGATACCGAAAAATAGTAGACTTTCCCAGTGACTTGTGGTAATTGTTGTTGCTATAAAATTGGAGGTGATCCTATGAGCATCAACATCAGAACGGACTTCATGCAGCATGCCGAGCTGTTTGGGACCCCTGTGCTGTTTACCAATTGGCTGATCCAGCGGGATACGATCCCCAAGGACTGGTACTGCTATGACCTGCGGGGCACGCGGCAGTCCCCCAACGTAAAGATTGCCCTGGTGGACAAAACCGCCAGGTATCATGCCGGCACGGTACTCTCCCCCACCCCCCTTAAGCGGAAGGAAACAGCTTCACGCCGGGTCAACAGTGCGTTCCACCTGTTGGGCGAGGAAATGACACTGGAACAGTTTTGTGAAGAACATTCTTTGGAATATCCCCAAGACGATAGAAAATTTACCATCAAGGCCGCTTCTTTCGATGAAGCGGCCCTTTTTTATGCCATGACGCCGGAGGAGGACCAGAGGCTTGGCTGCATTGGACATGTCCGAATGGACTTCGGCCACCGGGGACAAGAGTTCTGGCACACCTGGTGGCCCCGAGGTCCCGAGGAACTGAACAGTCCTGAGTTCAAGGCTGAGTTACAAGAGGTCGTGGACGAGCTGCGAACCAGTGTATTGAAAGATCTGGCCGGCATGACCAAGTATTGTTGGGGCCATGGCGGAGGGGTGGGCGGCTGGCCGGCCAACTATGGCTATATCGTAGAGACGGAGAATTACCGCTACTGTCTGCGATGCAACCCTGTTCCCGGCGACTATCAGGCATATCTGACGGCCTTCGACCTCCGTGTCCAGCGGCAGAATTTGGCGGAGCAGCCTGCGGTGATAGGCCGGGTCTCCTTCGCCAGCGGCGAGCAGGTGGAATATACGGACCCGGAGGCGTACCTTCAGTGCATCCGGGAGGAACTGCCGGACCATCCCACTACCGGATTCCGGTATGAAACGCTGACGGATGATCCCGCTGTCCGTAAACAGGCTGATGATATCCTGTACGACCTCTACGGCGAGGAAAACCCCCGCCCGCTGGAGGATTATGAAAATGCGCCCCAGGAGGGCATGACCATGGGAGGAATTTCGCTATGAACACGCCGCCGAGAGAATGGCTGGCCTTTCTGCGGGAGCAGTACCCCGCAGGGAGCCGGATCAAGCTCAGAGAGATGAAAGACCCCTACCACCCAGTGCCGTCCGGTACCATGGGCACACTGGAAAACATCGATGACGCTGGGCAATTCCATGTGAAATGGGACAATGGCAGCGGTCTGGCCCTGAGCATTGGAGAGGACAGCTTCACTGTCCTGCCGCCTGAGCCCACCACTATGAAGCTGTACATGCCCCTCACCGCTGACTTCTACGAACGGGACGGGTGGGGGGACATGTCGGAGGACAGCGAGGAGTGGGACGGCCGCACGCTCCTGGATCATGAGGGGAGCGTCCTGGCAGCCCTGGTAAAAAATCGTGTGCCGGAGGAGTCCAAGCGCGGCCTCATGCACTGGTATGGCGAGGATGATGCTGTAAACGAAAAGGTTCAGTCGGCGGTCTTTACCACAGAAGGCCGGAATGGCCGGCTCTGGGGTGTGGTGGAATGCCGTGTGGCAGGCGCCCTCTCTCCCGAAGAGCTGGATACGCTCAAAGAATATGTCACCGGACAGGCTTCGGATGCCTGGGGCGAGGGCTTCGAGCAGCGGCCCATTGAAGTGGACGGCGGCGAGCTATATGTCCATCTGTGGCAGAGCGATGATTGGAGCATCCAGACTGAGCAAGAACGGTTTGCCCCCAAGGTGGCCGAGGGCCTGCCGGAGCTGTGCTTTTCCATCCTGAAAACCACCGGCCAGCTCATCTGCATCAAGCGGGGCGAGAGCGGCTACTATCTCTCGGACTGGGATACCGGCGATAAGGAGCGAAATGTGGAACTGGCAGATGAGATGAATGAAAACCTGGGCGTCAGTCCTGTTCAGCGGCAGGCTATGGAGATCGGAAGCCTTGCGGGATGGGATGTTCCCGGCGCCGACCCGAAAGCCTACGAGCAGGATGCGCTTCAAATGGGGGGAATGTGAAATGGAACTGGATCAGGCAACAGAGCAATTTTATGAGAAGCTGTCGGAGCGTCTGAAGGAAAAGGGATTCTCCACACGCATCATTGAGGATGGGTGCCTTGAGGTGACTTCAGAGAAGATACGGGGCAAGCAGAAGACGCATTGTGCGGTAGGCAGAGACGGTGAGGTATACTGCCACTCAGAGGATCTGGCGAACATCGCCCGAAACAGAGATTTGAACACTGTACTGGAGGCGGTGAATGATCTCTATCCTCAAACAGAGCACTCCAATGCTCCGGAGCAGGAGCCGATGGGAGGAATGACCCTTGGCTAAGAAGATGTTTGAAGTGGAGATCCGCAACAACGGACCCAAGGGCTATGAAACAGCCGTCTCCCTGCGGATGCCGGCCACCTGGTCGGAGTTCCACGACGCACTCCAAAAGGCTCGGATCAAGGATGGCCGATCCTGCGGCAATGAGCTTCTCTATGTTGGGTATGACGGGCTTCAACGTGGCATGATCGGCAGGAACATCAATCTATATGACCTGAATCTGCTGGCCCAGCGGCTGACCGCACTGACGCCGGAGGAAAACACGGGGATGGAAGCTCTGCTGGCAATGGAGTGGAGCCGTCGCAGGGGTCCCGTCTCCCTGGAGCACCTCATCAACCTGACCTACAATACCGACGTCTGCTGTCTGGCGCCTCAAGTTTCCAACCTTCAGGAGCTTGGGGCGTTTCTGTATGAGAACGAGATGCTCTCCAAGGAGGCCATGGCCCTGCTGGATACCACAGAGGAAGACAGCGAATTCCGTGCCAGTCTGCTGAAGCTGTTGGGCGAACAGCACAAGGAGGATCATGGCGGCGTGTTCACCAAACGGGGCTATGCGGAGCTGGGCGGGGAGATCAGACCTGTCTACACATATCAGCCGGGGGAAACAACCTACTTTCAGCGGTCCGGGGCCCCAGTGGTGCTGGAGGTCCGCAAGGGTTTCTTCAACGACCCACAGTACGACAATGATAAGACCGCTATCCTGAACCTCCCCGCGATAGACAAGGGCGTCTGGCAGGCGGTGGAAGCGGTGGAGGCCGTTTCCGCAGAGGAGTGCGTATTCCGCTGCACAGACTGCCTCATCCCCTCCCTGCGGGACGCAATCGATGAGGCTCTTGAGGACGGCGGCCTCGATCAGGTCCGCGAGTTCGCCGGGCAGCTTGCTCAGAAAGAGCGGACTTGGGGTGCGGCGGAGTTTATCCGATACAAGGCCCTCCTGGCGGCCAGCGGCCAGCCCAGTCTGGGAAACGCTGCCCAGCTTCTGGAGGAGGCGGAGCAGTATGAGCTGCTCCCCGAGGTGGCGGAAACCTGGGACTATGTGGAGTTGATGGCGCGGGAGAAATACCCGGATCTTCCGCCTGAACTGTTCCAGACGCCCCAGGCCGCCAATGTTGGAAGAACGATGCTGGAGGAAGGAAATGCGACTATCACAGACTATGGGCTACTCCGCAGGAAGGATGGACAGCCGCTTCCAAGCTTCACACAGGAACATCAGAGCGAGGAAGTTTCCAGCCCTCAGATGGTGGGGATGTAGAATGTGGAAATGGAGGAACGATCATATTGAGAGGTCAAATCAACTCCCTGAATGAGATCGATATGGAGCACTTGGACTTCGAAGATATTCGATGGTGGCATGGCACATTCCACCCAATCAGCACCGGCTCAGGCCGGGATAAGAAGTACAGCTCCTGGCGAGGCGTACAGACACGTCTGGGTGAGATTGAAGAGGGCCTCTGGTACCAGCTGGCGGAATTGCTCATCCAAAGAGCTGGTGAACAGAAGCTTCTGGAGGCGCTGACCGACTGGGAGAGCCGACACAACTACGCCAAGGATTCCGCCCGAACTGTGCGGCACAAGGCCCTACAGCTCCATATCAGCCGCATCTTTGATAACCCCCGCTGGGTCAACTTCATCCCGTTTAATCGGGAATACCGGCCGGAGGTGCTGGAACACGCTAGTCTCGTCACTGTAATCAACGAGTGCTGCGGAAAACCGGGTGAGGTGACGCAGGAACAGATCGATGGCGCCTGTACTGGAACAGTGGCCTGTCCGCACTGCGGGCGGTGGAGCAGCTTCTCTATTGTTGAGCCGAAGCAGGCCGAAGAGCAAGGAATGGAGATGATATGATGGACATCCAGAAAAAGCGGGATCTCCTGATGAGCCTTCCGCTCATGGAACAGGAGCAGCGGTGGATCATGGAGCGCCTTGACACGCTCTCTGTTAAGGAACAGTACCAACTGTCCGCGGCGATCCTGCGGACCGGGAAGCTGGAGGAGCTGGCGGGCAAGACTGGCTGGGAACTGGAAACCGCCATATTACACATGGACCCGGAAGTGGCTGTGGACGCGGTCAACTGCCTGCTTTCGCTGGAGGATTACCAGATCTGCTTCCCCGCGGGGAGCTATGCGCAGCTGGGGAGCTTCTATCTACGGCACGAAAGCCATCTGCCGGAACGCGCCATGTACTATGCGGACCTGGAGGCGCTGGGCCGCCGCTATGAGGACCGGCACCCCGGCCTGTTCGTTGGAAACTGCTATGTGGAGTACCCGGAACACCCCTCCGCACCTCGTTACACCGGCCAGGGACTCATCCCGGAGGATGACGGTTGGAGTATGAAAGTGAAGCTGGCCTCTTCGGCGGTACCGGAGGGGGTGTGGCTCCATCTGCCGGACTACTCCGCCATGACCGACCGGCCCGATGAGGTGGCGCTGGCTTTGGATGAGTTGAAAACCAGAAGCCTGGAAAACTGTATGCTGCTGGATGTCCGGTGCAGCCTGCCGGAGCTGGGAAATCTGATGGAGCAGTATGACAGCGCCTTGGAACTGGTCAATGACGGGAGCGATCTGGGCTATGTTCTGGATGAGCAGGGACAGGGGATGCCCCACTTCATGGAGCGTTTTGCCGCTGCGCTGGAGTTCGAGCACTGCCGTGACCTCCGTCTTGCCTTGGACATCAGCCAGAACCTGCACTGCTATGAATGGGTTCCCCGCGATGGCCTGAAGGACTTCGGCAGGCGGAAGCTGCTGGAGGCGGGGGTATCTGAAGAACTGCTGGACTCCGGCTGCATCGACTTAGAGGGCTATGGGGAGGATCTGCTGGAGGAGGCAGGCTATGTCCTGACCGCCGACGAAAGCGCCTACATCACCAGAAATAACCTGGAATTTCTCCGTGACTGGAGCGCCCCGGAGGCGGGGCTGAGCATGGAACAGCAGTAACCAATTTATTAACACATAGGGGCCGTTTTCCCGGTGGGGACGACGGCCCCTTCTTTTTTTGCGCCCATTTTCGGGAAGACAGCCCCGGAAAGGAGCGAGCATGGAGAAGGAACGGCTGGCAGAGCATCTGGAGCGTTACCATTCGGGCGCCTCCAACGCCGCCACCAGCCGGGAGCTGGAGTGTGCCTTTGGCATCAAGGGAAAGGAGCTGCGGGACGCGGTCAACGCCCTGCGGCGTGAGGGCGTTCCCATCGCCAGCAATGGCAGCGGCTACTTCTGCGCCGCCACGGAGCAGGAGGTGCGGGCTACCATCGCCCACCTGACCCACCGGATCGGCGGCATCGCCGCGGCGATCCGTGGGCTGACCCGGTCGCTGGATGTGTTCGACACCGCCCAGACCCGCCTCCCACTGGAAGGGGGTGATGGCTCTTGAACAGCTTTATGAGCTGGGTGGGCGGCAAGAAGGCGCTCCGGGAGGAGGTGGTCAGGCGATTCCCCCTCTACTATGAGCGGTATATTGAGGTTTTTGGCGGAGGCGGCTGGGTGCTGTTCCATAAGAGTCCCGGAAACGACTTTGAGGTCTATAACGACTTCAACGGCCTGCTGACCAATCTGTACCGCTGTGTGCGGGAGAAGCCGGACCTGCTCATGGGCTCCCTGCGGTATGTGCTGAACGCACGGGAGGATTTTGACCGGGCGCGGCTGGCCCTGCGGCGGAAACGAACCACATCAGTCCAGCGGGCGGCGTGGTTCTATCAGATCATTCGCCAGAGCTACGCCTCCGCTCTCACCAGCTTCGGCAATCAGCCCCACGATCTGTGGGCGGATTTCCCGCTCATTGAGCAGGCCCACCGCCGTCTGGCCAGGGTGGTCATTGAGAACAAGGACTTTGAGAAGCTCATCCGGCACTACGACCGGCCGGAGAGCCTGTTCTACTGCGACCCGCCCTACCACTGCACGGAGGGCTACTACTCCAACATCGGAGAGGACGGCTTCACAGAGAAAGACCACATCCGTCTGCGGGATGCTCTGATGTCCATTCAGGGGAAATTCCTGCTGTCTTATAATGATGATCCCTTTGTCCGGGAGCTGTACGACGCCCCCGGCATCCAGATCGAGCCGGTGACCCGGCTGAACAACATCCGCCAGCGGTATGACCCCAACTGCCAGTTTGCCGAGCTGCTCATCGCCAACTACGACCTGCATGAGCGGGAACGGTCCTCAATCCAACTGAATCTGTTTGATTTTGATATGAAGGAGACTGACTATGAAATTTGTAAAAGAAACCACTTCCAAAGGCCTCCAGATCCCCACGGCAGCGATGAAGCTCTCTGGCTTTGAGAGCAGCGGCAAGGTGGAGCTCCACGCCTCGGAGGACACACTGGTGGTGCTCAAGCAGCGCATGACCGCCATGGAGCTGGTCCGCGCCGCCAGATCCCTCCAGAAGCTGGCCACGGACCTGCATGTCCATCTGGCAAGAGTATGCGGCCACTGCGATGGCTGTGACGGAGAGTGCCCCTTTGGGGGCGGGGACGAGGTGGAGCTGCCGGACTATCTGCGGGAGGAAGCCGGCATCCCGGAAAAAGCCAAGTTGTGCGCCAGCGTGGATGAGGGTGAACACTCGGTGACCATCTCCGAAGCGGATTATGACTATGACCTGCGGGATGTGCCGGAGGAGGTGCTGGAGATGTTCAGGGACGCAGAGATCTGTGTCGGAGAATTGGAGGAGCGGCTGATTCTGGGAGACGTAGTGTATGGAGATTGAGACGTATCTCTATCCCTATTCCGCAAATGAGGCTCGGAAACGGGGGGAACTGGCGCTCTGGCGGGCCAGCCACCAGGCCAATATTTCCTGTAAGCGGGCCATTGAGGAGAGCATCCGCCAGAACTTCGATGGGATGCGCCTGAACAATGGCTGTGTGGATGAGGTCATTGCAAAGTATGGATACAAAAGGACCGCGTGGGTACTGTCAAACACGATCCAGCAAAAGGATCAGGATGGCCGCTTCAGCCAAGCGAATAAGCAATGGGCCAAGAGAACTTGCATTCCCTCAGATCACTGGCACAACAGCGATTTTGTAGTAGAGAGCCATCCGGCAGTGCTGGATGGCTTTGTCACACAGTATTGCAAGGCGTATCAGGCGCTTGGGCTTTTCGGACCGGAGCACTGCCACCCAGACTCCTTTTCCTCTCTGGACTACGAGGGCAAAGTGCTGGTCCTCTCTCCCGACATCTTGAAAGAGTCCTATTGGAATGAGGGCGCCATGCTCTGGTACGCCCACGACGGCTTTGGATGCAGTCCCCACGCCATTGGGCGCTCCATCCGCTGTACCTGCCTGGGCGACGGGGAGATGACCCGCTGGAACCGGGCGGATTTTATGGGCGTGCTGAAAGATCAGTTTCTGCCGGACTGGGCCGCGGAGAAACTGGCGGAATTAAAAGGCATGGAACAAACGCAAAGTGAGCACCCAGCTATGGGTGATATGACGATGAAGTGAGGAGCAAGAAGAAAATGAGGATTTCTTTTTATACCATTGACGATCTCCGGCTGGGGCATGACCCCAAAGGCGTGACCGGCTGGCGGCTGTCCCAGTTCCTGAACTGGCGGGACGCGCTGGAGCATTACTACAGTTTGCCCAATGACAGAGTGAAAGAGTTTGGACTGTCCAATGGGGTGCAGGTCCTGCAGTTGGTACGTTGCCTGCCTCTGTTTCCCGGCGACAGGAGAGGCCATGACGTCCTCTTGACGGACGGCATCGTCCAGCCACTCTGGAGGGCCGAGCCGCGGGCGGCCGAGACAGCCCGGACCGTCGTTACCCATCTGGACATCCGGTACTGCCTGGATCACAACCGGATCGTTCCCGCCCCGGAGCCGTTGCCGGAGCATCTGGAGGATGTCCGCCTGCCGGATGGCGCCAGCGCGGTCAGGCGGGTGCGCGTGGCCGGCGAGGGCTGGCTCACGCCGGAGGAGCTGGAGCGGCGGTCTGCGTCCGACATCCGGGACTATCGCTACCCGCTGGTCCTGATGTATCTGGTGGACGCTGTGGCCGCGGACGGCCAGCCCAGGACCCAGGAGGTCACCCCCTGGGCATACAGACGACTGGAACGGCGCGCGAAACAGGGCGCCTGCCAGAATACAATCTAAAGGAGAAGTGCTGTTATGAACGAAGAAAACACTGTCATTTCCTCACGGGAGGAGCATTGCTTACAGGTCCTGCCCACCCAGGTGAATGTACGCATCTACGCGATCCATACCTCCGGCCCGGTCCTGGCGGAAGCCTCCGCCAATCTGAACGGCTGTTTCACCATCCGGGGCCTGAAGGTGGTGGACGTGGGGAACGGGCCCTTCATTTCCATGCCGGATTACCGCACAGGCGGCGGATACCGGGACGCCTGCTTCCCCAGCGAGAGGGAGTTCCGCCAGCAGTTCCGTCAGGCGGTGCTGGACGCCTATGAGCAGGCCCTGTATCAACTCCCCCAGCGCCAGCAGGAGTACCAGGCCGAGTCTACGCAGAATAGCGAGAGTATGTAAGGAGGTGGTCATCCGTGAAACGAGCATTCAGCCTTTGCACCGCGGCGCTGATGCTGACCCTGGCCCTGCCGGTCAGCGCCCTTGCCGCCGAGACCGCGGCGGTCTGCTATCCAACCTCGGTGACCCGGAGCGAGGATGGTACGGAGCTGAAGAAGATCTATGACCTAGCCCCGGAGGAGGATCCTGCCGGTATCCCCCGGTCCGACTTTGAGCAGGACGGTTTCCGCTACACGCTCACAGACCTGCTTAAGCAGGACCTCCCCGAGCATGAGGAGCGGCAGCATACAGAGACTGTCTCTCTCCCCAGCAAGAACAAGGACATGGCCTCAGTGCTCGCCCTGCTTCCCCAGGAGCGTGAATTCGTCACCGATGACGGGCTCATGGGCACTCTGACGCTCCAACTGGACACCGTCCGGGTGGAGGTGGCCGGGTATGGAAGCTCTACGAAAGAGATCAGCGCCACCCGGTCCTATCCCAATCTCGCGGGCCAGGATACCCAGTACATCCCCAAGACGATTGAGGAGAATGGAAAGACCCTGACGCTCAAGAATATCGACTGGCAGACAGACAATACCGCCACCTCAGACGGCTACGCTCTGGGGGACCGCTATACCGCTGTGGCCACCTATACCGGCTCCGCCACCAGCAGCTACGTCAAGGGCTACACGGTAACGGCAGACTACACCGGGACGGTCAGCCGGATTGCCCTGAATCGGACACGGTATGTAGCTATCTTCGAGGGGACGCCCCTCCAGCCTGTGACAGCCCCGGAGGACCAGCTCCCCGCCCAGTTCAACTGGGCGGCGGTCCTGGTCCCCTTTGGCATTGTGGCTCTGGCGGGCGCGGGGATCGGAGCGGCGGTATTCATCCGGCGCCGCCGTGAGGCGGATGAAGATGGCGGCGAGTCCGCCTGATGGGAGGAACACACCATGAAACGAACCATGACAGCCATGCTTGCCCTCTGCCTTGCCGCGGGGCTGGTCCTGCCGGCCAGCGCGCTGGAGTACACCATCGACGCCCCGGACGGGCCGGACTATGGCAAGCCCACCTCCGTGGAGGTGGTCCACACCGCGGACGGCGGCGTCAGAAAGAATGAGGACGTCAGCAAAAACGCCGCCCTCATTCCGCCCGGTTTCGGAACGCCCAGCATGGATACCAGGAACACCGGGAGCTATCTCACGCCTAACCTGGCCCCCGGTGGTGCTCCTGCCACCGGGGCGGTGGTCAATGGGAGCGGCTCAAGTGTCATAACGCCCGGAAGTCCCACTGGCTCCGTGACTGTCCCCGACACGACCGCCCCCTCTACCCGCTACACGGAGGTGACGGATGATCTCTACTACAAGGGCGGGTATCTGGCCACCCTGAAGATCCCGGCCATCGACCTGACGGTCAAGGTCTATGAGGGTACGGACAGCAAGACATTGGCCAAAGGGGCCGGTCATTTCGAGGACACCTCCATTTGGCGTGGAAATATCGCGCTGGCAGCACACAACCGGGGCGTCAACAACCATTTTGGGCAGCTCCACACGCTGG
The DNA here is from genome assembly GCA_003112755.1 of Lawsonibacter asaccharolyticus. Classification (NCBI taxonomy): domain Bacteria; kingdom Bacillati; phylum Bacillota; class Clostridia; order Eubacteriales; family Oscillospiraceae; genus Lawsonibacter; species Lawsonibacter asaccharolyticus. Next base: position 56,000 of record BFBT01000001.1, on the reverse strand, counting down.
AGATCGGGGACAAGGTTACCCTGACCACCAAGCTGGGGACCAAAACCTATGAGGTGGCCTCCGTGGAAAAAGTCAGTGAAAATGACACCTCCGGCCTGAACCCCACCGCCAACGACCAAATCACCATGTACACCTGTGTCCGCAATCAGCGGGACAACCGCTGGAAAGTGGTGGCGGTGGCCAATTGATTCCCGAATCATAAAATAGACGCTGATTTCTCCCTTTTCACGAACGCTTTCCGCTCGACTTTCAAAACCTTTTCTGATATGTTGGGCTTGCAAAGGCAAAGCCTGATAACATCGAGGAGGAAAACGGTATGAGCAGAAGAAAGAACGTGCTGATGGTGACCACAGGCATCCTGATCGGGCTCCTGATGGCCAGCACCGCAGCCCATGCGGCAGAGGCGCCTCCCATCCGGGTGAGCAGCTACAAGGGCGCTGTACTGGAAGTGGGGGAACGGAGCGGCCTTGTAATCGGCCCCAGCGGGGCGGCGTACACGGTGACCTCCAGCGACCCGGACACGGTGGCGGTGGAACAGGTGATGAGCTGCTGGGTGGCCGTTGCCAAGTCCGAGGGGAGTGTGGAGATCACCGCCTCCAACCAGGCCGGGGAAACCGGCGCCCTGACGCTGACCGTGGGGCCAAACGCACCGCAGGCCCCCACCACCGGGGACAGCCCGGACCAACGTGAGGTGTCGGATGTGCGGTTGGAGCTGGTACGGCTGGTCAACGAGACGCGCCGGGAGAATGGTGCAGCGGAGCTGACCGTCAATGAAGCCCTGATGGACGCAGCCCAAAGCATCTCAGACAAGGAGTATAGCTGGCATCACACAAAAGAGGAATGTGAGGCAGCCCTGACGTGCGGCTATCCCTACGGGTTCGGTGTGAACCTGACCGTGTTCACCGGCGTAGCCACGGAGGATGCAGCCCAACACGCCCTGGAGAACTGGATCAGCTCCCCCGGCCACTTCGAAACCATGATCGATCCAGACGGTGACAGCATCGGTGTGGGCGTGACGGAGCGCGACGGCGTGACCTACTGCTACCTGTTTGTAGGCTGCCCGAACACCCACAACCCATATGAATGAGCATACCAGCCAGCTGGCCTCTCAAACGAGAGGCCAGCTTTTATATCAGCCCGAGAGGAGGTGGTCACACCCCAGTAAACACTTCGCCGGAGCGATCCGCATGAGGCTCCGGCGCCGCGCGCATCAATAAATTAAAACGCAGAAAAAGAAACAGGCCGTAGGGACCAGGTCCCCGCAGCCTGTTTTTATTGTTGGGAAGCATGGTCCCCCGGCCTTTCCTTTTTCGGAAAGGAACAAGGTATGCGAAAGATTTGTTTCCCATACAAGCGAATGATCTCCATGCTGCTGGTGCTGATCTGTATGCTGGGTCTGCTGCCCACCGCCGCGCTGGCGGCAGACGCCCCCAGTTCCATCAAGATGGAGGACTGCACCCACAACGGCGTCCACTATGAGTCTCCCAGCCTGGGGACCTGCTGGCTCCATCAGATGACCTTCGATTACAACCAGAAAAGCACCATCGGCTTCTGCGCCGAACACGGCAAGGGCATGGGCTGGTCCCTGGAGGGGCAGACCTGGGGGAAACCCAAGCCCATCACCGACCCTACCGTACAGACCATGATGGCCTACTACTACGCCCATACCACCGGCGTGTTCACCGACCAGGCTCACGCCCTGGGCGTAGATGAGGTGTGGGGCAGCGATTATTCCTGGACCATGAACGCCTGGGTGCAGGCCATCATCTGGCGCTATAAGGCCGGCCTGCTGGCGGATCCAGCCACCGCCTGTGCCGAGGAGCTGCTGTGCGTCTATAACAATCTGGAGCATACCAGCTACTCCAGTATTGATGACCTGCTGGACGGGATGTCCTTCCGTGACCGCACCCAATATATCCTGGATTTGGGCAAGCAGGGCGTGTGGGGCGAGTGTACCGTCTACGAATACCAATACACCGGCTCCAGCACCAGCTCCCATCAGGCCAAGGACGTGCAGGCCATTATGATTGGGAACCTGGACGTCACCCGTGAGAAGTACGACCTGACCGTGAAGAAGGTGGACGCCACCAATCCCAACAAGGGGCTCCCTGGAGCACGGTTCATGGTGCGTTCAGAAAACGGGACCTATGAGCAAGAGGTCGTGACCGGGAGCGACGGGACCTATACGCTCAAAGGCTTGGACGCCTCGACATATTCCATCGTGGAACTGGAAGCGCCGGAAGGATACCAGATCGACAACGCGGGACCCCAGTATGTGGCCCTGCCCAACGGTAGCAGCAGGGCCGTGACCGTCACATTCACGGACACGCCCGAGGTCACCAGTGAAGGGAGCATCCGCAAGGTGGACGCGGATGACCCCACCACAGGTCTTGCCGGCGCTGTCATTCGGATCGACGGTGTAGACAACAGCTTTACCGGCACATATACGACCGGCCTGGGCGGCTACCTGACCGACGTCCCCTGGGACACTATGCCCATTGGCAGTTTTACCGCGACGGAACTCACCCCGCCAGCCGGCTACTCCCTCAGCCCGGACCCGGACAAGGTCAAACAGGAATTTGTGTGGGATGGCAAGCATGATGTCAGTTTAGTTTTTGAAAATGACGCCCGCGTCAAAATCGAACTGCTGAAGCTGGACGATTCTGATGATCCCCTCCCTGACGCGGTCTTCCATGTGATAAAGGACGGCCAGATCATCGCCACAGAGAAAACCGACAGCTCAGGCCGCATCGTGGTCCCCAACGTCACCGAGGGCATGTACGCATTCATTGAGAAGTCCGTACCGGCGCCCATGGCCACCCTGCTGGAGCCGGTCATTGTCCATGTGGATCAAGCTACGGTGGATGGGGGTGGGACCGTCAAGGTGACCGCCAAGGACCAGCGCCTACCCAATCTGACCATCTGGAAACGGGACGGCAGCGACGAGAATACCGTCATCCCCGGCACCGTCTTTGAGGTCAAGGGTATCCACTCCGGCTTTCACACCGATGTGACCACCGGCGAGGACGGAAAAGCGGTCCTGACGGCCCTCCCTGTGGACAGTTTCGAAGTGACGGAAAAATCCGTTCCTGCGCCTTATGTGATCGGGGATGAGCCCACTCAGACCATCTGGCTTGGCCCCGGTGATGAGAAAGAGCTGGTTTTTGTCAATCGGAAGCAGCCCCTGCTCACCATCGCAAAGTCAGACGCGGATGATCCCACGATCAAGATCCCCGGAACCGTCTTCCTGGTGGAGGGGATCGACAGCGACTACAAGGACGAGTGGACCACCGGGGAGGACGGAACCGTCTCCAAGCGGGTAGACCCCGGCAGCTATGAGATCACAGAAAAATCCGTTCCCTCCCCATATTATATCTCAGAAACGGAATCGGAACGGGTCCAGACCATCAGCCTGAACGCCGGCGATGAAAAGACGATCAGCTTTGAGAACCACAAGCGGCCTTTTATTGAGATCATCAAGGAAAACGAGATCACTCATGATCCCATCGAAAATGTCAAGATGCAGGTCTGGTACGCCTCCAACAATACCGCCACCGGAGAGTATAACGACCTGGGCGTGTACTATACGGACTCCGAGGGCCGTATCGTTCTCTCCGAGCCGGACATCTCCCTCCGGGACGGCTGGTACCGGGTAAAAGAGCTGGATCCTGCCCCTGGATTCGCCCTGCCGGACGAGGACACGCAGGAGGTATTCATTCCGGCTGGGGGAAGCCATACCTTCCGCTTCCAAAACCAACCTCTCTCAGCCATCTGTGTGTGGAAGTATGATTCCAAAACAGGGGCCGCTTTATCTGACTGCTGGTTCCAAGTCCGGTATCTGAGCGGCAACGCCAGCGGCAGCGGCGGCACGGTGATCGGCGTCTACCAGACCTCGGAGAATGGCTCCTTTACCGTCACCGGCTGTGAAGCTGGCACTTATATCATTGAGGAGCTCTCCAGCGACGGCACTCATGTCATCGACACACCGCCTCAGACGGTCTATCTCTCCGGTAAGGATCAGGAGGTCGTGGAGGTCCATTTTGGCAACTCCCCCAAGGGCGCTCTGCTGGTCACCAAGATCTCGGATGATGAGAAAAAAGAGCCGCTTTCCGGCGTGGAATTTCTGGTCACCACCAGCGATGGGACGCTGGTGGGAGACGCCAACGGCAAATTCGTGACGGACAGCAGCGGTTCTTTCCTGGTGGAGAATCAGGACCCCGGCACGGTGCTGGTGGTGCGCGAAACCAGAGCGAAGCCGGGCTATTTGCTGGATGACACCCCGCAGACAGCGGAAATCAAGGCTGGGCAAACCATGTCGCTTGAGTTCCGGAACCAACCCCTGGGCAATTTGATCATTCACAAGCTGTCGGGCGCCGATAAAAAAACGCCGCTGGAGGGGGCGCAATTCAAAATCACTTATGCGGATGGTTCTTTCCTGCCGGATGAAAACGGCCAGTTGTCCTCCAACGGCCTGTACTGGAGCAATTTAGAGGGACAGATCATCCTCTCTGGGATCACAGGCACCGTCGTGGTGACTGAGGTACAGAGCGTACCAGGCTATACCATTGACGAGGATACCCGGAGCCAGACGGTGGTGGTCAATCCGGATGACACGCAGCATCTTTATTTTTACAACGACCCGGAAAAAACGTTGGTTCTCCAGAAGAACATCTACGACGGTGATAAAAACGACAAGCCACTGGCCGGGGTGGAATTTCTGGTGACGGACTCCACCGGGGCTTATATAGGCCCGGACAATGGCCGATATGTGAGCGATAGCAAGGGCCGTGTGGTCATCACCGGCCTCACCGCCGGCATGACCATTACGGCAAAGGAGGTCTCCACAGTCGCGGGCTATGTTCTGGACAGTACCCCTCAGACCATTGAGATCTCGGAGGGCGACGAGGTCCAGACCCTCTACTTTTATAATGAGCCGGAGGGCGGCGTCGAATTTACCAAGGTCAGTGCGGCAGACAAAACGGAGCGGATTCCTGACACTACATTCGAGATCCGCAAGGTCAGCGATGACGCGCTGGTGGACACCGTCACCACAGGGAAAGACGGCAAGGTCTATCTCCCGCTGGAGGCCGGCGATTACTACGCGGTGGAAACCGACTGTCCCAGCTCGTTCCGCCTGGACGCTGCCCCCATCTATTTCACGGTGGAGGATGGGCAGGTCACCCGCGAGACTGTGACCAACCAGCCCATCAGCGGTATTCTCATCCACAAGGTGGACCCGGACGGCGAGGGAATCCCCGGCGCCGTTTTCCTGCTTTATGACTCTAACAAGAAGCCTATCGGTCAATACACCTCGGATGACCGGGGATACGTCTATATCGACGATCTGACCGATTCCGGCCGGTTTTACCTGCGTGAGCTGGAAAACGAGGGATATGTGGTGGACGACCAGCTCAAGACCGTCTATGTGCGCGCCGGAAAGGTCACTGAGGTTGAGTGGGAGAATACCCCCATCACCGGACAGATCCAGATCACGAAGACCTCGGAAGACTACAACTCCATGAACGGCTGGCCTGCCGGCACCCCAATCCCTAACACGGAGTTTGAGATCTACAACGCCCGGACGGGCCGTCTGGTGGATACCATCCGGACTGATAAAAATGGTGTAGCCGTGAGCAAGCCCCTGCCTCTGGCCCGCTATGAAATCATTGAATCCAGGGCGGCGGACTTCTACGGCCTGGACAAAACGCCCATTGAGGTGGAGATCGAGCATGAGGGCCAGATCGTCAGGGCAGCCATGACCAATAAGAGCCTCTATACCAACGTCAGCATCAAGAAGACAGGGTATGTGGAGGTCATGCCGGGCCAGCAGATCCGCTATGACCTCAGCGGCATCGCCAACAACTCCACCACCAGCCTCACCTCGTTTTATTGGAGGGACACGATCCCCACTCAGGCGGTGCGGCTGGATAAGCTGGTCACCGGCACCTACAATGTGACGGGCAATTACAAGGTGGTCTACAAGACCAATCTCAGCGGAGATACCTGGCGCGCCCTGGCGGATAACCTCTCCACTCAGCAAAACTATGTACTGGACGCATCTCCCGCCGCGCTGGGGCTGGCCTCCAACGAGTATGTGACGCAGTTTATGGTCTCCTTCGGGGTGGTCCCCGCTAACTTCCGGCAGGTGGAGGCTCCGCGGGTGTACTGCGATGTGGTCTCCTGGGTCACTGGCGGTACCCAGTTCACCAACCAGGCGGACGCGGGCGGCGTCTATGACGGCCAGTGGATCATGGCCACCAGCCGGTGGGTGACCAAGGTCTACAAGCCATCCAATCCCCTGCCCCGCACCGGCTACTGAGGCTTACCGCGGAAGACAAATAAAGCAGGGGCGCGGCCTTATTGGGCCGTGCCCCCCACTCGGAGAGAGATCGGTCCTTCTGAACGACGACAATCTCCCAAGAAACGTCATCGTCCAGCTTCACGCCAGTGAGGGCTTCGAACTGCTTCCGCATATCGCCTTCACAATGGAGCTGCGGGGAGCGGCCTCGTATCCCGCCTCCGCGGCGGCCTTTACCATGGCCTGAGCCTGACCGTTGAACCCGCCGTCAGAGGCGGGATGCTTCCGGGTGTACAGCGTAGTTTCTCTTCGTTCATACTGTTTCCTCCAACGCAAGCAGAATATCCGATGGATTAAACTTGTACTATGCAATACATCGAGGGCGTTGCCAACTCACGACTGCCCCGCTCCAAGGCTTTGGGGGCGGCTGTGTTTCTGAGGAGGTGGAGCAGAAAATCAAGCGATTTCCGCATCGATTTTATAGACGTGATTTTAAAGGAGGAGAGCCTGTGAAACTGAAAAAATGGGTCTGCGTCCTGCTGGCGGTTTTCCTGCTGGCAGGGCTTTTTTGTATGCCCGCGCTGGCCGCCGCGGATGATGTGGCGGATGCGGTGGAACAGACCTGGGGAGACGCCTCAGAGCAGATCAAAACGGTGGTGGACAGCGTCGTGTTTCCGGCGCTGGGCATGGTGCTGGCCATCGCTTTTTTTGTCAAATTAGCAATGGCGTATTTTGATTATCGGAAGCATGGTCAGTTTGAATGGACTGGCCCCGCTATCCTATTCGTGTGCTTAATTTTCGTCCTGCTGGCCCCAAACTACATCTGGGGCATTGTGGGGCTCTGACGCTATGACCAGGGAAGATTTTGAGCGGAGGATAACAGACCTGCTTCCGGATGTCTCTGACCAGGCCATGAAAAACTGGCTGGAATACGCTGAAAATCTGGACCGGGACGGGACGGAAACAGAATCCGAAATTTTTGACCGCTCCTTTGTGGAGCTCGCCCTCATCAAGCGGCACCAAGGCATGGAAACCGCCGCGGCCCTGTTCAATTACGGAGAAAAGTTTGTCTTCAATTATTTTGAGCTTCGCGGCGCGGCTGAGCTTCTGAAGGAGGGCTGGCCGCTGGAGCGGATCAGCGATCACGCGGTAGAGAATGGGTGTGATCCAACGCTGGAGGCGATGGAGGAGTCCCATGCGGCTTTGGAGGAATTTCAAAGCGGAAAGTGGGATACCAGAGAAAACAAACGGAAGTTCAGCTCAGATCTGTCCCAGGGGATCCGCCAATTTTACGCGTTGGAGCAGGGATTGGGGGGCCAGGACGGGACATTCAGCGAGTGGATCCGGGCAGCCTATGAGATCAACGAGGATTTTGATCAGTCCTTTGCTGAAATTGTCAGCGGCCTCTGCGGCGCGTTTCATGACGCGGACGCTCAATATGGGCGCGACATCAGCAGACAGCTCTACAATACGCTTGCTGTGGTTCTGCCAACGGAGATCCGAAGCGCGGCCCAGTACCTGAGTCTTGGCGGGAGTCTGGACCATGTGCCAGCTCTTGCGTCGGTGGGCTTCCTCATGGAACCCCAAAACCATGACAGCATGCTTCGGGCTGTGAAGCATATGAATGATGGCGGGTGTGCTGACAACGCCTATTACGCGGCTGAGGGGGAAGTGTTTAAAGACCACTCTCCTCAGTGTCAGCAGACCATGTGATACCCCAAATTTATTTCCTTCATACCCCGCACCAGAGAGTATGCTAATATGGAATTGAATTTTGGCATAAAGACACGCGGGCACTGAAGCAGTGCCCGCTTTCTTTCTGTCGCAACGACTATATGAGGGCCGTACCGTCTGTACGGTCCTCATTTTTATTCCGCCGCAGGCGGTACGCCCCTTTCGCAAGAGGGGTGATTTTTCTTTGTTTATCTGGGACTTTGTGGCCTCCACAGTCATGGACAACCTGATCGACTGGTTCTACGGACAGATCGTGGGCTTCCTTGGGAACTTCTTCTCCGCCATGGGCAACATGGGGGTGGAGATCTTTGAACTGGAGTGGGTACAGGCCATTGTCCTGTTTTTTTCTCAGCTTGGCTGGGCGCTGTATGGTGTGAGCCTGGTGGTGTGCGCCTTTGAGTTCGGCATTGAGTACACCACAGGCCGGGCCAATCTCCAGCACACGGCGCTGGGCGCCATCAAGGGCTTCCTGGCCGTCAGCCTGTTCACCATCCTTCCCGTGCGGCTCTACGCCCTGTCCGTATCGCTGCAGGGCCAGCTCAGCGCCGGGCTCACCGGCTACGGGACCAGCATTGGGGATGTGGGACAGCAGATCATCACGGATCTCGGCAGTGTGGAAAGCATCGCGGATATGACGCAGGTGACGCTGGATTTTGGCTTTGGCGTCATTACCAGCCCCATCATGCTCCTATTCTGCATCATCCTTATGGCCTACGCGGTGATCAAGGTCTTTTTCGCAAACCTGAAGCGGGGCGGCATCCTGCTCATCCAGATTGCCGTTGGATCGCTGTATATGTTCAGCATTCCCAGAGGATATGTGGATGGCTTTGTACAGTGGATGAAGCAGGTCATCGGCCTGTGCCTGACCGCCTTTCTGCAATCCACCATTCTGGTGGCGGGCCTTATGGTGTTCAAGGACCACGCCCTGCTGGGACTGGGGCTCATGCTCTCCGCGGGGGAGGTGCCCAGGATCGCCGGTACCTTTGGCCTGGATACCACAACGAGAGCCAACATCATGAGCGCGGTCTACACAGCGCAGGCCGCCGTCAACACCACCCGGACCATCGCGGCCGCGGTGGCGCCGAAATAGGAGATGAATATGACAGAAGGAAACGAATTCCATCCGCCTAAAATCTACGCGATCTGGGTGGATGCAAGGCCGGAGAGTCCCATGGCGGGGCTGTCCGGATTTTTATCTGAGAACAGCCGCCGCCTGTTCTTTACCGAGCGTGGGGACGCGGAACTGAAGATCCGGGATATGGAGGCGCTGCGGCTCAACCGCCACCCCGCCGCGGAGTACCGGTGTGTGGAGTATCCGGGCGGGTATGATGCGGAGCGGAGCATACAGGCGGAGCTGCTCAAAACAATTTCCCTACAGGCAGACCCTGAGATCATGCGGTATGAAGTCACAGACCGCATCTACGGCAACACTGGAGGGGGCTGCATGGTAGGAACACTGGCTGTACGCCTCCCTGATCTGGATAAGACCATCTGGATCAACTGCAATGACGAAGGCGTGACCATCACCTCCGCCGACTATGTGTGGAACGAGGATGACAGCGGGAGCTGGGAGCGGTACGAGGATGTGGTCATGTTTGAGGTCAACTTTCGGGATGACGATCCGCAATCCATGTGGCCCCTGCTCCCGGCAATCCACGAGGCCCTTGCCTATACCATTCAGCGGGAGACAGAGTACTCCTCCAGGCTGTTCAGCATCCCGGCAAAATGGCTGCCGGAAACATACCGGCGAGGAGCTGACCCGGCGTACCTGAAGTGGGCTGAGGAAATGGAGCAGTCTGTTGAAGTAGGCGTGAATGGTCTGGTAGTCAATGATCCCTCATATCGGCATCAGCCCCAGAGGGAGACAGACGCCCAGGCCAAGGTGGTCTACATTGCTTCCCCTCTGTCCGGAGATGTGAAGCGAAACCTCCAGTTCGCCCGGCAGGCATGCCGGTATGCCATCTCGGAGGAGATGACCCCATTTTGTCCGCACTTGCTCTACACCCAGATGTTGGATGACAGCGACCCGGAGGAACGGCAGCTGGGCATTGATCTGGGAAACCGGATGCTAAGGCTTTGTGACGAGCTGTGGCTGTGTGGGGACCGGATTAGCCCCGGCATGGCGGGAGAAAAGGAGATGGCGGAGCGTCTCGGCATCCCTGTGCGGAGCGTCAGCATGGAGGAGATCCAGTCCATGGAGCTCTCGCCTACGGAGGGGATGGGGATGTCCATGGGATGAACCTGACCATGGGGAGCCTGTTTGATGGCATCGGAGGCTTCCCCCTCGCGGCGGAGCGGTATGGGATCAAAACTCTCTGGGCCAGCGAGATCGAGCCGTTCCCCATGAAAGTCACGGAGCGGCGCTTCCCAGGCATGGCCCATAAGGGCGACATCACAAAGTTGAACGGCAGGCTGCTGCTCCCGGTAGACATCATCTGCGGGGGCAGCCCTTGCCAGGACCTGAGCGTGGCCGGAGCGCGCGCCGGATTATCCGGCGCCCGTTCCGGCCTTTTTATGGAACAGATTCGGATCATAAAGGAAATGCGGACAGCGGAGAGAGAACGGGGCCGGACCGGCGCCGACATCCGTCCCCGCTGGATGTGCTGGGAGAATGTTCCAGGCGCGTTCAGCAGCGGATCGCCCAAAGGGGAGGACTTCCGTATTGTGCTGGAGGAGATCATTCGGATCCATGACATCGGCGCGGAGGTCCCGCGATCCTATCCCTATTCGTGGCCGGACGCGGGAGACGCCGTGATGGAAAACGGCTTCTCTCTGGCGTGGCGCTGCCTTGACGCGCAATTCTGGGGCGTCGCTCAGCGGAGAAAGCGCATTTTTCTGGTGGCGGACTTTGCCGGCCCTCTCGCGCCCCTGCTCCTGTTTGATGTCTTAGATGGGAGGCTTGACTATGCAGCACTGCGACAGCGACGGCCAGATGATGCTGTTCTCTCTGGAGGAGGCTGATGAAATATATGCGAGACCTCCGAAACGAAAAAGCGGGACCTTAACCCTGTCCACGCTGATTTCCATTCCTTATTTCCACCTGGATCTGTCCAAAGGCCATGTGGACCTGTTCGGGTGCCATTATTGGGAATTCCGATCCCCGTGGCAGGAAAATGGCCCGCCGCTCAACACTGGAGCAGCTCCCAGAGAGCCGGTCAAATGTGATCTATCCAGCATCTTGGAGCGAGATCCTGACGAGAGACACGACCTGAGTCCAAAAGCCTGTCTCGGCATCCTGCGCAGAGCAAAGGAGCGCGGTAAACCGCTGCCGGAGCGGCTGGAGTGGGCTTTGATGGCTCAGGCCGGCCTGCTCCCGATGAATTTCCAGGCAGCGGAGATGAGAGCGTATCACATCAATCGGAGAGATGAGGACACCAATCTATATGGTGTAGCTGGTACGCTGATGGCCACCAGTAATATGCAGATGCAGACCTTCATCAACGGCGATTCCGTGGTCTTTGCCGCAAATCAGAGAGAGAAGGTGAATTGCCGCAAAGCGGCAAGAGAAGCCGCCCTGGGGCGTGAGGTACGGGATCTGCATGATCTTACTGGTGCGCTTCAGGCACAACCCGGAATGAAGCAGCAGACCTTTGTTGCCGGATTTTCTGCGGGGGCCGGAGCCAAGGCCGGAGGCATCGGCTATTCCGAGAAGATCTCCCCCACGCTGAAAGGGACAGCCAGCGGGAACTGTATGCCCTCTGTCCTGTGCCTGAACGACCAGGGCGGCAGCGTGATGGACTGTACGGTGGGGATCACGGGGACCCTGCGGGCTGAGGAGCACGGGCATCAACCCCTGGTGTATGAAAACCACGGCATCGATGCCAGATACACCGGGCCACACACCATTGCCCCGACGCTCTCCGCCCGTGCAGGGACCGGAGGCAACAATCTGCCGCTGGTGGAACAGAGAGACGCGGCTCACGGGTCGCCTTCTGAAAAGGACGGCATTCTTTATGCCAGACAGCGTGTAGACGTATTTCACGATAACGATGTGGCCTCTACAGAAAGCGCCAGACAGTATAAAGATGCCACAGACCTGGTATGTCAACAGGCAGATAGCCGCCGATTGATCCGCCGCCTGACGCCGCTGGAATGCGAACGCCTCCAGGGTTTCCCGGATGGCTGGACGGCTCTCTCCGACGCCTCGGACTCCGCCCGGTATCGGGCGTTGGGCAACAGCGTGGCCATCCCCTGTATGGAGTTCATCATGCGGGGAATCACCATAGCGGTCTCTTATTGATTATTCGGATGACAGAAGCAGGACAGCTCATGGTCGTTGACCACACCCACAGCCTGTAGGAACGCATAGATGATCGTGGTGCCGACGAAGCTCATGCCCCGGTGCTTCAGGTCCTTGGAGATACGGTCAGACAGCTCTGTATGAGCGCGCGCTTCATCATCCGTATTCAGGATGACTTTCCCGCCTGTGAAAGACCAAAGGTAGCGGTCAAAGGAGCCAACCTCCCTCTGAATGGAGAGATATACCCCGGCATTACGAATCGCGGCCTCGATCTTGCGCCGGTTGCGGACGATGCCCGCGTCAGCCATCAGCGCCTCCACTTTTTCCGAGCCGTACCGGGCGACCACATCCGGCTGGAAGCCGCCAAAAGCCCTGCGGAACGCCTCCCGCTTTTTCAGGATCGTCAGCCAGGACAAGCCTGCCTGGAAGCCCTCCAGAATCAGCATCTCAAAGAGCTTGCGGTCATCATGCTCCGGCCGCCCCCATTCGTTATCATGGTAAGCAATGTATAATTCCGAGTTTGGGTCCGCCCAGCGGCACCGCTTCATCTCAGATCCCTCCCGTGAACAAGTTATCTTGATTATACACATGATCGGAACCAATGGCCACCAAAAATTCCGAAAAAGGACTTGTTGCTTGTGCTTCGTTTTAGCCAGGTTCTTCGTCGGATTTGGTGAATAGCTTTGGGCCATAGCCTGGGATATACTTGGCCTACCAAAAGGAAAGGAGGAGCCTACAAAATGGGCAAACTGACAATTAATTTATGTGAAGAACTCCACCAGAAGATCCGGGAGGATGTGGCGGCGGACGAGAGCCTGACCACCAGCCTCCTCATGGAGCGGATCATCCGGGAGCACTATGAGGGGCCCAAGCCGCAGCCCCGGATAGAGAGCGGCGGCCGGACCATGGCCTTCTCGGTATCGGAGGAGCTGTTCCAGCGGGTCAAGCGGTATCTGGCGGCCCACGGGGGCCAGTCCCAGCGGGATTTCGTGATTGGCCTGGTGACACAAGGACTCGCTCTGTGGGAACAGGGTAAGGCCCTCAAGATGCTGGAGGGGTACACGCCCCAAAAGGGGGACCGGACGCTGGCGTTCGCCGTCACGGAGGAGCTGTTCCAGCAGATCAAAGCATACCTGGCCGCGCATAAGAAGCTCTCCCAAAAGGAATTTATGGTCAGTCTGGTGGAAAACGCCGTCTCAGCCTGGGAGGCCGGGGCGGAAGCGGACGGATCGCCCATAGTGGAGGTCCTGCCGGAGCTGACCGAGGAGGAAAAGCGGCGCCGCAGCTTTAACCCACTCTCTGGAGAATACACGTACCCCTAAGAGCGGAACTGTCACAGGAAGAAACCGCCATGGGAGATGCGGATGCCGCACTCCATACCAACGACGCACAGTAATGAACAAAAGATCATCCAGGACGGGAGGAGAAACCTCCCGTCCATTTTGTTTGCCAAGGGAGGGACGAATATCTATATTTACCCTGAAAACCTGAGAGCCAAAGCCATGCTGTGGCTGTGGCCCCTGCGGGATGTGGCTATCATCGGGACCGGCTTTATCCTCTCTGTCCTGGCTCTGGCGCAGAGCGGCTTCCTGCCGCCTCTGGTGGCCACATTCCTTTTCGCGTTCCTCAGCATCCGCGTGGAGGACGCCAGCATTCTGGACTTCCTGCGCTATGCCGTCAATTTTCTGTTTTTGAAACAGCAGTATTACGAATGGGGGGAAGCGGTTGAATAAAAAGCAGAAACAGGAGCTGCGCCAGCGGCAGACCGCACGGCAGCTCATGGGCATCAGCCAGCTCACCGGCTACGGCGTCCGAACCGCGGAAGGAGAACTGGCCTTTTTCCTCATCAGGCCGGATAACCTCTCCGTGCTCTCGGAGGAAGGGGTCCGGGGCCGGGTGACGGCCCTGACCCACCTGCTGTGCGCTATGCCGGAGCTGCGTATCCTGGCTCTGGACTCCCGCGAGTCCTTTCAGCGCAATCAGGAGTGGTACCGCCAGCGGCTGGAGCAGGAGGAACTGCCCGCCCTGCGGGAATTGCTGCGGCAGGACTCCGCCCATCTGGATGAGATCCAGACCACCACCGCCTCGGCGCGGGAGTTCGTTCTGGTTTTCCGGCTGGATCAGCAGAGCGGAGAGAGCGACGAGGTCCAGCTCCGCCAGATGGAAAAACGAATCCGGGACCAGGGCTTCCATGTACGGCTGGCGGAGGAGCAGGACGTCAAGCGTCTGCTGTCGGTCTACTACCAGCAGGATGTGACCACGGACCGCTTTGAGGACTGCGACGGAGAGAGGGGGGTGATGGACCGTGGCTAAAAAAGTTCAGAAGAAAACGAATAAAAGGGTCCCTTCCAAGCCCTCGGAACCCCGCGTCAAGGATTTCCTGGACCTCATCGCCCCCACAGCCGTGAAGTTCAACACGGACCACTACATCTGCGGCGGGACCTACCGCTGCACCCTGGCCCTGCGGAGCTACCCCGCCAGCACCGAGGAGCTGGCTCTGCTCCGCCGCCTGGGGGAAAAGAGCGGCGTGACCCTGCACATCTATAACCGGAAGGTGTCCGTGGCGGAGGAGGACAAGATCATCCACAACGCGGAGAACAAGAACAAGCTGGACCGGGGCAGCACCAGCAGCATGAAGCAGGCGGTCACTGCGGAAGCCAACCTCCAGGATGTGGCGGCGCTCATCGCCTCCATGCGCAAGAACAGCGAGCCCCTCATCCACTGCGCTGTGTTCATTGAGCTCTCCGCCAGAGACCCGGACAGTCTGCGCGCCCTGCGGGATGAGGTGACGTCGGAGCTGATCCGGAGCAAGCTGGGCGCGGACCGGCTCCTCCTGCGCCAGCGGGAGGGATTCCTCTCCTCCAATCCGGCGGGCCGCAACACCTTCGGCTCCCAGTTTGAGCGGGTGCTGCCGGCCAAATCCGTTGCCAATCTGTACCCGTTCAACTACTCCGGCAAGACGGACCCCAACGGCTTCTACATTGGCCGGGACCGGTACGGCTCCAACATCATCGTGGATCTGGACCGCCGCACCGATGACAAGACCACAGCCAACGTCCTCATCCTGGGCAACAGCGGCCAGGGCAAGAGCTACCTGCTCAAGCTCCTGCTGTGCAACATTCTGGAAAGCGGCAAGTCCGCCATCTGCCTGGACACGGAGCATGAGCTTGTGGACCTCTGCTCCAACCTGGGCGGGTGCTTCATCGACCTGATGAGCGGACAGTACCGGATCAATCCCTTAGAACCGAAGCTGTGGGATGACGGCAGCGAGGGGGATGACCCGGATGCTCCCGCCGCGTTCCGCCAGAAGACCCGGCTCAGCCAGCATATCTCGTTCCTCAAGGATTTTTTTCGGGCCTATAAGGAGTTCTCAGACCGGCATATTGATACCATTGAGCTGATGCTGGGGCGGCTGTACGCCAAATGGGGCATGGACGACGATACCGACTTCCAGCCCCTGTCTCCCAGGGATTATCCAGTCCTCTCCGACCTCTATGACGTGATCGAGGAGGCGTACCGAAACTATGACAGCGAGGAGTATCCCCTCTACCCAAGGGAACTGCTGCAGGAGGTCCTGCTGGGCCTCCACTCCATGTGCCGGGGCGCGGAGAGCAAGTTCTTCAACGGCCACACCAACATCACCACCTCCCGCTTTCTGGTCTTCGGCGTCAAGGGACTCCTTCAAGCCAGCCGGAACGTAAAGAACGCCCTGCTGTTCAACGTGCTGTCCTACCTCAGCGACAAGCTGCTCACAGAGGGGAGTACCGCGGCGGGGCTGGACGAGCTTTATATCTGGCTGAGCAACCTGACCGCCATCGAATACATCCGCAACAGCCTTAAGCGGGTACGGAAGAAAGAGTCCTCCATGATCCTGGCCAGCCAGAATCTGGAGGACTTTGACGTGGATGGGGTGCGGGAGCTGACCCGGCCGCTGTTTGCCATCCCCACCCACCAGTTCCTGTTCAACGCCGGCAGTGTGGACAAGAAGTTCTATATGGACAACCTCCAGCTGGAGCCTGCTGAGTTCGAGCTCATCCGTTATCCCCAGCGGGGCGTCTGCCTCTACCGCTGCGGCAACGAGCGGTATCTGCTGGAGGTCCACGCGCCGCCCTATAAGGAGAAGCTGTTCGGGACAGCTGGCGGACGATAAAGCCGGCATCTGTTGGAAGGTCAATGGCAGTCCCCTATGTGTAAAGAAATGGACGGCGCATTCGTGCCGTCCATCTCCACAGGATATGAAATTACATTTCAAGCCCCAGCTTCTCCGCGATCTCTTCCGCGGATAGGCCGGCGGCCTTTGCTTTCTCCATGACAGTTCTCATGGTGACCGGGTGGAGGAGCTTCTGCTTCTGGGCTTCCAGAGTCTTGATCTCCTCCTGCTTTTTGGAGATCTTCGCGTCGATCAGCGCGATACGTTCTTCGGTGCTGCGAGCGGCCATTCAGGGCACATCCTTTCTGTTTGATGTGATTATCATAAAATACAAGCTGAACCCTGTCAACCGAATTTTGTCATATCGCCGCCTTTTCCGTCTTGATTTTGTAGCCACACGGCGATATGGGATGAACATACAAAACCAAGGAGGAAACGAAAATGGAACCAATTGAACTATCCCGCTGGGAACCGTCCCCGGAAGATCCCCGGCGGAAGCAGTACGCCGGACAGCGTACCGCGCAGGAGGTCTTTGAGGAGCTGAGGCACCGTCTGGAGGGTATGGGGTACCTGCCGGACGAGTATTTTCTCATGAACCGTGACTGGGAGAATGGCCGGGAGATCCCACGGGACGCGGATATCTTCTGTACCACCGACTACGGCGGCAGCGAGGGCGTCTATTTAGATGTGTCTCTGCAATGGTATGAAAATAATCGGACAGTCACAAGGAACTTCATCACCGGCAAGACCCTGGGTGAGACCGGCGCGGACCTGGACCGGATGTTTCTCATCTCCTCCGCCATCACCAAGGCATTCCATGGAGATCGAGGAACCTATGCCCGGTACCTCCGCCGTGGGGAACAGGCGGAGCCGGAGGCCATGATCGTCCACCTGAATCCCGCGGAACAGCGTACCATCATCCAGGTGTTGGTGGAACAGCGGGAGCGGCAGGAGCAGGCCATGTCCCAGACGGAGCAGCTCCTGCGGCGGATGACCGGGAGCATCACAGCCTATATGGAGGAGGTGGGACAGCGGCCTCTACGCATGAGCGATTACGACAAAACGGTGCTGGCGATCCGGGATGGTGAATTATCGGCGTTCTGGGCCCTCTATCCCAAAGCACTGGACCAGGCGGACAGCTTGTTGGTTGAGACGGCGGGCCGACCGGGAGCGGTAGGCAGAAGGATGACTCTGAGTCTACTATCTGTCGCAACGAATATCTCTCCCTCATCCTACCTCACCGCCTGCAAGCGGGCGGTGGATACCGGAGATGGGCAGCGGGTGCGGTCTCTCATAGAGCGGGCGGAAAGCTGCCTCTCGGAGCCGCTTCCCTCTCTCCCCGGCGCGGCCATCCTGCATGCCTATATGAATGACCACAGAAACATCGCCAAAGACCTGATCGCCCAATGTACATCCGAGCAAATCGCCGCCGCGCCCCCGAATCTCCTCCGCCTGGTTGCGGAGCGGCTGGACTTCCAGACCGCAATGGAGCTGGTGGACAAGGGCGTCCAGCCTGGGAACTATGTGGCAGACGTCCTGCACACCCTCACAGGTCAGCACCAGGAGTGGATGGCGGAGAAGATGCTGGAGCACGGAATGCCGGTGGAGCCGGACAACTACGCCGCCCTATATGTCTGCGTCAACAATCAGGCGGCCGACATTGCAAAGCTCCTGCTGGATAAGGGCATCGACCTGGATCGGTACCAGGCATGGGCGGAGAAGCAGAGAAAGAACGAGGGATACGAGGAGACAATGGCGGAGCTGACCGAATACTGGTCGGAACTGCAAAGCGGGCCTGAGCAGGACGGCCCCTCCATGAACGGAATGACCTTATGAGCGCCGCCGCTGCCGCAGCAGTCAAGGCGGCCATCCTCGCCCTGACTGATGAAAACACCAGAAAGAAAATCGGTTGGGTGCTGGCGGCGATTCTCTCTCCAGTGATCCTGCTGATTGCCTTTTTGTGCGCTCTGGGTTCGGGTACCGCCAGCCACAACCTCTCCGTTGTGGAGCTGTGCTTTTACGGCGGCACGGTCCCGTCTGAGACCCCTGATGAGTACCGAGCCTACATTGAGGAGATGCGCGCGGGCTTCAATCTCTTGGATGGATCCATTGAAAATATCAATGAATTGACAGAAGGAGAAGACGGCCTTGACGAGATCCGCGTCAAGGCCCTTTTTTATGCTCTGTACTTCGGCGCGGACAGCCCCGGCCAGCAGGACTGCCGGAAATTCGCGGACTGCTTCGTCACCTATGAGGAGCGCACCCGGACTGTCACCGTGGAACATGAGGACGGGACCAACACAGAGGAGGAAGAAACCTACACGGTGGCCGTGCCCATTAAGGATCTGGAGGCGGTCTATGAAAATCTCCACGCCGCCATGGGCGTGGAGATCACAGAGGACCAGCGGAGCAACGCGGAGAGCATCTACAGCCTCATCCGCTACGGCTATACGGGGGGAAGCGGCAGCTTCGAGGGGGCCGATGTACCGTTCATCGGGGCGGACGGCTTCTGCTCCCCCATCGGGGAGAACTGGCGGAGTGTGGTCACCTCTGAGTTTGGCAACCGTATTGACCCTATCACGGGAGAGCGGAGGGGTCATACCGGCATGGACCTGGCGGTCCCCACAGGTACACCCATCCGCGCCGCCCTGCCTGGAACTGTGACGGTGTCTACCTACAACCGGGGCGGATACGGCTATTACATCATGATCGACCACGGGAATGGGCTGTCTACCCTCTACGGCCACTGCTCCCAGCTGCTGGCATCGGTGGGACGGACGGTGAAGGCCGGGGATGTGATCGCCCTGTCCGGCTCCACCGGGCGTTCCACGGGCCCCCACCTCCACTTCGAGGTGCGCGTCAACGGCCAGCGGACAAACCCCCGCAGCTATCTGCCATAGGGCAGAGGAAAGGAAATCACAATGAAAATCAAAGCGAATCTCTTGAACAAACCGGTCAACTTCCAGATGGATGACTGCCAGATCGAGAAGGTGGTGGAATTGCCGCGGGACCAATTTTCTGCGCTGGTCATCACACCGCTCACAAATCAGCCGTTCATCGCGGAGAACAAAAGATGGATGTTCGCGGACAACAGCGCCGTCCACTGCCTGCTGGCGCTGGGTCAGGGCAGTGATGACGGCGTCCTGATTTATTCCGGCGGCTATGACTATCCCCGTCTCGCCGCCTATCTGCCGGGGATGCGGGATATCCTCAACGCCAGACTGGAGCGGGCAGCGGACCTCATCGTCCATCAGGGCACAGAGGCCACAGAGAACGGAAGCTGGAGCATCAGCTGTGAGGAGCTGGAAAAACAGACCGGGATCACAGTCCGCAGAGGAAACGGCCTGGACGGGATGCTGCTGGAGGCGCTCATGAGGCGCAGCGAGGTGGCCTCGGTGTCGATGACCGATACAGGGATCGACATGGCGTACCATTTGAACTTCTGCCCCAGAATTCCAGGCCAGAAGCCATGCTACTTTACCAAACTTCCGGAGGAGCAAAAGACACAGGTTTTCTACGAGGCGGTAGAGGTTCTCCTTGATTTTTTTGGCGATGAGAATCTCTATGGTGTACTCCACAACGGACTGCAAATGCCGAACGAGGAGATCCTGGCCCATGGATATCTCACCACGGAAGCTATGCTGGCCGCGGGCGCCGTCATGGTCCTGCCGGAAAACTCTGATATCTCTCTGCGGGACGTTCTCCAGTATGAGCTGGCTGAGGAGCTGTCTCTCGTCCATGCCCAGGGCGGAGAGCCAGTACCGCTTGAACAGGAAGAAGAACTGACCCGCACGGAGCGGAAGCGGTTCTCCGATGTGCTGGACGCCCACGTTCTGGAATCCCGTGCCGGGGAGCATGGTACGGAGCTCGTGATTGGCGGTGTGAAGCCGGAACGGCTGGAGCGGTTCCGCTCTATCCTTGACGTCTATAAGTCGGAGGACCAGAGCATGGAGACTATTCAATAAAAGGGGGCGGCGGTTTTATGGACAGTTACCTTCAGGTCCGGGACGCGGAGCGCACGGCATGGTTTACCTCGCAAGAGGTGCGGAATATCGCGGATGTGGCCGCCATGGTCACGAAAGCCCTGGACGCCGCTGGTGGGGAGGGGGAAACCTCCGTCCAAGCACTTGCGGATCACGGTGGAGTTTCCCTGCGGCCGATCTCCGCGGATCGTTTCAGCGCGCAGGTGCGGGACCTTTTCTGTGAGCCGCCCGGAAAGCTCCTGGCAGAGCTGGACCTCAAAGATGACACATTCTACTGCGCCAGCTGGGTTCCGCGGGAGGAACACTGCGTCGCGGTCTCCGGAATGATCAGCCGCCTCCTGGGTGTCTATGAACTGGCGATGGTAGAGCGGCCCGCAAAACATCTGGATCTGGACCGGTTCTGCGATGAGATATGGGACCACCTCCACGTGAGCTTTGTGGCCCCCCGGATGGAGCGCCAGTCTGAGCGGTGGGGCCCGCGGGACAGACCTGAGACCGGGCGCGGCGCCTTGTACAAACGAGCGGCGGATCTGGTGGCCACCTATGAGGAACTGCTCCTGGTACCGGATGAGGCGTGCGTCACCCACTATTTAGGGGACCTGGGGATACACATTTTTAAATATGACGCGGCACAGGAGCAGATCCAAAACGCCTATGAAAAGGCGCTGAGCGTCATGGAGATGGATGACGCCGAATTCCAGGCAGAGAAACAGTTCGTCTACCGGGGGGAGATCATCTCCGCCATGCGGGACCGTCTGCTGGTTGGGGAGCTGAAGCCGGGAGAAACCGTATTGTTCGTCGGTACGGAGCCATACGGCGGACCCGGTGATTTTGAGCTGCGGGGCGGAGTCGTGGAAGCAGTGGATCCGTCCGAACGGACCTGCTCGGTACGCGGCGAGTTCTTCACCATGCACGATGTGCCGCTCCACTATGTGCTGGGCCGGTACGACACCAGCGTGGAGGGAGAGCACTACGGCTTCCCCCATGTGCGGCCTCTGTTCGGGGAGAACCGTGACCTGGCCGGCCAGTATCTGCGGGAGGCCGAGGCAAGCTGGAACGTACAACAGGCGGAGACGCAGATAGACGCTCCACAAATGATGTAGGAGGAGGCGTCGGAAATGCAGAAGACCGAGATCACCCTCTCCTTTGACGGCGAGAAATTGGACGCCCTGGAATTTTATCTGAAGAAAGAGAACACCACTGTACAGAAGCGCATGAATGAGGCACTTACGGAACTATATGAACGGATTGTACCGGAGGCTGTGCGGGAGTTTCTGGACCGCAAGGCGCCGCCACCGGCCAAGCCCAAACGTCCCGCCCGCCCCGGCGTGGAAAAGCCTCCGGAGAAGGCGCCCGGACCGGAAGGGCAAACTGCTTTGGAAAGGAATGGTGACCCCACATGAAAAGCAGAGAAATATGTGTGTGGCTGGATGAGCGGTGGTACGACGCCTTGAGCCGCCATCTGAAGGATGAGACTGTGGAGGATAAGCTCGGGGACTATTTGGACCAGCTCATCAACGAGCTGGTTCCCGAGCAGGAGTACAGCCGCATCAGTCAGGAACTCTGGCAGGAGGATCGGCAGGCCAGACAGGAGCTGGAGGCCGCGAGGAAGTTCGCCATCTTCCGCATCCGGGAGTCCGGGCAGGACCGCTGCCTCCAGGTAGAACGGCCTCTGGAGTTTCTGGACGCCGCCCGGCTCCTGCGATCCTACCTGCGGGGAGAGCGCGGGGCCTCCTCCTTTGAGCAGATGCTGCATCAGGCGGAGGAGATCACTCCCGAGGCGTTTGAGGACATGGTGCTGGTGCGCATGGAGAATACAGGAAAGGTCACCGGCGCCTTTGAGCTGGACTTTGATAAGCGGGAGTTTTCCGCTGTCAATGTGATGGATGGCTGGCAGACCTTTGCCATGGGGGATGTCTCTAAAGCGGTCTATCAGGCGGACCGCAAGGCGCACCTCGACAGCGACCAGCGATGGGCCCGGTTCCTGGACGCGCTGGACGGCAGACAGATCACCTCGGCGGGCCATCTCTCCGCGCGGGAGGTCCGGATGGCGGAGGAGATCTCCGAGGTGGACGGCCTCCTGAATTTTTACCTGGAAACGTCCTTTGACGTGGACGCGGTGTTCGGGACCCAGGTCTGCACCACGGAGAATGACGACGGGCTGAACGTCTACGCCAACTACGATATGGCCTCCGGCCAGGTCTGCGACGAGCTGGAGATCGCGCTCCACCGGGGGGACGGCAGCGAAACAGCCCTCTCCTATCACCTCAACGCCGCGGAAAAGGAAGTCCTGCTGCGGAAGATGGAGGACTACTGTCAGGAACAGACGGGCATGGGCCTCGTGGAATACAGCACCCAGGTCATGGCGGAGGCGCCGGAGCCGCCCACCGGGCCGGCCATGTGACTTGGGCGTCTATGTCAAAGATGGGGGGCATTTCTCGTTGGGTTTGGTGAATGGCTTTTCCCGCGGGGATGTGGCATTGTGTGTTCAGCCGCCGGGGACTGCGGCAAAATAACAACGCAGGAGGAAATCACATGAACACAGAACTGGCAAGGGACCTACAGTATCGGATCACCAAAGAGGCGCTGGCCATGCTGGTCATCCATGGCAGCGCGGCAGAGACAGATGATTATGAGCGGGCCATCATCCTGATCGGCTCGGCATGGGGCCTCGACCCTCAAAACGCCGTGTCCCATCTGGAGCTGATCACGCGGGAAAAGGAAGCGGCGCGTGGGACCGCCGAACCGGAGGAGACCCGCCACGTCCTGCCGGAAAGCGAGCTGCCCATGAACGCCAGCGGCATGGAGACGCTGGACAACGTCTGCGGCCTGTTCGAAACCGCCATCCAGCTGGAGAGCCGGGACCACCGGGAGGCCCTCTTCCGGCTCGCCTCCGAACTGATGGAAACGCAGAACCTGCTGGGCTGGATCGAGAAGACGCCGGAGGAACAGGAGCTGCCTGAGCTCGCGGAGAGCTGAGGCCGCTGGCACAGCCGCTCCCCCATGGGGCGGCTGTGCCGTTCCCTCTGCCCTGGCCGCGCCCAATCCACCCCTTGACTGATTATCGGGATACCGATATAAACAGAAACAGGTGATGCATATGACGATCCAACAAGTCCTGCGGGAAAAGAGTCTATCCCGCTATCAGCTTTCCAAGCGCAGCGGAATCCCCTGGGCCACGCTGGCGGACATCTGCTCGGGCAAAACATCGCTGACGAGGTGTGGAGCCGGGACGCTGGGTAAGCTCTCCGCCGCGCTGGACATCCCCATGGAGGAACTCCTGACCATGACGGTGGAGCAAAGACTGGCCCCGGATGGGAAACCCAAGGACCACTCCTATCTGGAAAAAGATCTGCCGGCCAGCCTGCAAAAAGCCCTGGACGAATACATCCAGGGAGAGAAAAACCATGTGTCCTATATGGACTGCCTGTGGGGAGAGCTGTACGGAGCCATCAACTCCAACCAGTGGAGCAATGCCATCACACTGGAGCAGGCGGACTACCTGAGAGCAAAATACCTGTATTGACCGCAGAGTCGTGAGGGGGCCGCGCTGAGGCGCGGTCCTCTTTTCTGTTCTGGCAGTCATCCACAAAGCCGCGCGGCACCATCCCGCCACGGGAGTGGGCTGAGGCGAAAAGCGAAAACCACAAAGTGATATGCCAAGATAATTTGAGCAGGGGTCGGCTGAACACAGCCGACCTCTGCACATTGGAAACTGTTGATCATGACCGAAACCACAGCGAAAAGTTCGGTGGGTTTGCTGAATAGCTTTTCCGACCGCAAAGGAGCATCGTGTTTGACAGCAGCACACACCACCAAACACGGAATGGAAAGGAAGAAAATATGAATACGAAAACGATCACCCCCATCCATGTGTGCGACCTCATCGCCCACGAAACCGTCTCGCTCCTCTCGGTTCTCGATGAGAATGCGGTCCCACCGGCCCAGTGGATGCGCGACGGCCTCGCGCTGTATGCCGCCGCCCATCAGCTGGAGGAGGAGACCGCGCGCCATCTGAACTGGATCGATGACGAGATCCAGCGTATCAGGCAGACAGCCGCTGGGCAGGAGCTCATCCTGCTGATTGGGGATGAACAGCTTGTCCGCACAGCCGGACTCCCCATGCAGATCGAAGCGGTGCGGGAACTGCTCCACACCACCGCACAGCTGGAGTCTGTGGAGAGCCGCACCGCCCTGCTGGAGCTGGCCAGGACCGTCACAGATCTGTGCGGCATGGAGGATGCCCTGACGGCCAACGGCGACGAGGCGGTCCACAGGATGGAGCAGGTATGGGAGCTCTTCCGGGGAGCGGTGTCGGCGGAACACGCGGAGCGCCGCCAAACTCTGCTGGAGGAGGCGGACATCCAGATGGATGAGCTGTGCGGATGCCTGGACCCGGAGGCAGAGGTGGAGGACGGCAAGCAGCTTCTGACCTGGGAGGAACTGCGCTCTGAGCTGGAGGGTGTGGCCGGAGCACTGGAGGCGTCAGAGCAGGACGCTGTCCCCCGCTGATCTCACACTCACGGAGGCCGGAGCGGAGGCTCCGGCCTTTCTCATTCGCGCGGAGAACAGGAATACCAGCGCCGTGCGCTCTGTACGGCTCCGTGTGCCGCTTCAACGGGCGGGGTGGCCCCCTGCCACACATGCGAAGGAAGAGCCAGCGTTGAGGCTGTGTGCCGCAAGTGCCCGCAACGGCTGGAGGCCCAAATGGGCGGGTGGACCGAGGGGACGAAAAGTGTGCGGGATAAAAGGGTGTAATCACCCTGTTCCACACCGTCCCGCAACGCGGGCCGGGGATGCGGTTTTGAAAGGATTTCAACCGCTTTTCCGTATCTTTTTGGAGGGAGCGATGCTATCACTTTTTTGGCGGTGTTATCAAATCTGCTATCAAGCGGGCGGGAAATGCCGCAGTTCCAGCGGTTTCCAAGGTTTCAAATGTGCTATCACGCCCAATTTTGCGAAATGGAGGCTTTTTTGAATGACAGATGAAAAAATTAAATTCCTGATGCGGATCGATCCGGATACAGACCGGAAGATCAAGGCGGCCATGCCGCTGGCCAACTGCCGGAGCCAGAACGAGTTCGTGGAGAAGGCGCTGCAGTTCTACTGCGGCTATGTGGCCTCCCAGGACTGCTTCTCCGTTCTGCCACCCATGCTCGTCGCGGCGATCCGTTCAACTGTGCAGGGAAGCGAGAACCACATCTGCCGGCTGCTGTTTAAGCTGGCCGTGGAGATGGACATGATGATGAACGTCCTGGCCGCGGCCATGGAGATCCCGGAGGAGCAGCTGAGAGAACTGCGGGGGCGCTGTATCCAGGAGGTGAAGAAGACCCACGGCATGATCTCTCTGGATGACGCCGTGGAGTATCAGAACGGCGAGGACTGAAATGGCCTGGACTGTGACGCATGAAGCCATCTTCAAAAAAATCAACCAAGAGATGGATGCCTACGCTCAGAGCATGTGGAGACGACCTGGCAACGAGGTCTATGACCGGGCGAATGAGATCGCCGCCATGCATTTGTGCTATAACCAGCTGATGGGTAACCTCAGCTCATATTCTTCGGAGGAGCTGGAATCGCTTCTGCGGGAGGAAAAGCCGCTGGAAGCGGTGTGCCGGAGCTGGATGAGTGAGCTGAAGTATGACCCCGGCGAGTCGTTCGACAGAGCCATCCGCAGCTATGGGAACCCCGAGGAGTCCAAGATGTCGATAGGAATGAGCGGACCCACCATGGGCTGAAAGAAAGAAGGTGACGCTCCATGCCCCGCGTCATATTCAAGTGCCCCTACCTCAAGGGTGGCTCGGAGCGCACCACCTCCCATCTGCAAAACTATGTCCGCTACATAGCGACCCGAGAGGGCGCCCAGCGCATAGTGCCGTGGTACGAGCAGTTCCCGGCCACGGAGAAACAGCGGGAGATGGTGGCGCAGCTTCTCCGGGAGTTCCCGCTGAGCCGCGGGCTGTTTGAGTATGAGGACTACCAGACCGCTCCTACCCGCGGCAACGCTTCCGAGTTCATCACCCGCGCGCTGGAGGACAACTACGACCAGATCGCCAAGCGGGACAACTACGTCAGCTACATCGCCAGCCGTCCCCGCGCACAGCGCACCGGAGCGCATGCCCTGTTCACCGGGTCGGATGATCCGCTGGTGCTGTCCAACATCGCGGACGAGGTGGCCCATCACCCCGGCAACGTGTGGCTCCCTATCATCTCCCTGCGCCGGGAGGACGCTGCGAAGCTTGGCTACGATGATGTGGAACGGTGGAAGGAGCTCCTCACCGGCTATGCCATGGAGATGGCCGAGGCTATGAAAATACCATGGGAGCAGTTCAGGTGGTACGCGGCGTTCCATGACCAGGGCCACCATCCCCATGTCCACATGGTCTGCTACAGCGCGGACGGTAGATCCGGCTTTCTCACCAGAGAAGGGATCGCCCAGATCAAATCTGATCTGGCCCAGCGGATCTTCCGTCAAGAACTCTATGAGCTTTATGAACGCCAGACCCAGCGGCGGGATGAACTCACCCAGGAGGCCGGAACGGTCATGGATCAACTGGTCTTCCAGATGCGGGAGGGCACGCTGGAGAATCCGAAGATCGAACAGCTCATGGAGCATCTGGCCGGGAAGCTGAAGAACCTCTCCGGCAAAAAGCAGTATGGCTATCTGAAAGCGCCGCTGAAGTCTGTGGTGGATGAGATCGTGGATGAACTGGCAAAGGACGAGCGTGTGGCGCGGGCATACGAATTGTGGTACGAGCTCCGGGAAGAAGTGCTCAGGACCTACAAGGAAGATCTCCCGCCCCGGCTTCCCCTCTCCCGGCAGAAAGAGTTCAAGCGGATCCGAAACATGGTGATCGAGGAGGCTCTGCGGCTGGGATATGAAGACGTTGTGTTTGATCCAACGGCGTTGGATGAGCCGCCGTATAAGCGCGACGTGGCAGAAACTGATCTGGCCGGAGAAGCACCCCAGGAGTCTGAGCCGTCTAAGGAGATGGAAGAACACACAGAACCAGAAGGGGCTCGGAAGTACAGAGACAGGCCGGAAAACCAATATGCCCGGTATCGGTTGGCGAAAATCATGCTCGCAGATCCTGCCGCGGAGCCAGAGCAGTTCAGGACCACGCTGGAGTGGCTGACAGAGGCGGCGGATGCGGGGCGGGTCCACGCTCAATATGAACTGGGAAAGATCTACCGGGATGGCCGGGGCGTGGAGAAAGACGCGCTGCTGGCGGCGGCATGGCTCACCAGGGCAGCGGAACAGGGCAGTGACACAGCTTCCTATGCGCTGGGCGTCCTGCTCCTGACTGGCGGGGAGGGACTGGCGAAAGACATCCCGTCTGCGCTGAACTGGCTGAGGCGCTCGGCGGAGGACGGAAACCAGTATGCCCAGTACCGGCTGGGCAGGCTTCTGCTTCGTGGAGAAGATGTCCCCAGAGAGATCGAAGAAGCGGTCCGTTGGCTGACCACCTCTGCGGAGCAGGGAAATCAGTACGCGCAGTATGCCCTCGGCAAGCTCTATCTGATGGGAAAGGAAGTGCCGCGTGACCCAGAGGCTGCTGTCCGCTGGTTTGCTCTCTCAGCGGCTCAGGGAAACGAATATGCCCAATACTTTTTGGACCACATGGACGAGGGCCTATCCATACTCTCCTGCGCCACCCGGCTCCTGCACCACCTGAGTGGGATATTTCAGGAACAGGCTTCGAGAGGGCCCATCAGGACAGTCACGTTCACGGACCGCAAGCTCAGACAGCGGATCCGGGAAAAGAAAATGGCCATGGGGCATAAGCCCGATGACCATGAGGATGCTGAGATCAGCATGAGGTGATGCCTCCTTATCCGAACCTTGAAAATCTTGGGAGGTGACCAACTATATGACCTATATCCATTTCACCGAGGAACAAAAATATCGTGCCAGCTGTGTGGATCTGGTGGAGTTCCTGCGGCGGCAGGGCGAGAAGCTCATCCGCTCCGGGCCGGAGTATCGTATGGCCAGCGACCACAGCGTCACCGTTCGGGGCAACGAATGGTACGACCATGCCTCCAAGGAGGGCGGCGGCCCCATCTCCTTTGTGCAGAATTATTTCGGACTCAGCTACCCGGAGGCGGTCACCCGTCTGCTGGACGGTGAGCAGGGCCGGATCTATGAACCGGCACCTAAGAAGAAGGAACCGAAAAAGAAATTCATCCAGCCGCCAGTGGGCCGGGAGATGCGGCGGGTGTACGCTTACCTGTTGAAAAAGCGCCTGATCGACCGGGAGGTGCTGAGTACCTTTGTCCGGACCGGACTGGTCTATGAGGACGAGAAATATCACAACGCCGTGTTCGCCGGAAAAGACGAACACGGCGTTGTCCGTCATGCCCATAAGCGGAGCACCAGCGACATAGGTAAGACCTTCCGCATCAATGTGGAGGGCAGCGATCCCAGATACAGTTTCCACTGGAACGGGACCAGCGACCGGCTCTATGTATTCGAGGCGCCCATTGACCTGCTCTCCTTTTTGACTCTGTACCCAAAGGACTGGCAGCAGCACAGCTATGTGGCCCTGTGCGGCGTGGGAGAACAGGCAATGCTATGGATGCTGGAGCAGGCGCCGGAGTTCCGGCGTCCCATCCTCTGCCTGGACCATGACGCGGCGGGCATCGAGGCCACGGGCCGCCTGAAGGAGATTCTGGCCGAACGGGGCTATGCTGAAACGGCGGTCCTCCAGTCCATCCATAAGGACTGGAATGAGGATGTGAAAGCCCGATGCGGACTGGAGGCGCAGAGCGCGGAGGAACACCCCCAGCTCATGGCGGCGCCGGAGGTCTGTAAACGGGTCTGTGCCATGAGTACAACGGTGAAGCTGGACCGGCTGAACAATGGAGTCCCGTGGCTGATCGAACAGTACCGCGCCCACCTGCACTGGGGCCGGTTCGACCAGGCCATGGACTGCATGGAACAGGCGTCGGCGCTGGCCGTTGCGGCCTGCCGCCGTGAGCTGCGGCAGCTGGGGATGGCGGCCACAGAGGATGAGTTGACCAAATTGCTGTGCGAACGGATCCGCCCCCACCGGAACCGGGGGAGCTTGAAAAAACGCCATAGAGAGCTCGCCCCACAATTCCAGAGTGTCCTCGCCCTGGAAGATGCCGTGGGGCTCCGTACCCAAGAGGAGAAGAAAACTCTGGCGGGCAGATGGCTGGAGCTGGCCGCCGCCTTTGCGGGCGTCCCCATCCAATATGAGGCGGAGCAGATAAAACAGCGGGAAACACAGCCAACGCTGAACATGGAACTGGGGGTGACCCTATGACAACGACAGAACTGCTCCCTCTGATCCTGCTGGGCGGCGGAGCGTTCCTGCTTATCGGCGCGGCAGTACACTTCACAGGGGTGGGCTCTCTGAACAATATCAAGTCCAAGACCGTGGGTGACGGCCAGCACGGCACCGCCCGCTGGGCCACGAAGCAAGAGATCCAGAAGACTTACCGACATATCCCTTTCCGGCCGGATCTGTGGCGCAGGGGCGAGGATCTGCCTACTGCCCAGGGACTGGTTCTGGGCTGCGTGGGAGGCCGAGGTCTGAAAAAGCCTGGAAAACTGGCGGAAAAGGTTCGCTCTCTCTGGAGAGGGAAAGGAGCTCCGAGAAGGAAGCGTCCAAAGCAGAAACCGACAGCAAAACCGCTCTGGGCTATCGTGGATGTCGATGACATCCATTGCCTGATGATCGGGGCCAGCGGTGTGGGCAAAACGGCTTTCTTTCTCTACCCCAATCTCGAATATGCCTGCGCCAGCGGTATGAGCTTTCTGGCGCTGGATACCAAGGGAGACTTGGCCCGGAACTACGGGACCATTGCCTCCCAATGCTACGGCTATCAGGTGGCGGTTATCGATCTGCGCAACCCCACTCGCTCGAATGGATACAATCTGCTGACCCTCATCAACCACTACATGGATGTCTGTCGTGAGGATGAGAAGAACCTGGCCGCCCGCGCCAAGGCGGAGAAGTACGCCAAGATCCTTGCAAAGACCATCGTCAACCCGGAGGGGGACGCCTCCAACTACGGGCAGAACGCATTCTTTTATGACGCGGCAGAGGGCTTGCTCACCGCCGTTATCCTTTTGCTGGCAGAGTACCTGCC
Organism: Lawsonibacter asaccharolyticus; assembly: GCA_003112755.1. Taxonomy (NCBI): domain Bacteria; kingdom Bacillati; phylum Bacillota; class Clostridia; order Eubacteriales; family Oscillospiraceae; genus Lawsonibacter; species Lawsonibacter asaccharolyticus. The sequence continues at coordinate 25,479 of BFBT01000001.1, read as the reverse complement.
GCCCACAGACAAGGCCCCGCAGGAGCGGCGGCACATCGTCAGCGTGTTCAAACTGGTGCAGGATCTGCTGGCTCCCAGCAAGACAAAAGGGAAAAATGAGTTTCAGATCCTGATGGACAAGCTGCCGGATACCCATAAGGCACGGTGGTTTGCCGGAGCGGCTCTGAATACGGCGGAGCAATCCATGAACTCTGTCATGTCTACGGTTCTCTCCCGCCTCAATGCTTTCCTGGACTCGGAGCTGGAGCAGGTCCTGTGCTTTGACAGCGCCATCAACGCCGAAGTCTTTGCCAGCAGAAAATCTGCCATCTTTCTGATCCTCCCAGAAGAGGATCCCAGCAAGAACTTTATGGCCGGCCTCATGATTCAAACGCTCTCCCGTGAGCTGTTCGCTGTGGCGGACGAGAACGGTGGGAAGCTGAAAAACCGGGTGGTCCTCTTCTGTGATGAGCTGGGCACCATGCCCGCTTTTGATATTCTGCCCCTGTTCTCTGCGGGACGATCCCGAAAACTGACCCTGGTCCCAATCATCCAGTCCCTCGCGCAGCTGGAAAAAAACTATGGCCGTGAAGGAGCGGAGATTATTCAGGACAATGTGCAGGATACGATTTTCGGCGGCTTCGCCCCTAACTCCCAGACCGCCGAGGTGCTGTCCAAGGCGCTGGGCAGCCGCACCGTCATGAGCGGGTACATCAGCAAAGGGAAAAGCGACCCGAGCCAGACAATCCAGATGATGGAGCGGCCTCTCATGACTCCTGATGAACTCAAGTCCATCCCAAAAGGTCACTTCATCGTCATGAAGACCGGCACCCACCCCATGCGGACCCATCTGCGTCTGTTTCTGGAATGGGGGATTACCTTCAGGGAACCGTACAGCATCCCGGAAAAAGCGGCCCGTCCTGTTGCCTATGCCAGCAAGCAGGAGCTGGAACTGGAGATCCTGCACCGCCACCACACGCGGAAAATAGTTGGGAGCGCACCGCCCCCGGCATCTGACAAGGCGGCTGCCGGGAAGGGGAAACAAGACGCACGCCCAGACAATCATTCCGACCAGGAGCCACTAGATGGGCAGAAAAGCCTGCGTCCATGAGGAGATTGCGCATGGCTTATTTTCAAAACATCTACCGCTCCAGCCTGAGCCACAGGGCCAGAGCTGTCTATATGTATCTCAAAGATCACGCCGACAGTGAAGGGCGATGCTGGCCGGGAATCCGAACCATAGCCGCCGAACTGGGCCTCTCCCGTTCCACAGTCAAGCGGGCCCTGGAGGACCTATATCGTGCGGGGCTGGTCACAAGTGAGCCGCGCTGGCGGGAGAACGGAAGCCTCAGCTCCAATCTATACCGGCTGGTTTGAATTCAAAATAGAAAGGTCCACCGCCAGGGGGAGATTTTGCCCTGACGGTGGACCGAGGGTAGGTTCGTGGTGAACCAACCAGAATGACCCACTCTAAGAAGCGTTTAGAACAGAGAAAGAAAGTAAAATGGTACCTATAGAAAGGACAGTACTCTGACAAAAAAGCACGAAAGACAGACCAGAGATTGACAGTGGTACACAGAAAATAGACAGTAGTTTGACAAAAGAGTAAACGCTGTAGACACTGCCTTGACAGAGGTCAAGATCATCGTGCAAAATAGGACAGAGGCTATGGGTGGAAAATGGCTGTTAAATTTGTTCCCAAACGGTATTCGCCTGAAGAAATAGAAGCCCTGAAAAAGAATCCAAATGTGCTGGAGGTGCGGGAAAACCGTTTGCTGCTGACAATAGAGTTCAGACAGCAGGTCTATGAGGCGTGGATACGGAGGCCAGAGCGGTCAACTGTCAGAAGGATGCTGGAGGCAAACGGATTTGATACCCAGCGCCTTGGCCTAAACTTCACAAAGTCAGTGGAATCTGTTTTTAAACGGGGTGGGCGTCCGAAGTTTTCAAAGGCATCGCCGGAAACCCAGGCAAACTGGGCCAAAACAATATATATGCCAACCATGACTGCGGAGGAATTGGTTGAAAGCGGAAAATTTGTTTGGGATGTCAACAGACTGATTTTACATCCGGATTTTGAGGCGGAGCTATACCGAAACTATCCCCAACAGTCCATAGAAGATGGTTTGCTGTCCGCTGGGATTTCGCCAGCAGACATGGGCTACCACAAAATATACTGGCTGCAAGAAAAATTTGAACATTCATCTGGGCAGGACACAAACCGCAGTGCTACAAGGGGCCGTACAGCTTATTATACTGCCGCCACGGTAGAGCAGTATCGTAAACATCCTTATGTCCAAACAGCCACCCGTGAAAAAATAGAGTTGAATAAGGCATTCTTTGAGGCTGCCGCACCTATTGCAGTACTGGCATTCGACGACATCCTCCGTGTGTTTGATATTGACCCGGAGATATTTTCAGTAACGGAGCGATATCGCATGAGCCGAGTTTTGGCTGCATGGGCTACACCGGCTGACGGAGAGACAATAAACGCCTCTCCCACACGGAAAATCCTTAGAAATAGGATGCGGGCATTGGACAGTATTGTAGAAAAAGGGTTTCTTCAAATTGGAGATATTGTTTCTTCTCTGAATGTTCTGCAGAAGAAATCGCTCTGCCTGTGGCTCCGGGATCTTCCGCCAGACCCAGGAAGAAAGTATAGCGTTAGAAAAATACTCTCTCTCATGAAGATTTCTCGTGCGTCATATTATGCCATACTGAAGAATGGCACCTATGGACAGTCGGTAGTACAGAGAAACGCACAAGACGAGCAGGATGCCGAACTGATTCGAACCGTTATGGAATACAAGGGGTTTGCCAAAGGCTCAAGGCAGATCTATATGATGATGCCAGCTCTGACGGGAAAGCGTATGGGGCTGAAAAAGATACGCCGTATTATGAAAACGTACAACCTCACATCGTCGATTCGGAAGGCAGCGCCTTCCAAGCGCATGGGTGGAGCGGCACTGAAAAAGAATGTGAGACCTAATTTGCTGCAGCGCAGATTCCGCCTTTACCGGCCCAATGAAGTACGGCTGACAGATGTTACACATCTTCTCTATGGCGACGGATGCAAGGCATATGGCTCAGCACTGCTCGATCCCGTCACCAGCAAGTTAGTTGCGTTTTTAGTCAGCGAACACAATGACTTGGAACTGGCGCTTGCCACACTGCGTCAATCAGATCTTCACCCATGTGTCAGCGGTGGACTTTATCATTCTGACCAGGGGACAGTTTATCTGTCTGGCGCATTCCAGCAGGAAGTAAGCAAAAGAGGTTACACACAATCGATGTCCAAACGAGGAAATTGCCAGGACAACGCCCCACAAGAGTCTTTCTTTGGACATTTTAAAGATGAGTGTCCGTATTCGGAATGCAAAGATATCGAGGAGTTGAGGGAACTTGTCGCGCGATATGCAGAGTATTACAATTATGAACGCCGCATGTGGGATAAGGGCCGCATGACGCCAGTCGAGTACGAGCAGTATCTTCTGGCCATGAACGAAGCTGAATTCTCGCTCTACATCGCAAAGGAAGAAGAAAAGTATCAGCAGATGAAAGAAAAAGCTGCCCAACGAGCCATTGAACGGGCAAAAAATTTAGGAGTATGAGAAAGGTGGGCGGATGAGGGAATATGAAACAAAACAGAATGACCAGGCAGCCGCCAGAGGAGATTCAGCCGTTTCTGGATAATCCGTTCCTAAAGGATTTTCGTGGGCGGGATATTATTTACACGAAGGACTTTTATGTTGCCATGTATAAGAAGATCTCCGAGGAGCATATGACCTATGTGGCAGCGTATAACAGCCTTGGGTTTTCCACCGCTGTACTCGGAGAGGACCGCGCGAATTCCGCAGGAAAGCGGGCGATGCAGTTGGGCCGGGAGGGTCGTTTGTTCACCGCAGATCCCTCCAGCTATGATGGCTCTGTACCCAGAGAGGCTATGGGGGCCATGTCCCCTCTGGAAGAACTGGCCTATCTGAAAGCCAGAAATGCCTATTTGGAGGAGCTGGTTGCAGCTCAAAAAAAACTCCGTTCCGCATTGGAGGACACAACTATATCATTGAATCCGAAGGTGTAAGCGCCGACCGTTTCTATATGGTAGATTCCTTTATCCGTAGACAAGCGGATAGAGCGGACGGTCTGTCTATCGTGCAATGCCTTCACATATTTGGAGTGTCCAGATCCGGCTACTATTCGTGGGTCAGGCGTAAAAAAGATATAGACAGCTCCTGTGCCGCAAAGAAAGAACAACAGGAGCAATTGAAAGAAAAGTTTAGGAAAATCGTGAGAAAACTTGGATATGTTCCGGGAAAAAGGACCTTTCAGACCCATCTATGGCGCGAGTTCAATATCAGTATCAGTATAAAACGCTGTCGAAAGGTTATGAAAGAAATGAATCTCGTGGCCAACAGACCCAGGAAGGACGCTTATAAGAATCAGGCCACACACAATCACGAATATTCCTCCCCGAAAAACGCGGTGAAACAGAATTTCTCCGTTGGTCCCCGCAGAGTTATTTTGACAGATATCACTTATTTGTATTATGGCCCTGTGCGTACACCGATTTATCTTTGCGCTTTTAAGGATGCTTATACAAAAGAGATCTTGGGGCATTGCGTGTCCTCCCGCATGACAGTCTCGCTTGTCAAGTCCGCCTATGACGTTATGATGGAGAACCATGGACACGAACTGCGAGGTGCTGCATGTGTGATCCATAGCGACCAAGGTTCTCAGTACCTCTCGACCACATTCCAGAGGCTGCTGTCAGATGACGGTTTTCTCCAGTCTGTTTCCGATAGGGGCAATTCTCAGGACAATGCCCCCATGGAATCATTTTTCGGACGGCTGAAATGTGAATTGCTTGACCTCGTGGCGCTATGTCCAGACGCGTCAACTGTAAGCCGGATGATCAGCGGCTATATTGATGCCTATAACCATCGACATTACCAATATGCGCTGGCGGGGCTAACTCCATCTGAATACTACACCTATGTTACCACTGGTATCTACCCGGTGGACAACTACTACGGCATCAAGGCGACAGAACTTATGCCAATCCAGGCGTTGATAGCCGCCCGTCGCCGCGCGGCAGAGGAGAAGGCCAAAAAGTACAGAGAGGCCAGCGCAAAGAAACGCGCTATGGCTCAAGGAAAGAAAAAGGACCCAGAATTCGTCATAGCAAGGGATCAACGCATCTTGCGCCGCGAAATAGCGAAGTGGACCCGCTCCAAAGAACTTGCGCTTCAACAGATATCCCATCTGAGAGAAATTCTTGAACTATCCCAAAAAGCAAGGGCCTATTTGATGACCGCATCAGCTGACCTGATTTTGCAGCTATACAATGGAGAAAACTGGGGAGCCCATCCAGAACTCGCTTATATTTACAAAATGCGTGAACTTTTTTAAGGTACTTTCTCTATTCGCCTTTGTGATACTTATCAATGCGATAGAGTGAACCCAGTAACCCCGTTGCCGCAACAGACTTAGTAAATCTGCAAAAAAAAACACCCCCTATTATAAGCACAGCATGGCCGGCATTAATATGGCGGCCATGCTGTGCTTACGCTTTTTTCACCAGTAACGGTGGTTATTTTGTATCTGTTACTGTCAAAAAATTGTCCTTGACATTGGAACCAGTTTAAAGTATGAAGAATAAGCCACAGTTTGAAAACAATGGACAGTTTTGGAAGATTCAATTTTCTTGCAGGGGCTTTTAGCTTTTCCTTGTTGATCAATCGCAGACCTACACATCATTTAGTCTCTGCTATGGAATTGATTTAAATAACTTCAGGAACAGCTCTTGCTGAATTTCTGTCAGCGATGACCAATTATCTAACATCTCTCTTTGCTTTGGGGTAAGCGAAATCGCATCACCATTTTCAGCAAAAAATTGAGATAACGTGATGCCACACCCTGAACAGATTTTATCAAGCGACTTGATTGTGGGGAGTTGGTTTTCACGATACCATGTAGATATTGTCGATTGTGTAATGTTAGAATACTTCGCTAATTCATATTCAGACCATTTCCGTTCTAAACGAAGTTGGGTGATTCTGTCAAGGATATTTATAATCTTAATCACCCCATATTTAGTGCTATTCTACGAATATTATAATACGACAAAAAACAAATGGTCAGTTGGCCTTCCCGTATCTTTTTAACGTGATAACGCTTAACGCATATTTTTAAGCAGATCCCTAATAATTTGTTTTTGCTGTATATTTAACGCTGACCAGTTATCTAACATATCCTTTTGTTCTGGGGTAAGTGATACTGCATCACTCCCCTCTGCAAAAAACTGAGATAATGAGATGCCCAGTCCTTTGCAGACTTTATCCAGAGTTTGGATTGTAGGTGTCTGATTTTTTCTGTACCACGTTGATATTGTTGACTGCGATAGCCCACAGTGTTTTGCTAACTCGTATTCATTCCAACCACGTTCTAATCGTAATCTTGTAATTTCCGCAAGTACATTTTTCATAATTCTGCCGTCCGCGCTCCTTCGTTGATACGAACATTATACTTCGTTATATCGTTGACTTATAGTGTTCTAGGAAGTATAATTTATTCGCAGAAAAACACCATCGACATACATGGAGATACAGAGATCAGAGATATAGGGAGTCGAATCCCATAAAGAAAGACGGTTCAGTTATCATGTGATCATATCAAACGCCTGTTGGTGGATACGCTCCATCAAGTAACCCATACTTCCAATCTAAATAAGTCAAAGTGTCAGGCTTAATGGAGGAAATTTACAATGTTACGATGCCCAAACTGCAAGAAACAAATGTGTGATACAGCATTCTTTTGTTCTGAGTGCGGGACAAGGCTGCGGGAACTACCGCCAGAAATCGCCGCACTGGTTCCGCCCGAATCTCAAAGGCACATTCCTGTGCCAGTGGTCGTAAAAGGGGATTCCAGCGAAAAGCAGATACCGGTATCAGAACTTCCGTTTGATTTTCATACCGTTGAAAATCAGTACGGCACAATCCATTTTGCGGAAACCATTTGTCCGGGCGTGTACTATATTGGAACTAAAGGCAATAAAATCAGTCCTCATTTTTTAACGGAATATATTGCGGTAACAGAGGACTCCCCTGCAATCTCTTCGGAAGCGCGGGCCTATGGCGTACAACTACCAATCATCCCGAGGGTATATTTATATGATAACGATTATGACTGTAAGGGGCGGCATGTTGTAGAATATGAGGCCCATAAATACCTTGCTGAACATGGGCTTCCTTTGCCGAAGGGCTACTCTTTGGACAGTGACAAGTCATTTGGAATGGAAGTTTGTCCGGAATATTTTGGCGAGTTTCCCATTCCGGAAGAAACTCCATGGGGACCAGTTCTGCGGCACGACCGCCTTTGCAATGGCCTATATTGGCTGGAAACTGCGGAGGTCGGATGGATACTGGCAATCGCCTATCCCCTCTGTAGCGGGATTTGGCCTGAAACATTGGAACTTGCATCACTAAACAAGTATGACCAAGAAAATGGTATCGACAACACCTGCGGCTACCGTTTTTTTACTTATAAAGTGAGTTGTCTCCCTATTTATGAGATGATTGATTATGATGGAAATTCATGGGGGCCGAGGATCAACCGTGCCGCACTGGAAAATGCAGTCCTGAAGTTCTTCCCCAATTATGGTTCAGGAGACGGAGAACACAGCCCTCAATTTGATGCAGGAGATCAGATACAGTCAACGCCGGGTGCAGGGATTGACTTCTACAACTTTCTAGCAAAGTCTAAAATGCCGTAATGAGTTTTCTTCCAAACTCACCGGGCACATCTGAATAAAATCTCCAATTTAGAAAGGTGCAACACAATGGACAAAAATACGAAAGAGACACTGTTGGGGATAGACCTATATAAAAATTTGTCGAGAGAAGAACTGATTTTGGGATTGCTTGCATCAACAGCCCGCGAAGATGAAATGAAGCCGAGAAAAGTCTTTGTTGAGGCGACAGAGATGGAAAAAATCGATGATGTTTTACGGGCATTTGGTTCGTATATTCATGGGCATCATTATTTTGATATTCTGGTGTCCTCAAAATTTGGAGTAGTTCGGCCAGACATAGACGGAAACTATGAATACTTTGCGGACGCTGATAGTCTCTTTTACTGCCTGATTGATGAAATATACCATGATGTACGGGACCTAAAAATCGTGGAGGAACACATGACAACCGCCATGTGCCCAGCAGAGGAGGCGGAACTGTGCCGTCGTGTTATCCCACTGATTAACAAGCTGCAAGACAGGGAGTATTATAACAAAATATTCCGGGATTTCTTGAATGAGAATCGGGAATAAGGCAGCAACCTATTTCGCAGCCAGATTGGAGCGTCTTGTCGAGGTTTTACGTTGAGTAGCCGGGGTTTTTCAACAAATACCTATGATTTTGAGATCATGTGTAGTAAAATAATAGCAAGTGAGGGGAATGACGTACAGGTCGGTTGTTACCATTAGGGAGAAAACGACAATGAAAAACATCTATCAGTTTGCGGCATGGATTGGCTCCGAAATAGACGGAATCAATGACGAAAAATTTATGGCTGCGGCGTGGATCCTCTATGCTTGGATGCGCAGGGAAGTCATCGACTGCATTCCGCTCCCGGAGTTTCCGGCGACTGTGAGCGGGTCAACGAAAAAAGGACGGTCTGTTGCGGTGATTTACCAGCCGGAGGAACACTTTTTCACCCTTCGTTCCTCTGTATTTGAAAGCGGCATCCGGGACACTGTTGAGGCTGAGATCAAGCCATATCGTCACAGCCTGCTCCTTGCGGTCCGGGAAACCGTTTTTCTCCGCGAGCCTGGCTCCAAGGCAAAGCCTGTGCCCAGGTCGCCGGTATTTGTGCGCCAGCTGATAGACGAGGTTGGCCTGAATGATGGCCTCCGGCTCTCGACAGAGCCCCAGCATATTTCAACGCACAAAGTCAGTAAACTGATTGGCCTCTTGTGTGCCGAGGACCGACGGCTGCCCGTTGTCCTGATTTCTCAAGCCAAAAATCCTGCGCTTGGTCAGAACGGATATTTAGTGGACGGATGGAAACTGGCCGCAGCTCTGGTTGACAGCGCCCATGTAATGGTTATAGACTGGGATGCAACCTATGAGCTTAGCCGGATCGTTGAGGACGAGTGGTCCTGCTTTGGTGGCGCCGTCCGTATCTACTGGCCCAGTTCGATTGATTTTGAAGCAGATGACCCCTACAAACATCCGCTCTACACAGCTCAAACCATCAAAAGGAATTTTTACCCCGGCGAATTTGAAAAGGAGCTGGAAAAAGCGATTCACCTGCAAAGCGTCGCGCAGGTCATTGATTGGAACAGGTTTGGCGTTCGGTTTTACATAGAAGCGGAGCAGGCCCGTATGCTCTCCGCCAGTACGGAGGAAAGCACGGAGGAATTGCTGGCACAGTGTCGGGAGCAGCTGCGCCGGGTATATGAATCCAAGGAAGAATATAAGGCGTTGGCCGAGACATACTACGCCGATATGGCAGCTTGTCGGGAGGACAGTCAGGCGCTTCAAAAGCAGATGACGGCCATGGCGGAAATGATGGACCGTCAGAGACGGGAAATCGCCCGGTTAAAGCACGGGAAAACAGAACGGCCTCCGGTCGATTTGACCTATGAGCAAATGGCAAAATGGGTGGAGCAGTATTATCCGGACCGTCTCTATTTGCATCCGAGGGCAGTCCGTGCCCTGAAATCTGCCGTCTATCAAAACCCATCCATGGTCTATCGTTGCCTGATCCTGCTGGCGGAGGACTACTATGATTACCGGAAGGGCCGGATCAACCGGGACGCCTTTTTACAGCGTTGTAGCGCGGTTGATCCTGGCCTAAGCGAGTGCGGCTTTGGGGAGGGCAGCGATATCCTGGAGCAGGGAGATGAATATTACATCACCTATGGGGGAAAACGGCGGCTGCTGGAGCGGCACTTGAAAAAGGGCGTCAGCCACAATGCGCTCTATTGTCTGCGAATTTATTTCTTTTGGGATGACAAAACCTCTCATGTAGTGATTGGCAGTCTGCCAGGACATTTACGTTCTTCGCTTACCTAAGCATTTTCTATATAATTCGAGAATCTATCGTAGGGAACTTTACTTAACTGACGAACATACTGTGTGTTCAAAATATTACCAGACTGTTGCCTTGATTCAAACGAACATACACCTACACCACTCAACTATGTGGTGTAGGTTTTCTTTGTCTACATAAAAGTCACATGACGAGGTGAGGTACGGTCATTCAATATATCCTAGCACATAATGAGACGGTGCACCCGCAATATCGGAGATATAAAAGCCGACTTTCTGCACGAAAGCCGGCCTAAAATTATCTGGTCCTATTATGTTCTGTCAACAAATGTCTCCGTGCTCATCAATGAAAAGGCATCCTAAATCACATAGCTCTGATGATCCGCTTCCTGTACCAGATCAATATACAGGCCATCGTAATATGGCCCCGACGGGGACACACACGATGATCCAGGAACGGTCATTTGGGCCATTCGGATAAGCATGATCGTCATCAAGGCTATCGCTATGATCATAAAAGAGGCCATAACTCCCCATAAGATTTTTCTTTTCATACATTGCTCCCTGTTCTTTTAGATAACTTCACAACGCTATTATGTTTCCTCGCAAACTTCCTCGCCGCCTCCCAGCGTTCCTTGCTGTATGGCGCAGTCATTCACAAGCAAACTTATATATGTCTAAACTGTACCCATAAATCCCTCTTTCACATATTGCCAAGCAGAGTTTGGAAGTTTTACTTCATCTCCATATTGATATTTACCGCAAGAACAACTCTCCATTATTTCTTCATCCTTTCTATGAGATCGTGTTCCCTCGCCGCCTCCCGGCGTTCCTCGCTGTATGGCGGCGAGGATTTCTTACTTTTCATTATACCGTGCCGCAGGATTTTCTTCAATCCCGCTTCTTCGGCACCAGCACATAAATCCTGTTCGGCGCTCCAATTCCCTGACGCACCCGCAGGATCAGTCCGGCGTCCTCCAGCTCCCGCAAGGCCCGCTTGCAGGTCTGTGTACTGTGTCCGGTACTGTCAAGAATTATGCGCAAATTGGTTTGCAGACTCTGGCTGGATGAGGTCAGCCGGCAATAGAGGCGTATTCTAAAGCCGCCTCTAAGTGCTTCATATTCATGTACTTCTTGTTGCCCCACTGGGTTCCTGCCACATGGCGCAGCCGGGCGCAAACCAGCATGAGGGCAGAGCTGCCGTCCGGAAAGGTCCCCACCACGCGGGTCCTGCGGCGGATTTCCCGGTTCAGCCGCTCAATCACATTGTTGGTGCGAATCCGGGTCCAGTGCTCATAGGGAAAATCACAGTAGGTCAGCGTCTCCTCAACACTGTCCTCCACCTTCCTGGCGGCCTCTTTCAGTTTCATTTCCCTCAACTGGGTTACCACAGCTTTAGCCTTTTCACGGGCGGCCTTCTTGCTTTCCTGAGCGTGGATCGCCTTGAGCATCTTGGCCACTAATTTTACTTTGGAGCGAGGAACAACGGAAAACACATTCCGGTAAAAATGGACCGTACAGCGCTGGTATTTGGCGTCAGGAAATACTTCTCCCGCGGCTTCCAGCATTCCCAGACACTTGTCCCCAACAACGAGTTTCACGCCGTCCAATCCTCTGCTTTTGAGCCACTGAAAGAAATTCACCCAGCTGGCCTTGTCTTCTTTCATGCCCTCGGCAGCACCTAAAACCTCACGGTATCCGTCCTCATTTACCGCGATTGCAACCAAAATCGCGACATTTTCATACTCTCCGCCCCAGTTGCGCCGCAAGTAGATGCCGTCCACATAGACATACGGATATTTGCCGCCTTGTAAAGGGCGATTCCGCCAGTCCTCAATGTGGACATAGGCTTTCTTGTTCAGCTCACTGATGGTGGCCGGAGATACCTTGCTGCCCCACAGGGCCTCGGTAATGTCCTCCACACGGCGCACAGAGACGCCGGCAAGGTACATCTCAATGAGGGCTTCCTCCACGCTGCTCTCCCGGCGGCGATACCGCTCAATGATGGCCGTCTCAAAAGAAACGCCCTTGAGACGAGGTACGTGGAGCGTGACATCTCCAGAGGTAGTGGTAAGGTTCCGGTCGTAGTGACCGCTGCGGTAGCCCTGGCGAGCTTCGTTGCGCTCGTAGCGGGCAGCCTGGGTCAGCTTCTCCGCTTCCTGCTCCAGCAGTTCATTCAGCGTTTCTTCTACGCTGCCACGGACCAATTCTTTGAGCTGACCCTTGATTACTTCCTCGTTCAGTTGTACAATCTTCTCGGACATGGTTTACAGACTCCTTTCAGAATGGTGTGTGGTAACTTCATTCTACCAGAGGTCTGCAAACCATGTCTCTTTTTATCCTCTATTCAATTTGCGCAACTTATCTTACATTATCGGGCGCAGTCCCTTGGACGGGGCGCAGTGACGCAAAAACGGCGGGTTGCTCCATCTGGCAATCCGCCGTTCCGCCTCCCAGAGCACACATACATGGCTGTTAGACCATATACGTGTGCATTTCGTTCCTGAAAAGATTTTCCAATTACTTAATAGTCAAATTTAGCATTTCCAAAGTATTTGTACACACTTCTATCAATGCTTACTCTGTACCGAAAGCTAACTATCCATGATTATAATATTTTTGGTATTCCGGCAGAATACCGTATTCATTGGTAATAACCTCTTTGGAGAGGGGCTGGTCGAATGGGACAGCGAGGTACGGAGAACCCTGGAACGGCTTTTTTCCTTGCCAGAGCTGTTCATATAGCTTCCATCGTTCTGCCGTCATGGATTTTGGGTCATTCTTATCCTCATGCTGCCAGAACTGGCCGCCCAGCAGATAGCTCTCCATCATTTCTTCCCAATTCTGAAAAAAGGACTGTGCCTTCATCCCGGCATCCACGCACAGATCCAGCATTTCCTGCATACTGATATAACCTGCCAGATAGCAACATTGCGTGATATATGCGCAACGTCCCATGTCCCAGCCTAACAGGGCATTTTCCCCATAGCGCCGCCAGGCCATCAGCATTTTCGGCAGATAGCTGTCCTCATCTGCGTTTGGATTGGTTTTGCGGGCCTCCTCAATGAGCTGGACTTCTGTAGCATCCTTATATTTATGCGACAAGAGTTCCATTTTCCTCCGATAGCTGGCACGCATTCCCTCGTCGATCAGGCTGCGCATTTCCTTTATAGCTGTCTCATGTCCTTGAATGCCCCAATAATCCCACAGCATTGTTTTAATACTTTCCCGGTCAAATTCGTTATTGTACCGCCAGCCAGCCAGCAGATGAAAATTTGTATGTTGACTTGCTGCAATCAGGATCGACCCTGCGGCATTCATCCAGCGCAATGTAGGGGATAGGGGATTATACTTCTCCATCCGTCTTTGCTTCGATTTATAGATATGATACAGAATACCGGCAAGACCAAGCCCTACGACTAAAGTAGCGGACAGGGCGATAAAAGCCGCCATATCCCCCGTCAGAAAACAGAGGATGCCCATTCCAATAACAAGCAGGATAACGAACACAATTGTACATCCCATATGATACCTACCGCCTTTCAAGGACTGCCTTCTTATTTCGGACTGCTTTGTCCGGCTCTTATGAGAATTTCCTTTGCACTGCGGAGAATCGCCGTATCGCCGGCAATCTTTTGACGCTGTTCTTCAACAGGAATATCTATATAAATATGAAAAGGGTTGCGAAGCTGGCTGCAAGTTACATATAGAGATTTTTCAGAAAAGGAAAGATAAATGTTTCCTTCCATAGCTTCCTGAAAAGCTGTAATCTGCTCCATCACCTGGGGGGTCAGAATGTAAAAAGCATTCTGCTCGTTCTCTGCAAACACCGCAAAATTTTCATTGAATACACTGTTTTCTGTCTGAATTGGCAACGGGACTCTGGTTTCCCTGAGTTTAGACAGAGCTTTTTTGGAAAACACCTGGACAAAACCCTCACTGATCTTCCGATTATCAAAATAGGAAAAAACAATGACCTGTCCCTCAAATAGAATTTTGGGGGTAGAACTTCTTGCGGAAACTTTTTCGCCAGTGCAGACATTGACAGCCCGGAAGGGGACTCCATCCAGCTTGCCGGACAGTTCATCCGACGATTGATAAAAGACCGACTGGCCTCCGGGGATTAACTTTAAACGGTTCATTTCCTCATAAGAAAGACCGCCTCCGGCATTGTAGCGCAGTTCGGAAAAATCCGGCAGTTGTCGGAGAGTGTCCAACACATATTTGTTTTTGAAATTGATACAAAAGAGGTCATAAGCTTTTTTATAGACCAGCATATAGTAAAAACCAAAAACAGCACCCGCAAAAATCACACTGAGCATCATGCCTCCGATCAGACCCCAAAAGGCCCCCTGAGTTGCTGGGTCTCCAAAGCCATATTCACTGATGGAGACAAACAAAAATCGGTTTTTTACCAGTGTCAATCCTATAAATAAAATCAGGCACACCGGGAGCAGCTTCCGCAGAATCTTATGCTTTTTAACAGCGTTCTGCCGCAACTGTTCCAGCTTGACACCGCTGATATTTTGTTCCACCATTTTCATACATCTTTTTTCCTTTCTTCTCAAAACTGCACCTTAAAGTCTTTTTTCTTTTCTTCCACAGTATAAAACTTCGCTTCTTTCATACCATGAAGTTTTGCTAAAAGCAGATAAGGAAATGTGTTAATTCTCTGGTTATACAAAGATACATTAGAGTTGTACAACCGTCTCGCCGCTTGTAAGTGTTCTTCTGCGTCAAAAATATCCTGCTGAAAATGCTGCATGGACGCATAGGAATAAAGAGTTGGGTATTGCTCAGCCAGTGCATTGATGGCAGAGTTGACCCCGGTGAGTCCCAGCTGGGCGGAAGTAAGCAAGCCAAGTTTCCGATCCAGGCTTACCTGATGTCCGAGCAGCCCGTCGCCTCCCATACCTGGTGTTTCCGCTCCAAGAGAGTTATCCTGCCCTCGCTGCTGATCCAACTGCTGCCGGATTGTTTCCATCTGCTTTTGCTGTTCGGCAATCGTCTCGCTGATTGCTTTGACCGCTTCCTCAGACAGTTGTTTCTTTTCCTGAAATATGCTTTCGTTCAGTTCTTTCCCTGCGCGGGTAGATGTGACTTCTGTGTAGATCTGATACTCATGCGCCAGATACTTTTTTACTGCCTCAATTTCTTCCGACAGCATATCGTAGCGTTTCTCCAAAGCAACATCAATGCCCGCGCTGCCTTCCTGCACCTTGACGGAAAGCCGCTGCAAACGGTTATAGAACTTAATGTAAAGAATGAGTAGTACTGCGATGACTGCCACTAAAATAACTATCCACATTATGAAACCCTCCCGCACATTGAAATATTAGTCAAAACTCTCAATTTCCTGCGTTTATTATAGCAAACCTGAAATCTTTTGTAAAACTGTTTTGGGCGGCTTATTCTTCTGTTTTTCAACGGTTTAATCTTCTTGGAATGAGGACATAAATCCTGTTCAGCGCTCTGATTTCCCAGCGCACCCGCAGGATCAGAGTCCATCGTCCCAGCTCCCGCAAGGCCCGCTTACAGGTCTGCGTACTGCGCCCCAGCGCCACGGTCGGTTCTGCGAGGGGAAATTCGCGGGGGGGCAGTTTCAGGCATAGGAAAGGCGCGGTCTGCTGGCCGCACCTTGGTGAGTAGTGTTTGGTTGTCCGTTTCTGGCTGGACAAAGTTTCCAGAGGTGGAGGCTATGGTTAAGCTCTAAACTGATTTAGAGCAGAAATCAAGGGCAGATTTTTCCCATGCATAGCGTAATAATCATAACCATCATTGATAATCTGTTGTGCCTTTTACAGAAGTGTCTCTACATTTTTATCCGGCTGCACATCCTGTACCTCGAATTCCATGCCATAGCGTGCCTCAAGTCCTGCCAACACCTCATTTTCTGACAGTAAAAAATGTGAACGGATATAATAAGGAATAAAGCAGAAAAGCAAGACGATAGCCAGGATAACGGTTCCACCTACAATTAGGCAATATTTTCTTTTCTTTGTCACCACCTATCCCTCCTTAAAGCCTGTGCTTCATGGCTCGGAGCCACGATTTCTCCGCTTTTAATGGTTGCCGGTTTTCTCGCTCCAATAGCACATGACACCATGGCTTTCATTGATACACTCTTCCAGCTGTTCAGAAAAGTCAATGCTCATTTCTGTGCCCATAGCAAAGAATTTCATCTCCACTGTTTGATCCAGCCCCAGCATATTCCTTCTGACGGACTGGCAAAAAGAATTACAAAAATCATTTGGCATATTCGTATCCAAGTCAGGCAAACGTGATGTGTCGATCCATAGCTCTGTGCAAAACACACCATATTCAAAATACTGCCTTGCTCCGATCATGTGGGGGCCTGCTGCGCCATAAAAGTGAAGGATTTTGCCGCTGCTCAGGCAGGCTTCCATTTCCTTGTCATCTTGTAGATAAACCATGATTTCTTTGGTTGGCTGCCAGCTATCCCAGACGGTGCATGTTCCAGAAAACTGTATTTCACCCACATGAGGGAATATCGCTTGACATAATTGAATGCTGAGATAGTTCCCGCTTACAATGTAAACTTCAAATTTCGCGGCCATTCCATTCAATCCCCCGATTATCCGAATGATTCATGGTTGCAAATCTGACAGCCAAATACGGTCAGCAGCGTGTGATGCCTGGGGCAGCGCGGAAAGCCGCATCTTACCGGGTCATTTTCTGCGGCCTCTGCGAGCCATGCTTCTAAACAATCCGGCTGTATACCTGCCTGTTTTAATTGCGCGATCAGGAATAAGAACTTCTCCAGACTGGGAAGAAGCAATTCCTCCGAAGGCTGGTAGTCAAGCAGCTCCCATCCTCTCCTCAGTTTCGCCTGCTCAACTGTCCTGCGCAGAAATGACCGATTCTGCTCAAGGGTGTTCCTGTCCCATGGCATATCCAGGACGGAAAAGCCCACGGTTCCCATACCAACTGCACTTTGATCCTTTTCCGCCAGCCATACAATAAGCCTCTTTTCCTGATCAGTTTTCGCAAGCTGAGAACCGCTCAAAAGGAGGGCGCTGATCAAAGTGTCTGTCAGCCCATTGCCCATAGATAGTGCCGTGTGCTCCGGCTGTCCTTCCAGATAAATCACATTTCCCATCGTA
Source organism: Lawsonibacter asaccharolyticus (assembly GCA_003112755.1). Classification (NCBI taxonomy): domain Bacteria; kingdom Bacillati; phylum Bacillota; class Clostridia; order Eubacteriales; family Oscillospiraceae; genus Lawsonibacter; species Lawsonibacter asaccharolyticus. Next base: position 8,327 of record BFBT01000001.1, on the reverse strand, counting down.
GTTCCCCCGGAACCAGTCGATCAGTTCCCCGCGGGTGGCATGACGGACGTCCGCAACCGGACAGAGTACACAGCACCGCCGTCGCGCCCAAACATACTTTTCCTCTTTTTCTCACCACCTGTCCCTCCTTTGAGTTCAACGATATATGTAATAAATATTTAGGACATTTCCTCTATAAAACCTGTTCAGCGACCCAAAGCTCCGGCGGTTCTGTTGCGTATCGGCGAAGTATCAGCCTACGGAAGCTCTTCTCCTGGGCCAGAAGGCAGCTCCACAATTCCGTCAGGGCCGGGGCCGCGGTAGGTTATTGTGGGTTCGTTCCCCGTTTGGAACTCCAGGCCGGTCATCTCCTCCAGGCTCCACCAGATGGGGAACGTACCATCGTCCGGGCAGTTTTGCGGCGGCTCACCGTCCTTCGTACAGCGGCTGAGCATATGTCCATACTCGTCCTCCCACAAGTCATAGGAAAGGGCATAGAGGCTTCCGTCCGCTCCGGTGAAAGAAAAGTCTGTCTCGGTGCCTTCCAAAGTTTCCCACTCCAGGGCCTCCAGCAGCCGGTAAATTTCAGCAAAGGTGTACCGCTCGCTTTCCCGGGCGGGTGAGCGGGACTCGCAGATCACCCCGCTCCGGATCGGAGACAAGCCATGCCCCGATGTAGATGTTCTGGCCGTCGTATTCCGGCGTCTGGGTGTAGTCCAGGGCTGCCTCCATCTCCTCCGGAGAGAACCACTCCGGATGGAGGCCGTAGGACACAGACCACACCGCCAGTTCCGCTGTCAAGTCCCCGATCTCCTGCCGGATGGCCCCATCCCCCGCTCCTGCTGACAGGTACACAACACCAGAGCCAAGCGACACACTGGGCCGATCTGGGCAGACCGGGGAGCGGAAGGTGAACAGGTACCGCACATCCGCCTCCGGGCACTGCTCCGCCAGAAAAGCGTGGAAATCCAAAAGCTCCGCTGCCGCTGCCTCCAAACCCTCCGGGTTGTCATAGACGGTCTCCAGAGTGAAACTCTCCTGATCCCAATGGTCTTTAACAACTTGCCAGTATTGGAGAGGCCGCTCTATCTGGTACTCGGCCAGATAGTATTCGCCGTAGACCCGGCTAAAATCGGTGGCATTGTGGTACTCGGCGTGTTCTCCCACATAGACCCATTTGCTTTCCAAGTGAAACACCAGATCCGGCTTGTCCTTGAGATATGCCTCATAGCTACCGCCCCGCCCACGGCCCTCCACCCATTCCCGGGAAACCACCAACGGCGCATCAGTATAGGTTCTTGGAACCATTCGATCAGCTCCCCGCGGCTGGCGGGGTGATAGCAGCCCGTCAGAACCAGCAGCATCAGGGCCGCCATGACAGTCAGGCATAATCGCCGCTTCATTCGTTTTTCCATGGTTGCTCCTCCTGAAAGCCTGTGCTTGGCTTATGGTAGTTGTTCTTCCTCTGTTTTTAATGCCTGCCGCGTCAAATCGTTGGTAGTTTCCTGTTTTACTGTTTCCAGCAGAGCGCGGCTCTCGGCTGTCCGGCCCATCTCCCGAAGAGCCCTGATTCTCAAAACCTCCAAGTAGTCTTTTGCTGGCACATCATAAAAGACAGCTCGTTTCACGCCGGGCATTTCCTTGCATTCTTCCAATTCAGCCAGATATGCCTCCCCGTCATGGGTCAACTGATACTGAAAAGCTGCCTTGTCAATTCGCGCTGCCAAACGCCGGATCGGGATAACATAAATGACGATACAGGCGATAAATCCCACCAGGGTAAGTACAATCAACGCCACTTCCACAACCTTTGCAAGCGTCCCACCCTGTTGACAATAAGCATGGAGAACTATCGTTAGGACGATTACCCACAGAAAAACGGCAATCACAGCTGCGGCTGGATTGATTTTTTTTGTTGCGGTTTTTATCTTTTATCACAATTCCCTCTTTCTCTTTGGCAAGCCGTCCGCTGGCTGGACAAAAGGCCAGAGTTGGGGCGGGGAGATCATGCCCCCGGCTTTGGGACACTTTGTCCCAGCGGGGCGCAGCCCGTAAGACTGATTTCATTTTAACACCGGTGGCAGGAAATAGGAAGTCCCTTACCGCTCCATATCCCTGTCCCAGCGTTGGGTGTGGGTCTGCTCCTGTCTGCGGCGGGAAATGTAAAAGGTGTTGCCTTCCCTTGCTGAAAATGGGTGAAAAAAAGACCGTCCTCTGGGGCGTTCCCGGTGAGCGGTCAGGTGTTGGTGTTCGGTTATAAGGCCCTCGGAAGGGGGACAGACGCAGTAAGCGGCATAAGCCGCGCAAGGGGCGCGGGTCGCCGGTGGCGACCTCAAGGCGTGAAACGCCTTGAAGCGCCGACCGAGCTGGCAGGCGAGACCAGCCCCTTGGACGGAGCGCAGCGACGCAAAAACGGCGAGTTGCTCCATCTGGCAATCCGCCGTCCCGTCCCGCTCGCAGAGCGCACGAATACATGGCCGTTAGGCTATGTATAGAAGCCTAAACCCTTTAGTTCCTAAAGGGTTAGGCTTCTCGTCCGCCTTCAAATTCTAATGTGTCTTCATTATAAATATCACCTAAAAAGAAACAACGCAAAAAATCAGAAAATGACTTAAAAAGTACAGTGGCATATTCCTCCATATCGTCTTGAGCTTGTGGGGGAAAGGGTGTTTCTTCATGGTCTATTTGAATAATTTCATCCGTAATTAAGTTATAGAAAAGTGATAGTCACCGTAAAATTCCCCGATATACAAATATCCAAATTGAGCGGCTTCATCCATGTAACTAATTCAATATACTCTGCAATCTTTTCTGGCTCTTTTGGAAAGCCCTCTAACTGCAATTTAATAACGGAGAATGGAAGTTTATCTTCAATATATTTATATTCTTCATCTTCAACGGAGTAAGTAAACCTCTCCTTGCTGAATAGCCGCTAAACTTCCCATATAAGCACATGAATGGGCAAACATAACTTTTCAAAAAGTCCTTAAAAATTGTAGGAAACCTATATCCTAATTTTCTTCCGCCACATGAATATCCTTATCTGTAATTGTTGATTTTTGCAAGCCATCCAAAAATTTCTCCGGGAAATACTGCTCAAAGAATTAAAGCATTTGTCTATAAAGGTGTCCATAAAGTCCCTCCTTGCCTCTAACTCTTTCACTTGAAGTTCGCTATGGCATTGTGTTCCCTCGCAAACTTCCTTGCCGCCTCCCGCGTTCCTCGCTGTATGGCGCGGTCAGCCGGAAACAGAAGCGGCCCTTGTCGATCTCAAAGGTCTTGTAACCCCAGCCGTCATCGTCCACCTTTCGGCAACACTCCGGCCAGCGGCGGCGTAGGCTCCCAGTCTGTTTCTGCTGTTCTCTTGATTTTTATGAGTTGGACTAATTCCTAAAGGGATTTACGATTATTCAATAGTCAATCTGGCTCCCAGCTTAAATTAGCACTAACATCATCATTTTGCAAAAAATATATCACTTCATTTACTGCTTCTTCATAAGTAATCAAATCTTTCATTTCAAATTCTGAGTCGTAAGAATTAGCCAAAAAATAATACTTTTATCGCAATCGCGATATTGACTATTGTGGGGAACAGGGTGCATAGATCCTAAACCATCTGGGAAAGGAAAGTATACCAGGCAGCTTAAGCCTTCTTTAGTACCTACGCCTATTGTCAAAGATTTTTTTGAAGATGTTTCGATTTCAATAATAACAGGTTGTTTGTCTTGGTATTCTTGATTTAAACTGTTGATTTTTTTAATCACTTCATCACAAGAAGATGTTACCAGCTTACCTGTTAAATTCCATTTTAATACCCACATATATTGTGTTCCCTCGCAAACTTCCTCGCCGCCTCCCGGCGTTCCTCACTGTATGGCGGCGAGGATTTCTTACTTTTCATTATACCGTGCTACAGGATTTTCTTCAATCCCGCTTCTTCGGCACCAGCACATAAATCCTGTTCGGTGCTCCAATTCCCTGACGCACCCACAGGATCAGCCCAGCGGCCTCCAGCTCCCGCAAGGCCCGCTTGCAGGTCTGTACTGCGCCCCAGCCCACGGCCAGCTCTGCAAGGGGAAACGGACAAATAACATCCCGTTGGCGTCCTCCACGCCCGCTGTGAGAACAGCGCCCAGCAGCTTGGCATACATGACCTTGGCGGTACTGCTCACCGGCAGCCCCAGCATGGCCCCCGGCAGGGGCAGACAGGGCGGCAGGTTGGTGTCGGCGGTCATAAATTCCGTATTCATTCAGGTGTCCTCCTTTCCCTTGGCCCGCTTGGAATGGTAGGGGCAGAGGATCACAATGGCCCGGAAGCTCTGTTTGCAGGCGTGGCGGCATTTCCGGCAAAGGATGTTGTGCGCCACCCGCCCGCGCTCGTTGAGGAAGAAGGACAGCTCCAGCTTCCTCTTTTTTGACATTCTCGGCATATTGGCTCCTATCATCAAAAAATCCGCCCAGTCAGCCGTAACAGCCGGAGTGGACGGACAGCAGATTTTTGTGTTGTGTTTCGGGGCGATTTTCAAGGGGAAAACAGCCGTAGAGCCGCCCTGAAATCTCCCGTAGTAGTACGGATAGGGCAGACTATGCCCTATCGGATTGTTGTGTTTCGGTATCAATTCGGTGTCCATATTCGCCGGTTCTCCTTAATGTCGTTCCTGCCCCTGGCTTTTTCAGCGGCGTTTCGCCCCCATTGGTACGCTCGCTGCAGTCAAGGTTCCTCCATTTCCTCACCGCAGGTCGCCGCGCTACATCGCCGGGGGGCATATCCCATACAGGCCGGTCATTCGATTGGATTTTGATCCATCGATGAACTACCCATATCATAGAACATTTTTGTTTCCCCGCCCGTATGTCCATAAAGTAGGAAATCGGCTCCAAAAACGAAAAATTCCACGATTGCGGAATGGTATGCTATAATGGAAGAAAACGGCGGTGCACAGGCGCAGGAAGGGGTGGCTGATATGAAAACCCGCATTTCCGTACAGGAACGGTTGAAGGATTTAAGGGTGGAGAAAGGCTTGAAGCTGGAAGAACTGGCGGAACAGGTAGGCCTTTCAAAATCTGCCCTCGGCAGCTATGAGATTACCGATGAAAAGAACGAGAACAAGGAGATCAACCACGGCAGCCTGTTGAAGCTGGCCGACTTCTATCAGGTGTCCGTGGACTACCTGCTGGGCCTGACCGACAACCGAAACTATCTGGACACGCCGCTGGCGGAGCTGCACCTGACCGATGAAGCGGTGGCCCTCCTGAAAAGCGGGCGGGTCAATAACCGGCTGCTGTGCGAGATGATGGCGCATAAAGATTTTGTCCGACTGCTGGCGGATATTGAGATTTATGTGGACAGGGTAGCCAGTAGCAGGTGCAGAGCCTCAACGCCTATGTGGATGTGGTGCGGCAGGAAATCATAGACCGCTACCAGCCGGGAGAGGACGATCCCCACCTCCGCGTCCTGCGCGCCGCCCATCTGGACGAGGACGAGTATTTCAGCCAGCTTGTCAGCGAGGATCTGTGCCGGGTCATTCAGGACATCCGTGCCGCCCATAAAGGGGACAGCGAGAGTGCGCCGGTCAACACGGTAGCCGAGGAACTGCGGCGGGACATTGAGGAAACCATGAACTTCAAGGGCAGCGACTTGGAGCGGCAGGCGATGTTGTACTGCAAGCGGCTGGGGATCAATTACAGCAAGCTGACGGAAACAGAGTTCCGGCAGCTTATCCACATTCTGGACAAATCCTCCCTGCTCAAAACACATGGCTCAAAGCGGAAAATGCGCAAATAAAAAGCAGGAAACCAAAGTCTCCTGCTTGGGGCCGCCAGCGGCTGGACCAATGTGTCCAGAGGTTTGGGGAATGAATATTTGATTTATCTTGTTGCTATTTCAAATATCGTGAATGCGCCTCCCCGATTGCGTAATCAAGTCGATACAGCAAGGCCATAACCGGAGCAAAGAGGCAGTATGCTGGCGCAACAATCCCGAATATACGGTCAAACAACCATAACGGTTCTGCAAGTGTAATGGCACTGATTTGAAACCCTATCAATGCAATATAAGCGACAGTGACCAAAGGAATAGCAACGGCATAGTAAATACAGCCTAAGAGCGGAAGTTTATCTTGGTCTTTGGGATTCGTTGCATTTGAATTGTCCCGGTTTAAGTATGTTGAAATAAAAAACCTCCGCAGTTTTTTCATTTTTATGGTGAAAAATATTTTCCAGTCACCAAATATGGGAAGTACAGGGAACACGCACGTCCAATGGGAATTGCCAATGCTGAAATCCAAATCCATGCGAATAACCAGGATATAAAACTATCATTTGATAGCGACATTTCTTCATCCCCAATCCAGCAGTTATTCAAATTTGATGGTATGTGTGCAAACCGATATATGTAGTAAGTTATTCTGCAAATCCTCTGTCATACATTCAACTATGGGACAAAGTGGAGCTGTTGACAAAGTGTCCCGACAGGGGGCGGCCCCTCATGGGGCAACAGAATTGTCGTCCTCCAAAGCAATTACATCTGCAATATCACAATGCAGCGCCCGCAGATACGCAGCAGCGTTTTCATGCTGATATGCTCGCCCTTTCCCATGTTGGCAATCATTGGTAGTAAGACGGCGGCCAGCCGCAAGTCCGCTTTCCTCATGCCGCGCTCTTTCAGGGTGTCCATAGCGGCTGATAGCTGATGTGCATAGGCTCCTGCCCTTCTCCCTGCATAGGGGTTTCTGTCCTCATTATAGCAAATTCTTGTGAACTCACAAATATTTCTTGACACAACCGCCGGTTCCGTCTGGATTGTGCTTTTCCTTTCTTTTTCTTGATTACATCTATTTCGTCATTAACTACTGCATAAAAAAGAGCAGCCCTTGGAGATTCCCAGCCTGGGCCTGTCCTGGCCTCTTGACCAGCCGTCCTGTACCGCTACGCCAAGAACAGGGACTATGACACCATCCAGGGCGGCATGGTCATTCGGGAATATGCGGACTGACCAGATCTCCAATTTTGCGCTGGAGGCCCTGAACTGGGCTGTGAGCGCCGGGATTATCAACGGCACTGACAGCGGGCCCCTCAGACCAAGCGCCACCGCCACGAGGGCACAAGCCGCCGTGATCCTCATGCGGCTTTGTAAGAAATATGTGAGCTGGTAACTACACAAAAGACGGGAGAATAACAATGCTTTATCGTCCCTTTTGCTCCAGCGGCGGCTAAGCCGCCGCCAAATCCAATATCGCCACCTGCTAAAAAGGCGCAGGCAACCAGCTGGTTGTCTGCGCCTCATTTGTCCTCGACAAAATCCGAGCATCCTCCAGAAAATTCTGGGAGATGCTGGATGAATTGTCGAAATATGGATGTAATTTTTTTCGCGTTTCCATTCCAGACCAGAAAAAACATTGAAAATGTAGAAAAATTTTATATTTTGGCGGGAAAAGAAATTCCTGCCGGGGTCCTCCCGATTTTCGTTGACTGCCCGCGAACCAACGAAAATCGAAGGAGGAACGGACATGCCGCGATACAACATGTACTACCCAGACTATGAGAAGCTCTACCCAGGCATTGAAAAACGTCCGGATATTTTGCGTGTACTGCGAGCAAGTGACCGCAAGATGCGCTATATGGAAAAGGGACTCAAATCGGAGCGTTCGGTGTGGGATCAAAAAAAACAAACCATTGCATCTTTACCCAGTCGGGAAATCTCCCTGGAGGAGCTCATGGAGGATGGACGGCAGCAATTTTCTAACGGCCCGACGCTGGACGAACAGGTGCAACATCAGGAGGAAGTATATCACTTGCATCAAGCCTTATGCAGTCTGGAAAGAGAATACCAGCTGCTGCTTTATTTCCGCTACTGGAAAGACATGAGTCAGGAGGATGTAGCGAAAATGCTTTCTCTCACGCAGCAAGCAGTCAGTTATCGTGAGCGTTATGCCTTACAACGGCTGAAAGATTTTGTGCAAAACGGAGAAAAGAAAAAATTTTAGAAAAATCGTTTGTGAACTCCCTTACTTATTGCCTGTACATAATGAGGGGTCAAATCTTCTCCTCTTGATCTTTGAAAATAGAATATCCGGCAGCTTGGATACGTCCGTTGGCGAGAGGCCCCCGAGAGGGAGGCTGAAGCGACATTGGAGGATGCGCCAAGACCATCTGTGCGGGAAGCTCCCGCATCAAAGACGGCCAAATAAGGTGCAGAGCGGTTCCCATCCGTCCATAAAACAGCCTGTGGCGGGCTGTTTCGCATTGCGGCGGGACTCACAGGAGTCCTGCCCGACCCTCGCCGGCAATCCAGTAATGATACTCCTGTCCAGCCACAGCCCAAGCAGTGGGGGCAGCTCGGAGAGATC